>DASXFH010000359.1:0-3857 GCA_036489655.1 Acidobacteriaceae bacterium | reverse complement strand
GATCTCCGGGGTGAAGTGCAGGCCTGCGGTCGGCGCCGCCACCGAGCCGCGTTCCCGCGCATAGACGGTCTGGTAGCGCTCGCGGTCGCCGGTGCGGTCTTCGCGATGGATGTAGGGCGGCAGCGGCACATGGCCCAGGTTTTCGATGGCGGCAAAGAAATCCGGAACCGGGCTGAAGCGGATTGTGCGCTCGCCGAAATCGCCATGCGCTGTGACTTCGGCCTCCAGTTCTCCGTCGCCGAACCTGAGGTGCTCACCGGTGAGCACCTTGCGACCGGGGCGCACCAAAGCCTTCCACTCCCATGGGGAAAGCTGCTCCACCAGCATCACCTGCACGCGGCCCGTCGCCTGATGTTGCGCCTGGGTATGCAGGCCTGCGCGGTGCGCGAACAGGCGGGCCGGAATCACGCGGGTGTCGTTGAGGACCAGGAGATCGCCGGGTTGCAGCAGCTGGGGCAGGTCGCGGAAGCGGCGGTCCTGCCAGGCCCCGGTTGCGCGATCCAGCGTCAGCATGCGCGCGCCGGAGCGGTCGGACAGGGGCTCCTGTGCGATGCGCTCTTCGGGGAGGTGAAAATCGAAATCCGTAACCAGCACTGGGTCGATTTTAAGGGGTGGAGTGCTGTCCGAAGTGTGTCTCGGCGCGGAGCCGGGCGCGCTCGAGGGCCTCATTCAGCTCCCGGCGTGCGGCTTCGAGAGCTTCAGGGGCGGCCTCCGGCGGGGGCGCCGGCACTGGCCGCGCCCAGCTCACCACGACGCGCGAAAAGGGCTGGGGAATGAGGAATCGATCCCACGAACGAATGGTCCAGGCGCGCTGGGGCAGCAGATAAAAGCTGTTCATCGGCTCGCCGGTCATGGCGGCCAGCTTCACCGGTCCAGGTTTGGTCTGGTAGATGGGGCCCCGGGGGCCGTCGGCTGTAAACACCACCGGCTGGCCGCGGGCCACCACATCACGCATGGCGATTAGCCCGGCCGCCCCACCGCGCGAGCTGGATCCGCGCACGGCGCCATAGCCGAGCAGGCCCAGGGTGCGGGCGATCAGCTCGCCGTCGAAGCTGCGGCTGATGAGAATGGAGCAGCGAAACTTGCGAAAGTACCAGCCGGCGGGCAATGTGCAGCGATGCCAGAAGCAGAAGATGCCGCGTGCCGGGGGCGAGGCCGGAACGGCGCCTTCCTCCGCGATCACTTCAAATCGCAGCGTCAGCCCGATGCCGGCGAGGGTGAGGGCGGTGAGTTTTGGGACGATCCAAAGCGCCAGCCGCTGGCCGAAGGTAAAGCGCTGTCGATCCCTGTCGCTCACGTGTTCGATTGTAGCCAGAGAGAGTCCGGGATCGGTCATCCGACCCGTTCATCCGGACCCGTCAATCCGGGCCAGTTACCTTTGCACTCCAATGGGGGAGGCAAGGGAACCCGGGAAGATCCCACAGATTCCCTCGTTTGTGCTACAGTCGCGGGCACGGTTTTTCTGTAGCCTGGGTTTGCAGCGAATCCCGCAGTCCCTGGTGACGCCGATGAGAAGATTTCTGGTTTTCCTGATGCTGCTGGCGTGCGTTCTGGCCGCGGTGGCCTGAACGGCACACGGAGCCGCAGACACTCTGCTGCCGCTGTGCTTCCGTTCCGATCCCCTGAAGCGATGACTGCCTGCCAGCCCTACTCTCCCGAAGTGGAGACGGGTATGGGCGCGCCCTTCGGCGTGGCCACATACCCCTGGACCCTGTTTTTGCTGATGTTGTTCACCACCAGCTCATACAGCAGGTGACCTCTGCCGGTATAGAACTGGATGGGTTCGTCCAGGTTGCGGTCCTTCTTTTCAATCTTCTTGTCGTCGGAATAAACGATGAGGGTGAAGCGGCTGTGCTTGGGGTCGGCCTTTTTGAGTTCCAGCCCGACGGTGGAGACGGCCTGCCTGTGTCCTTTGTCGAGCGTGAATTCGTAGTAGTTGCGGTCGCCCAGGTGCTTCAGGACGTCGAGCTCCTTGCCATTTGTAGCAATCAAACCGCTCTGGACGCCCATGTCGCCCTGCATTTTCTGCATCTGCGAGAGGGCGTTCTGGAGCTCGGTTTTGGTGTTGCCCAGATCGGTTTTGACGCCGCCCACGTCCGTTTTCACTCCGGAAACATCGGTGGAAACGGCGCTGATCTGCTGGCGGGCCGCGGCATTTTCTTTTTCCAGACGGCGTGCATCCGCCTGTTGCCGGTTCAGCAGGTCCTGCGCCTTCTGTTCGAGCTGCTTCTGGGTCATGCCCAGGGACTGGCCCAGGGTCTCCGAAGTCACCTTCAGCCGCGCATTGGTTTCACTTAGCGCGGTAGCCAGCTTATCGTTCTGCTGCTGTGCCGTAGCCAGCTGGGTTTCGGCGTGGGTGAGACGCCCGGCCAGGCTGTAGCTCCAGATCAGCCCGGCGAGGGCGCACAGGACGGCAACGCCCAATGCGATTACGAATAAGCTCGAATAGCTCCTCTGTTCCGGTACAGCCGGCGATTCTTCCATGGAAGTCTTTCTTTCCTTTCCCGGGACCTGCTGATGCAGAAGCCTACCGCTGTTCGTGCGCCCCTGCAATCGAAAAGCAAACGGAGCCGGTTCTCTGCATCCCTGCAAACGGTAAGATAATCCACAAGATATGCCACGCTACCATTACCGCGAGATCGAGCCCACCCGTGAAGCGAAAGAGGTTTTCAACCGCTGGGTGGACCACCTGGATAACGAGTTTTCCCGTCACAGCAACGCCGAACTGCGCGGCGAGATCGTGCGCGACAACCTGCACCAGCTGCTGCTGGGACGCCCGCACGGGGGCCGTCTGAACTTTACCCTCGCCACCGAGCTGCCCTTCAACGTGCTGGAGCTCTCGCTCGATCCGGCAAATGTGACGCTGGAACCGGAGTATTACGGCGATATCGATGCCGAGCGCTACGCACTCATCAAGCCGCTGGTGTGGTTCTGGCGCATGTTCGACCGCTCGCCGGTGGCGCTGAACCACTGGCTGGGGTTCCGATTGCGCTCCATGCTGGGCAAGCACATCTTTAAGAGCATCGGTCGCAACGTGAAGATCTACCACGGCGTCGAGTTCACGTTTGGCTACAACCTGACCCTTGAGGACGACTGCATCATTCACAACCATGTCCTGCTCGACGACCGCGGTGAGCTGATCATTCGCAAAGGCACGTCGATCTCCGATCACGCGGCGGTCTTCTCGCACGCGCACGATCCGGTGGAGGCCTGCATTATCGAACATCGCCGGACCGAAGTAGGGCCGGAGGCACGCGTGACGTATCGCTCGCTGGTGATGCCCGGAGTGCGGGTGGGGGAGGATTCCATGCTGGGAGCTCAGGCCGTGGCGACTCACGATCTGGAGCCGCACAGCATCGTGGGCGGCGTGCCGGGGCGGAGGATCAAGCGCAAGAGCGAAGCCGCGCGCCTGAGCGACGAGCCGGCACAGGGTCCCTGCGCGGAACTGCCTCCTCATGAGGAATCAGTTTTGCCGCCGCGGGCGCAGAGCTAAAGAGCAGCCCTTAGCTGATACCATCGAAACGATTCCAATGGATCAGAACCACCTTGTTCTTGCGATTTTCGAATTTGCAGTGCTGCTGTTTTCTCTCAGCCTGCACGAAGCGGCCCACGGCTGGGTGGCGTCTCGGCTGGGCGATCCGACGGCGAAGATGCTGGGGCGCGTGACCCTGAACCCGATCAAGCACATCGATCTGTTCGGCACGATTATTTTGCCTGCCATTATGCTGCTGGTGAGCCCGGGATTCCTGTTTGGCTGGGCCAAGCCCACGCCGGTGACGCCGCGCAATTTTAAGAACATCACCCGCGACGATATCCTGACCACGCTTGCCGGGCCAGCCAGCAACGTTCTGGCGGCT
>DASXFH010000309.1:0-4810 GCA_036489655.1 Acidobacteriaceae bacterium | reverse complement strand
TTTTTCAGGCTGTGCCGGTCTATCCGCTCAATTTGGATGTGGCTCGGCTCGCTGGCCGCATCCACGGGGAGCAGATGGGCCGTGGCATCGCGATCGACTTTCCCGATCTCATCATCGGAGCGACCGCCCTCCATCTCGGCTTTCAGGTTGTCACTCTCAATGTGAAGCACTTCCAGGCGATTCCCGGGCTCCAGATCGTCCAGCTATAAACGGCAAAATGCCGGGGGAAACCCTGTCATGTCCCCACACGCCCGTTGCTGAACCATCGAGCTCTGACTCCAAAGCGGTTCCACGCCAAACGAGTCGCCCAAACCGGTCCGATATCCAGTCGTTTTCTCCCGGCTCCCAGCTAGACGCTCGGCGTCGCGATCTGCTGGTACTCCTGCCCTGAGGCTCCTGGCAGCAGGACCCAGAGCGTGTAGATCGCCAGAACCGTTCCGGTGATGGGGCGGATCAGCGTCAGGACCGCTGTCACGATGGCCAGCGTTCGGGCCCAGGGATACCGCCGCAGCAGGGCATATCCGGCCACGAGGCACAGAATCGCCCGGCCGGCCAGAATGACTGTGATCAGCGGAATGAACCACGGCATGTTCTGAAAGGGAAAGACGAAGCCATCAAATCCATGGTGGAACGGGAACCATCCCCCGACCATCCCGGAAAGGAACGGGACCACCATGACCCAGTGCAGCAGGACCCAGCCGGCATAAACAATCCACAGAATGCCGAGGGTATGGACGTGCCGGTGCACCCGGCTCCAGGTCCACGGCACAGGGGGCACCGTTGGAATGGCCGTCACCTGGCGGCCGCACCGGGGGCAATAGGGCTGGTACGGATCCGTCGGCTGACCGCAAGCGCTGCAATACATAGCCACCTCCCACAGAGGACACTCAGGAGTACGCAACCGGGCACCGTCCGGTTCCGGACATCGTTCCCCGACCCGCTCCGCGAGGCCTGGCCAGGATAATCTGGTTGTTCGGGAGAATGCATGTCCTGGTTTCGTCGGGAAGACAATAGGATCGAGTCGGGAGCCAACCGGGTGCGTACCGAGGGCCTGTGGACCAAATGCGACGGCTGCGGCCAGACACTTTGGAAGGCCGACCTCGACGCCAATCTTCAGGTCTGCCCCAAGTGCGGGAGACACAGCCGCATCAGTGCTCGGGAGCGCATCGAGAGCCTTCTTGAACCCGGACTTCAGTTCGTCGACGGCGAGCTCAAGTCCACGGATCCGCTGGAGTTTTCCGATCTGAAGCCCTACAAGGGGCGCTTGAAGAAAGCCCGGGCCGACACGGGCCTGAACGACGCCATCGTCAATGCCCAGGGCCTGCTCGGTCCCCATCGCGTGGTCCTCAGCGTGATGGAGTATGGCTTTATCGGCGGCAGCATGGGCGCCGTGGTCGGGGAAACCATTGCCCGCGCCGTGGACCGGGCCCACGACCAGCGCCAGCCGCTCATCACCGTGGCTGCTTCCGGTGGCGCTCGCATGATGGAGGGCATCGTCAGCCTGATGCAGCTGGCCAAGGTTTCTACTGCGCTGGCCCGCCTCGACGACGCTAAGGTCCCGTTCATCTCTGTCCTGACCGATCCAACCACCGGCGGCGTGACCGCGAGCTTCGCCATGCTGGGCGACCTGAACATCGCCGAGCCCGGCGCTCTGATCGGCTTCGCCGGCCCGCGAGTCATCGAGCAGACCATTCGGCAGAAATTGCCTGAGGGTTTCCAGCGCTCGGAATTCCTGCTGGAGCACGGCTTCCTGGACGCGATCGTCTCCCGCCGCGAGATGAAGTCGTACCTCATCCGCGCGCTGGATTTCCTGCAGGTTCCAGGCGCAGCCTGACGCGGGCCGAGCCGTACAATAACGCCATGGAATTCCCTGTTACCCGGATGCGCCGCCTGCGGCGGACGGAGCCGCTGCGCGCTCTGGTGCGCGAGACGCACCTCGAGCCCGGCGCGCTGATCCTGCCGCTGTTCATCACTCCGGGCGAAGGGGTTCGGAAAGAAATCGGCTCCATGCCGGGGGTCTTCAACCTGAGTGTCGATGAAGTTGTGAAGGAAGCCGAGAACGCTGCCGCGCTGGGGATTGGCGGCCTGCTGCTCTTCGGCCTGCCGGAGTCGAAAGACGAGCAGGCGACCGGCGCCTGGGACGACAACGGCATCGTGCAGCGCGGTTTGAAGGCACTGAAGCAGTCGAGCGCCGCGAAGAAGCTTGTGCTGATGGCGGATGTTTGCCTGTGCGAGTACACCTCGCACGGACACTGTGGCATCGTGAAGCAGCAGGGCGACGAGTACGAGATTGAGAACGATCCAACGCTGGAGCTGCTGGCCCGGACCGCTCTTTCGCTGGCGCGCGCCGGCGCCGACGTCATTGCTCCCAGCGACATGATGGATGGCCGAATTGCGGCGATCCGGGACGAGCTGGACGAAGAGGGTTTCGAGCAGACGCCGATTCTTTCCTACGCGGCGAAGTTTGCCTCGGCCTTCTACGGGCCGTTTCGGGAGGCCGCCGACTCGACGCCGCAGTTCGGCGACCGCCGCAGCTATCAGATGGACGGCGCCAACGCCCGCGAGGCGATGCGGGAGATCGAGCTGGACCTGGGCGAAGGCGCGGACATGATCCTGATGAAGCCGGCGATGCCGTATCTGGACGTGATTCGTGATGCCCGCGAGCACTTCGACGTGCCGATTGGGGCGTACCAGGTTTCCGGCGAGTACTCGATGCTGCAGGCGGCCTTTGCCAAAGGCTGGCTGGAACCGAAGAGGGCGATGCTGGAGTCGCTGATGGCGATCCGGCGGGCTGGCGCGGGGTTTATCGTGACCTACTTCGCGCAGGAAGCGGCGAAGGCGCTGGGTGCTGGCCGCACGGGCGGAGGCGCCTGACGGCGCAGGATCGCAGCGGAGTTGCAAGCGATGGCCTGCAGTATCTGGATGGAGACGCGGCGGGGTTCTCGCACTGGGAATTCGTCGATCTGACGCCCGCCAACCTGAAGAAGCTGGCAAAGGAATGATCTACCGGCCATCGGGAGATGGCGATCTTGTGCACACCATGCTGACCGCGCTGATTGCTCCCGACGGCACGGTCAGGCAGGTGTGGGGCGGGGACGACTGGAATCCGCAGAGTGTGGCGCAGGCAGTGGAGAGCTTGGCGAAGGAATCCCAGGGGCCGTCGTAGCCTTTCTCCCCTGCTAAGGATTCGGCTGCATCCGCCGATAACCTCATCGTCCTGCCGCGCGTTCCATCGACGCGCCGCATGGTGTGCGGCGTTGCAGGACGCAAGGGAGTCCTGCCGATGCCCGTCTCTTCCCGGAACCAGCAACAACTCAGCGAAGCGGAAGGCCACGTTCTGCTGCCTCGCCGCGAGTTTCTGAAGCGGTCGCTGCAATGCGCGTTATTGCCCTCTCTGGCCAGTCCCTGGCTGATCTCCTGTGGCGGCAGCAGCACGGTGGCTCCGACCC
The DNA here is from genome assembly GCA_036489655.1 of Acidobacteriaceae bacterium. Lineage (GTDB taxonomy): Bacteria > Acidobacteriota > Terriglobia > Terriglobales > Acidobacteriaceae > Palsa-343. Next base: position 1,361 of record DASXFH010000309.1, on the reverse strand, counting down.
CGCGGCTGGCATCGGTCAACAACTTTCGCGATGTCGCGGGTGCCGACGACGCGACGGCCTATCGCACGGCTGGAGGCCAGAAGCTGCGCCGCGGCGTAATCTACCGGTCCTGCGCTCTTGCTGCTCCATCGGCCGCCGCTCTGGCCACGATGGAAGCTCTCGACATCCTCACGATTGTTGACCTTCGGACTCCAGGAGAGATCCAGGCCAACCCGGACCATCCGCCTTCCGGCGCGACGGAAACCAACATCAACGTGAACGGCACCCCTAACGCGGTCAACCCTCCCCTCTCCACACCAGCCGAGGCCATCGCTTACATGGAAAGCAGCTATGAGGCTTTTGTCACGGACAGTGGAATCCGCGGCCGCATTGCGGAGGTACTGCACCTACTGGCCCACACTCCGGGCTGCCATCTCTACCACTGCAGCGGCGGCAAGGATCGCACAGGGTGGATCACCAACACACTGCTGAATATTGTGGGCGTGCCCCAGAGCGTGATCAATCAGGATTACCTGCTGACGAATGTCTACGCGCAGGCGACGATCGACGCGACGTACAAGGCCACCGCAGCTGCTTACGGCCAAAGCGCTGCCAATATCATTTATCCCGTGTTGGTGGCGGATCAAAGGTATCTGGACGCGGCCCTGGCTCAGGTGACGGTCCAATACGGAACGATGGCCTCCTACGTCTCCAATGGCCTCGGACTGGACGCCGGCACCCTCAGCCGCTTGTCTGCCATGCTTTTGTCCTGGGGGTAGCCTCCGCTTGAGGGCGGGGCGCCAGCGATCCGGCGCACAACGGAATCGGCGCCTGCGTCGAGGGGAGACTCCCATCCCCCTCGATCCGATTCGTCCCGACCGACACATCTGCCTTATGCCAGCCGGGACTCCAATGTCGGTGGAGGCCGTTGCGGGCCCCGCGCCGAATCCCCAGCCGCTTCCGCTGCATCTCCCACTCGGGAGCCCTGCGTACAATAAAGAGTTTGGGGTTGGCGCATGGTCCCCCCGACGCCTGTGCGCGTTCAGACGAAAACCCACAACCTTTCCGAAACGGAGTTTTCTTTGGCAGAGACGATTTATGACGTGGCAATCCTGGGCGGCGGGCCGGCCGGCTACACGGCGGCCATCCGCGCCGGGCAGTATGGCCTGAAGGTCGCGCTGATCGACGCATCCGAAAAGCTGGGCGGCACCTGCCTGCATGTGGGCTGCATTCCCACCAAATCGCTGCTGTTCAATGCCGAGGTCTATGACTATCTGAAGCACGCGAAGGAATACGGTATCGAAGGCCTGGGCGAAGGCAAGGTGAACTGGCAGGCGGTGCTCGACCGCAAGAACCAAATCATCGCCAAGCACACCAAGGGC
>DASXFH010000212.1:0-3526 GCA_036489655.1 Acidobacteriaceae bacterium | reverse complement strand
CGACGACGCCGACGACGGTGGCCCACTCCTCGATGTCGCCGGTTTTGACGCGGTGGCCGATGGCGCTCTGGCCGGGCCATTCGCGCTGCGCGAGGAACTGGTTGACGATGGCGACGTGGCGCTGGCCGTTGTCGGCGCTGGTGAAGCCTCGGCCCTCGAGGATGGGCTGGCCTACGGTCGAGAAATAGCCGGGGAGGATGTGATAAGAGTCGGGATTCAGCGTGGTCTGCTGCAGGCAGTTTTCAGCGTGCACGTCGGAGCAGAAGTCATAGCGGTTGACGAAGGTGCCGAGCGGCGGATGGTTGGTGGCGGAGATGGAGGTGACGCCGGGTAGTTGACGGAGGCGCTGGGCGAGTTGCTCGAAGAAGAGTCTGGTCTGCTGCGGGTTGTAGCGGGGGGTGACGCTGGTGCTGTCGATATCGACGCCGGCCATGAGCAGGTGATCGGGCTCGAAGCCGAGGGGCTGATGGAGCAGAGTGAAGACGCTGGAGACGGTCCATCCCGCGCAGGCAACGAGCACCAGGGTGAAGGCGATCTGCGCGGCGACGAGGACGCGGCCGGCACGGCGAAGGCTGCCGCCGCCCGAGGTGCGGCCGCTGCCGGCGAGATCACGGATCAGGTCAGGTTGCAGGGTACGGACAGCGGGCAGCAGGGTGAGCAGGATTGTCACCATGGCGGCGACGCATACGGTGAAGGCCAGCACGCCGGGACTGATGGTGGCGTGGGCGAGACGCGGGAGATGCAGGGCGCGAACTCCGAGCAGGAGGCGCAGGGCTCCGTAAGCGAGCGCGATGCCCGCGGCCGATCCGGCGAGGGCGAGGATGGCGCTTTCGACAAGCAACTGCCGCAACAGATGACCGAAGCTGGCGCCGAGGGTAGCGCGAGTGGCGAACTCACGGCGGCGGCGCACGCTGCGGGCGAGCATCAGGTTGGCTAAGTTGGCGCAGGCGATGAGCAGGAGCAGGCCGCAGGCGGCAAAGGTGGAGTAAAGGGCCGGACGTGTGTCCGCGCCGGTGAGCTTGGTGGTCCAGGGAGTGAGAACGGGTGGGCGGCCTACGGAGCCGTTGTAGTCGTTGGGGAAATCGTGGTCGAGCGTGCTTTGCACACGGGCGAGGTCGGCTGTGGCCACGGAGATGGAGGCGCCGGGATGCAGGCGACCGATGGCCCAGTAACTGTTGTTGCCGCGGTTCAGGGGATTCTGCCAGGGGTCGCAGCCGGTGGGGACGAAGATCTCCGGCTGGTTGAGCGACTGCGAGCCTTCAATGGTCTGCGACAGAGGCAGCACCCCGGTGATCTGGTAGGTGCGGCGGTCCATTTCGAGGGTGCGGTTGGCGAGCGAGGAGCCACCGAGACGCTTCCAGAATGCGCCGCTGACGATGACCTGCGAGGTGCAGTCACGCTCGTGGCCGGTCTGGGGAAAGTCCTGTCCCAGGGCGAAGCCGGTGCCGAGGGTGGAGAAGAAGTTCTGCGTAACTTCGAGAACGTTGCCGACGTTGCTGCCCAGCGAGGACTGGACGGTGGGAGACCAGCCGCGATAGCCGGCGATGGACTGGAAGCTGCGGCTGCGCGTTTGCCAGTCATGGATGGTGGGGGCGGAGACGATCTCATCGGGCAGCACGGCGACGGCGACGAGGCGGTCGGGATGCGGGAACGGCAGGGGCTGGAGCAGGACGGCGTCGAGGATGCTGAAGATGGCCGTCGTGGCGCCGATGCCGAGCGCGAGCGTGAGGATGGCGGTGACGGCAAAGCCCGGGCTGTTGCGAAGCTGGCGTAACGCGTAGAGCATTCTTACTACTCCCTAGAAGCGCCAAGTTGCAGCGCCAATTGACACTCTGCGTGGCCTCTCTTTATGGGAAGGCCACAAGGACGATCGCTGGCCGGTACAGATCGGTAGCAAGAATGCATGCTCCAACGAAACGATTGGAGCACGCGCAGATTCCCTGTATGCAAAGTTGCACGCTGGATGCCGTTTTGGCTGCGTTGGCGTCGGACGCGGGACGGATTGGTGGCTATTGGCTTAAGCCCGAGCGGGAAGGCACGCCGTAGCATCTCTGCTGGGGAAGATTTGTCCGGTGGTGGACTCGCCTGTCCGGGACTGGACACCGAATTGTCAGGGTCAGGGCCGAAATGTGGGGATAAAGGGAAGAAGGCGGCGGTTCGCGGCTGGCGCGTGGATTGCATGAATCACTCAGTCATTCTCTGCGTCAATTTGGAGGACTGCGTGTTGAACTTCGTCCATGATCTTCGTTACGCGTTGCGGCAGATGCGCCGCTCGCCGGGCTTTGTGTTGACCGCGGTACTGATGCTCGGGCTTGGGGTGGGGGCGAATACGGCGGTGTATTCGTTGCTGGACCAGGCGCTGTTGCGGGCGCTGCCGGTGCGCGCGCCGGAGCAACTGGTGGTGCTGAGCGCTCCCGGCAAGGCGTGGGAGGGACACTCCGGCGATCATGGCGCGGGCGTGGAGAAGTCATTTTCCTACCCGATGTACCGGGACCTGCGCGACCAGGCAAAGGTGTTTGACGGGCTGATTGCAACATCGCCGGCTCCGGTGGGGATCGCGCACGACCGGACGTCGGAGGTGGGCGACGCGGAGATTGTGAGTGGCAACTACTTTTCGGTTCTGGGAGTAGGGCCCGCGCTGGGACGATTGCTCTCACCCGCCGACGATGCCGCGCCGGGCGCGAATGCGGTGGCGGTGCTGAGCCACCACTACTGGACGTCGCATCTGGGCACGGATCCGAATGTTGTAGGGAAGACGCTAGCGCTGAATGGCCGCAGCTTTGAGGTAATCGGCGTGGCGCCGGCAAACTTCCAGAGCGCGGTGTGGGGACAAACGCCAGACTTGTTTGTGCCGATGTCGATGCTCGACACGGTGATTCCGGGCAGGGGCAAGCGGCTGACCGACCACAAGGACCGGTGGATGAACATCATCGGCAGGCTGCGCGACGGCGAGACGACAGCGCAGGCCGAGGCGGGTGTGGCGCCGCTGTGGCATGCATTGCGCGCGGAGGAGTTGAAGGCGCTGGGACATCGTTCGCAGCAATTTGTCGATGGTTTCCTGACGCATAGCCGGCTGGTGATCGAGCCCGGCGCGCGGGGACTCTCATATAGCCGCAACTCGCTCCAGACGCCTCTGCTGGCAGTGATGGCGATGGCGTCGCTGGTGCTGCTGCTGGCAGCGGTAAACGTAGCCAGCTTGCTGCTGGTGCGCTCCGCCGCGCGGGTGCAGGAGTTTGCGGTGCGCTACGCGATGGGCGCGCGGTCCGGGCGCATCCTGCAGCAGTTGCTGATCGATGGTGCGCTGATTGGCCTGCTGGGCGGAGTGGCGGGCATGCTGCTGGCGCCGGCGGCAATGCGGCTCCTGGTGCGGCAGATGACGGCGGTGGACGAGACGAGCGCGTTTCACGCCACGCTGGACGCGAGATTATTTGTGTTTGGACTTGCCGTAGCGCTGGCGGTGAGCCTGCTGTTCAGCCTGGCGCCGGCGATCCAATTGCTGCGGCCGGACCTGGTGACGGCGCTGAAG
>DASXFH010000204.1:0-5469 GCA_036489655.1 Acidobacteriaceae bacterium | reverse complement strand
GATCGACGGCGCGGCGATTCCTGCAGAGGCGAAGGCCATTGCGCAGCGGGCCTTTGCGCTGCTGGCCGAGGCCGAAGCGAAGATCCACGGCATTGCGCCGGAGCAGGTGCACTTCCATGAAGTGGGTGCGGTGGACGCCATCGTCGATATCGTCTGCGGAGCGGTTGGGCTGGCCTCGCTCGGCGTGGACGAGTGGCGTTGTTCGACCGTGAACCCAGGCAGCGGCTTTGTGAACTGCGCCCATGGACGCTATCCGGTTCCGGCTCCGGCCACCGCGGAGCTGCTGCGGGGCGTGCCAACCTGTGCGGCGGGGCCGGCGATGGAGTTGACGACGCCAACCGGTGCGGCGATGCTGCGGGCCGTGGGATGTGTTTTTGAGCCGACGCCCCTGACCGTGACGTCGATCGGTTATGGAGCCGGCAGCCGCGATCCTGAGCGCTTTGCCAATGTGCTGCGGCTGTCCGTTGGAGTGCTGGCCGCACGGTCGGACCGGAAGAAATTTCCGCAGGATCAGGTGGTGGTGCTGGAGTGCGCGCTCGACGACGCGACGCCCCAGGTGCTGGCCCACGCGATGGAACTGGCTCTGGAAAACGGCGCCCTGGACGCGATGGCCGCGCCGGTCACGATGAAGAAGGGCCGGCTGGGCACGCTGCTGACGCTTCTTTGCCGCCCGCAGGATGAAGGCGCTCTGGAGCAGTTGCTGTTCCGGGAGACGACGACGCTGGGCATTCGCCGGCGAGAGGAAGAGCGCGTAATCCTGGAGCGAACGTTCGTGACGGTCGAGACGCCATACGGGAAAATCCGCATGAAGATTGCCTCGGCGGCGGGAGAAACTCTGAACGCTATGCCGGAATACGAAGACTGCCGGCGCGCGGCGCGGGAGCACAATGTTCCCCTCCGCGTGGTGATGGAGGCGGCGCGGACCGCATGGGCGGACACGCACGCAAAGGCGGAAGCATGACCCGGGAAACCATTCTTGAGTTGCTGGAGCGGGTGCAGGCGGGCGAGACGTCGCCGGCCCAGGCGCTGCAGCATCTGGCCAAGCTGCCGTATGAAGATGCGGGCTTTGCGCGCATCGATCATCATCGGGCGCTGCGCCTGGGATTGCCCGAGGTGATCTACGCGGCAGGCAAGAGCCCGGCGCAGGTGGCGGAGATCTTTGCGCGCATGGCCGCGGAGGGCGGCAGCGTTCTGGCGACGCGAGCCAGTGCCGAAGCCTGTGCGGCCGTCCAGGTGCGAGTGCCGGAGGCGGTGGTTCACGAGACGGCACGGATCATCGGGCTGAATCGGTCCGGGACGGAGAAGGCCGGCCCCATCGCCGTGGTCTGCGCGGGGACGAGCGATCTGCCGGCGGCAGAAGAAGCTGCCGTTACCGCCGAATATCTGGGTTGCGAAGTGGCGCGCGTCTGGGATGTGGGAGTTGCCGGCCTGCACCGGATTCTCGCAGCGCGTGAGTCTCTGAACACGGCGCGGGCGGTGATCGTCTGCGCGGGCATGGAAGGTGCTCTGCCCAGTGTCGTCGGCGGCCTGGTAGCGGCTCCGGTGATTGCGGTGCCAACCAGCGTGGGCTATGGCGCGGCCTTTGGCGGCGTCGCCGCGCTGCTGGGCATGCTCAATTCCTGTTCGCCGAACGTGTGCGTCGTGAATATCGACAACGGATTTGGCGCGGCATATGTGGCGGCCATGATGGTGAAGCAGGGCACAGGGCACAATCCACAGACCACAGAAACGGCAGAGGCGGGGAACGGCGTCTCACCCACCCCTCCGCTTCACACTCGCTAGGCGACCAGCAGCACTTTGCCCTGTGGGTGCTGGTGCTCGGCCATTTCCTGCGCCTTGCGCGCCTCGTCCAGACGGAAAACCTTCGCGACAGGGATGTCGAACTCGCCGCGCGCGATGTCGTCGGCCAGCTCATAGAGACGCGAGGCATCGGGCTGCGCCATGAAGGCGCGGACCTGGATGTTCATGCCGGCCGATCCCTTCGGCTCACCCAGAACCGAGCCGAGCACGCCGCCGGGCTTGATGGCCTTGAGCAAACGCGCGATGGTCTCGCCGCCCACCGTGTCGGCGACAGCGTCAAGATCGCGGAGCGAGGCCATCTCCGCTTCGTCCTGAAGAGAGATGACGCGATCGGCGCCCAGCCGCGACGCTTCTTCGCGCTGCGAAGATTTGACCCCGGCAATCACATGCGCGCCATGCCTGCGGGCCACGTGCACGGCTGTGCGTCCCACTCCGCCGACGGCGCCGGTGACCAGAATCGTCCAGCCGGGCTGAACCTTCACTGCGCGCTCGATGAGCTGGGCTCCCGTGGTGATCACCAGAGGCAACGCCGCGGCGTGTTCGAAGCTAAGGCGGTCAGGGATGGGCGCCAGAATGTCGGCTTTCACGGTGGTGAATTCCGCATAGGTTCCGTTCGCCAGGCCCATCACGCGCATGCCCTTCGGGAAGCCGGTGACGTCGCGGCCGAAGTCAACCACCTCGCCGGCCAGATCGCGGCCGAGGATAGCGGGGAAATCGACGGGCATCCGTGCGCGGGCAGAGCCGCTGCGAATCTTCCAGTCCACGGGATTGATGCTGGTGGCGCGCACGCGGACGCGCACTTCGCCGGGCCCAAAGGGCGGCTCCCGCTGATCGTTTTCCACCTGCAGCTTGTTGACGTCGCCGTATTCGTAAAGAACAACCGCCTTCATCGCAGAATCTCCTCTGCTGGTGGGATGAGGCGAGTCGCGGCAAAGTCGCTTGAAGCTGAACACCCGAGGGGAAAAGCTACACGCCGACGGGCGTGCTTTTCGGCTTTTTCGCGAGGAGATACAACATCAGAATGACGGCGAGCAGGGAGCCGATGGCGGCAAGGCCGAGGATGCGCAGCACGGCCACCGTGTATCGGCCCTGCGAGGGCGAATAGTTGCAGCAATAGAGCAGGACCAGGTCGCTGAGAGTGCCGATGTGTTTGGTGCTGGCCGAAATGATGGAGAGGCGCACGTCACGCGACTGAAAGTCCACGCCGAAGAGGTATTTTGAGAGGCGTCCGTCCGGCGTCGCGATCATGATGACGCTGGAGTGGGCGAACTGGTCCATCTTGCCGTCGGGCCCTGGCACGCGGACGTAGTGGAAGCCGGTGGCGTGGGCGAGGTCATCGATGGAGGATTGCGGACCGGTGATGAAGTGGACGGAGCTGGCGGCGTTGGGCTCGTCCAGCATCGACAGGAAATGCTCCTTCTTCATCGCGCCATCGGCCGGCTTGTCGGCCGGGTCGATGCTGGCCACCAGGACGTCGTACTGATTGCCGGCGTGGAATCCGCTCTCGCGCAGCGCCGTGGCCATGCCGTGCAGCACCTGCGGGCACAGCAGCTTGCAGTTGTAGTACATCAGCTCCAGCATGACCGGGCGGTTGTCATGGAAGTAGTCGCCCAGCTTCACATTGCGGCCGGCCGCGTCGATCCAGGGATCGCTGAGGGGCAGAGGCCGTCCAAGGTTCTGGTCGATGCCGGCATGTTTTTGCCAGGCAGGCGCCTGTTGGGCTGTAGCGCCCACAGGGCGGTTCGCGGCGTACTGGGCCTGGGCCATCGGAGCGCCGAGAAGGACGGCCAGAGCCAGGGCGAAGCTGGGGGCACGGAAAGGAAGCACAGTCCAGAATACGCTTCCGAAATGCTTGCCACAGAGGGCACGGAGGACGCGGAGAAACAGGAGAGGGCCGGAGGCGCCAGGGCCAACGGAAGGATTCAGACATATGCGCGCCGTCGGCATGATTTCGTACAGGCAACGTTGCGCTCCGAACTGTAGTTCCCGGTCATCTGTCGTGCTTCGGAAAACTCGGAGAATCGACCAACTCCACGCGCACGGCTGTGTTGATTCGCTTCAGTTCACCTGTCTTGTGACCTTCGTACCGTCCACCCCTCTGAATTCCCTTGCTTCAAGCTCCGCCACACGCCTACGCTGGACAAAGTGGGGATTCTCCGCCCAGGCGGAAAATCCCCATCGCTGTCTTCGGGCACACTCTCTCCCGAAGGCGCCAGGCGGGCCGTTGGAACCGCCTCCGAATTTCGGCTCTTTGACAACCAGGCTGCCCGAGATCGAAATCCCGGATCGCGACCTGGAGGGTAATACCCAAAAGGTATTACCCTCCAGGTCCTCTGGAATCAACAGATCCGCAGATCGCGAACCAGGGGGGTACCCCCTTCAGGGCGCAAGAGGCTGAAGTTCGACGGTTTTGCCGGTGCGAACGGAGGTGCGGGCGGCGTCGAGAATCTGCATCACGACGACGTTCGTGTCGAGCGAAGTGAGGTCGCCTTTCGGGGCCAGCTGGCCGCGAATGACAGCGGCGAGGTAGTGCAGAGAACTGTCCTCGGGAGCGGATAGCGGCGGAGCGGTGAGGGACTCTTCAGGAGATTTCTCGCTGAAGCGCTCGCGAAGCTGGGTTCCGTTGTCCGCGATGGCATACGCTTTCGTCCCGTAGACCTGAGTGTCTTTCACACCGAAGGTCCAGTTCCAGGAGGGAAGCAGAACAGCCTGGGCGTGAGGGTACTGGAGGACGATGGTGGCGTCGTCGTCGACGTGGGGATAAGTCTGCGGCTTGTCCGTGTGGGCGACAGCAGTAACGCTGAGCGGCGTTGCGCCGTGCATGAACCAGGTCATGAGGTCAGCGCCGTAGCAGCCGAAGTCATAGAGTGCTCCGGCTCCGTCGAGTGCGGGATCGGTGAGCCAGTGGAGGAACTCTGGCTGAACATTGATTTCTTTTGGGCCCTGATGGCCGTCGCGAATGATGACCTTGCGGATGTCGCCAAGACGTCCCTGCTGGAGGAGGTTGTCGATCGCAGCGTTGCTGGCGTACCAGGTGGTTTCGTAATTGACGAGGACCTGGATGTGGTGTTCGCGCGCGGTGCGGCGAATGGCGAGAGCATCGGCGAGGGAGATGGTGAGCGGCTTCTCGACCATGGCATCGACGCCGTGAGCGGCAGCGGCTTCGATGACGCGGCGATGCTCGGCGATGTTGGTGTAGACGAGCAGGGCCTGAGGATGCTGGTGCGCGAAGAGCTCATCGATGCTGTTGTAGAAGAGGCTGGGATCGAGATGGAATTCACGCTGGTAGCGAGCGCAGAGAGCGGGGTCGGAGTCGACGATGCCGACGAGCTGGGCGTCGTGCTGGCGGGGGAATTCGTGGAGGAAGCCGACGACGTGTCCATGCTCCAGTCCCACGATGGCGACGCGAACAGGTGGTAGCTGCTGTGCGGAGGCGAAAGCGACGGCTGTGGCGAACAGGGCGAGGGCAGACAGCGCGCGGGAGAACATGACGGCATGTTACCGCGAGCGCGCGCATTCAGGCGTCGTCGTTGCGCCGCTTCCTGGCCGGATGGTACCGTGAATCTTTGACCTGTCCTGAATTCGATCGATCAGCGAAGGAAGTACTCATCCATGCAGACAAGCTATAACGGGATTGCCTTGCCGAAGGACGGTGAGGCGATTCAGTAT
>DASXFH010000182.1:0-3233 GCA_036489655.1 Acidobacteriaceae bacterium | reverse complement strand
TCGGATCCGACACCCAGAAACCTTTTGCCATCGTGATCGTGGCCGGCCTCATTTCCCGTCTCTTCCTCGGATTCTTCGTCAACCCGGTGCTGTACGAGATGGTCGCGCGCGATGGCGACGTTCTGCGGGTGTAGCGGGTCCCTCGATCTGTGCGTGCAAGCCGGTGCTCATGGCCGGCGGCAGCGGTGCGTTCGCGTGCTTATCCCTGCAGCAACGCGCAGAAGCGATCGGGATTCTGCGCCAGAGAAGCGGAGTAGCGCGCAGCCTGCTTCCACTGGAAGAACATCTGGTCCTTGGGCTCGAGGTCAATCACCGGCTGCGACGCCGCGGGAGCATCGGCGAAGCGCCCCGCATCCCAGTCGCTGGTGAGAGCATCCGCAAGCGCCTGATCGCGAAACGCGATGGCCTGAATGAGCAGCGTGGCTTTGGCCCGGTCCAGCGGACGCTGCGATGCCTGCTCGGCGACCACGATCTCACGCCAGAACATTCTCTCCAGGTACCGGATGCAGAGAGCGAAGGCCTGAAAATCCGGGAGATTGGCCAGAACAGAAGGCTCCAGCAGAACCAGCAGACTGGAAAGGCGCGTGAAGGGATTCTCCGGGGAAGCGCCGGTTTTGAGCACCGCGGTCAGCTGCGCATCGCTGCTCCACGGAACCGGCAGCGTGAGTCCCTGCCAGGAAGAAGTGGCGCCTCCCGGCCAGTAGGGCGCGGCGCTGTAGAGGCTTTCGAAGACCTCGCGCCACTGCTCGTTCCAGGTGGTTTGATAATGCTTCTCGACGAAACGCCGGAAGCCCGAAGTTTGCGCGGCCGCGGTTCCCTGGTTGAGAGCGACAGCGGCATAGGCAAAGCTGTCCCAGATGGAATTCTGAACGTAGCGGCTGGGAATCCAGTTGGTGACGATCACGCCGAGCGAGGCCGGTTGGGGCGACGCCAGATACGCGTCTGCAAAGGCATCGACATTGCGCAGCTGCTCGGTGCCAACGCGGGAGCCCCAGCGGTAGCAGGAGAGCCCGGGAGCTCCGATGGCCCGAGCACCGTGCGCGGCGATCTTCTCGAGCGTGTCATGCAGCGGAACTGCGCTGTTCGCCGCGTAGTCCCAATCCATGATGATGATGCTGTTATCCAGCAGGCCGAGGATCTGCGGTTCCTTATGCAGGACAAAGTCACCCCAGACGATGAATTCCTTGTGCAGTTCCACCGCAACGCGGTTGAGCGCATTCAGATAATCGGCCCAGATCTGCGCGCGGCTTCGGCTCTCGAGCGCCTTGCGCGAGCGCGCGGAACCGCCCCAGTTCACCTCGTCGCAGCCGCCGTGCAGGCAGACGGAGGGGAAGATGGAAGCGACTTCCTTATACAGCTTCGTCATCAGCTCGAGCGTTGCGGGATCGACCGGGCTGACTCCGGAAAAATCCGGGGATCCATTGGGCTCGCGATCCAGCAGATGCGCAAAAGCGGGCGAGCGCGTGATGTAGCCGGTGTGGCCAAAGGACTCAATCTCCGGAAGCAGATCGACGCCATGGCGCTGGCCATACTCGGCGAGGTCTCTGAGCTGCTCCGGCGTAAAGGCGTTCCTGTGAGTGACAAGGCCGGAGACGGAGGCGAAGCGAAGCGCGGTTCCCTGGTCGTCGGCGACGCGAAACTGGAGGGTATTCAATTCCCACTGGGCGCAGAAGTCGATCACGCGCCGGTAATAGTCGAGCTTCTCCGGGACGCGTCCCGCGTCGACCATCAGCCCGCGTATTGCACGGGAGCCGGCCCGTGCCGCCTGAGCCAGCGCCGGCTCAGAAGACATTCCGAGCGCGCGGGAGGCGATGCCGTTCGGTTGCGTTCCCTCTGCATGGGCTAACGATGACGGCACGGCGACAGCGCCAGCCAGGGTCAGTCCCGCGTTGCGGAGAAAGGCTCGACGACTTCGGTGTTGGATAGTCAGAATTCGGCACCCCCCACGAATTCTAGCTGCCGGCTGACAAAATTCTCCAGCAACGAGGAGTTACCGGCGGCGCGGGCTCGCTGGAGTACTGCCTTGAAAAGCGTCATGATGGTGCAGAGCATGATGACTCGCCAGTCGATCCACGGACGCAATCCCATCTCCGGTGAATTCATCGAGGTGGTTACTGAAGATGGAGTCATCCTGTCTATTGCTTCCGCCGCGTCCGGAGACGATCTGTGGCTTTCGCCCGGATTCATCGACCTGCAGGTGAACGGCTACGCCGACTGCGATCTGAATGCGGAGTCGATCACGCCGGATCTTGTGACGGCTTTGATGTCCAGGCTGTTTGCCGACGGGGTCACCACATTCATCCCCACGATCGTCACCGCAGCAGAGAGTCGGATCGTTGCAGCCCTTCGCGCCATTGGCGAAGCGCGGCGATGTTCAACGCTTGCGAGGCATGTAATTCCATTTGCCCACGTGGAGGGCCCGCACATCTCGCCTGCTGATGGGCCGAGAGGGGCGCATCGGCGCGAGCACGTGCGCGCTCCGGAGATTGCGGAGTTCGAGCGCTGGCAGCAGGCCAGCGGCGGGCTGGTGGGGATGGTGACGCTTTCGCCGCACTGGGATTCGGCTCTGCCTTACATCGCCCATCTGGCGAGCCGCGGCTGCGTGGTGGCGATCGGGCACACCGATGCCGAGCCATCGCGCATCCATGCTGCGGCAGCGGCCGGAGCGGTCTTATCCACGCACCTGGGAAACGGTGTGGCCGGCGACCTGCCGCGTCATCCCAATCTGCTGTGGGCACAGCTTGCGGACGATCGTCTCGCTGCTACCTTCATTGCCGACGGTCACCATCTTCCCGGGGACACGCTCAAAGCAATGCTGCTGGCAAAGGGAAGGGAGCGCAGCATTCTGGTCTCCGACTCAGTGGCTCTCGGTGGAATGCCGCCGGGGCGATATGAGACCTCGGTGGGGGGGATTGTGGAGCTGACGGCCGAGGGGAGAATCGGCATTCCGGGCAGTCGAAACCTGGCGGGCGCGGCGCTGCCTCTCAGGTCCGGCATCGCCAACGTGGCGCGGCTGCCGGGATTTTCGCTGGGAGACACGATCCCGATGGTTACGGAGAATCCCGGACGCTTTGCCGGCGGACGCGGACGGCTGCGCGTCGGAGCCGACGCCGACCTGGTTCAGTTCCGGTGGGACCGGACTGCCGGCGTCGAAATTGTCCGGGTGCTCGTTCGGGGATTGGCGCCCTGAGGAGCACGTCTCAAGGGGGTAGAACAGGGGGATACCCCCCACC
>DASXFH010000142.1:0-4358 GCA_036489655.1 Acidobacteriaceae bacterium | reverse complement strand
GCGCGGTTCAGGATGGGCAGGACGGGCCAGCGGGGGAAGTAGTGAAGCGCGGAGTCGAGGGGCATATCGGGGAAGAGGCGGGGGGTGCGGTCGACTTTGAGAGCACGCTGCAGCGGGGCTTCCGGGGTGAGGGTGGCGGAGGCGGAGGTAAGCTCTTCGGCGCTGATGGCATACCAGGAGCCGTCGCTGAGACGGACGAGGCTGGCGACGGCGTGTTCACGGGTCATGGCTTCGGTGACCGCCTGGATGGAATCGCTGTCGCGCACGATGGGGACTCCGATGGGCTGGACGGCGTCCTCAATGTGGAGAACGGATTCTTCGCGCTGTTCTTCAATGGAGGGAAGGTCGAGCCCATCCTGATGGGTGAAAATCTCGAAGATGCCAACCGGCTGCAGACTGCGCGCGATGAGAAAGGCGATGGTGTTGGCAAGGATGACGGGGAGAATGATGGAGTAATTTCCGCTGAGCTCGAAGACCATGAAAACCGAGGTCAGCGGGGCGCGGAGGAATCCGGCGAAGAGGACGCCCATGCCGACCAGGGCGTAGGCGCCCACCGTGCCGGTGAGGTGGGGAAAGAAATGCTGCTCGAAAGATCCGACCGCGCCCCCCAGCATGGCGCCGATGAACAGCGTGGGGGCGAACATGCCGCCAGGAGTTCCGCTGGAAAAAGACACGGTGGTGGCGAGGAGCTTGAGGAAGGTGAGGGCGATGAGGATCTGCCAGACGAACTGACCGTGGAGGGCCTGGTCGATGACGTCGTAGCCGACGCCCATGACCTGAGGAAAGCCGAAGTAGCCGATGGCGCCGACGATGAGTCCGGCGATGGCGGGCTGGACAAAGTGGCTCCAGCGGGGGAGAGCGCGGAGGCGCGGCCGAAGGAAGCCGAGAGTGGCGGAGAAGACGGGAGCGAGGAGCCCGCCGAAGAGACCCAGGACGGCGTAGGCCATGAGCTCGCGCGGGTCCCTGAGCTCGATGGAGGGAATGCGGAAGATGGGCTCCGTGCCCATGAATCCGCGCACCACGACAACGCTGGAGATGGCCGCGAGGACGAGAGAGCCGAGGACAGCGGCGCTCCAGCTGCCGATGACCTCTTCAATGACGAACAGGATGGCGGAGATGGGGGCGTTGAAGGCCGCGGCGAGGCCGGCGGCGGCGCCGATGGGAGCAAACATGCGCAGGCGGCGGCGGGAGAGGCGGAGGTTACGGGCGACGATGGAGGCGACGCCGGCGCCGATCTGCAGCGAGGGATCCTCGGGTCCGAGGGAAAGGCCGCCGCCCAGAGCCAGGGCGGCTGTAATGAATTTGCCGATGACGGTGCGGAAGGAAATATAGCCGTCATAAATATAGAGAGCGGCTTTGGTCTGGTTGACACCGCTGCCTCGGGCGGCGGGAAAGAACCAGACGACCAGGGCGGCCACCAGAAGCCCGGCGCAGCCGGGGATGATCAGCAGGCGGAACTGACCGGGATGGGGCGCGGAACCAAGGGAGAGAACCTTGATCCACTCAATGGCGATGCGAAAGGCGACCACCAGCAGGCCGGAGAGGATGCCGATAAAGATAGAGAGAACGAGAAAAAGGCGCTCGTCGCGCGTGGGCGCAATGCGGTCCAGGGTGGCCGCGAGAGCCGAGCGCTTCTCAGGCGGAGGCAGTTCGGCGTCTACCGGGACTCCGGATGGAGCGGTGCCTTTCCCGGGGAGCCTGTTGCCGGCAGTCCCGGATAAAGAGGTGGCTTGCGTGGGGGAGTCGGGCATTTATTCCTGTTCCACAGCTCCTGGATTCCGGGCGATGCGCAGCAGCAGCGCATCGTCTCCGCTGGGTGGGCCGCAGCTCTGGGCGGTGGCGGTTTCTGTGTCCCAGGCCAGCTGCAGGATCGAATCTTCGAGATCCGGCTGCTGTTCGAGCTGGGAGAGTGTCAGCTGAGAGGGGAGTTGGTCCCACCGACTGACGATGGAGGACAGTTTGGGGGCGGCAGCAGCGTTGGAGGTGGTGCAGGCGGAGAGCCGATCGCGAGTGACCTTGCGAATGTAGAGGATGCGTTCGGCTCGGCTGCGTGGAGAAAGGTCAAGAGCCGGGAAGAGCAGGAGAATATGACTGGCCGTATCGACCATGTACTGGTCGGCGGCCTTTTCGGCGGGCGGAAGGGCGGCTGCTCCGGGATGGCTCAGGGCCCGGCTGAGGTAAGCGTTGGCGATGCGATACAGGCCCATATTGAAGGCCGTGCGCCCGGCGCCCTCAAAGGCGGCCAGCGGGGCATTGCGGTCGGCAGCGATGGAGCGGTAGAGGCTGAGCGCATCCGAAGGGGCCAGCGCTTTTTCCATCTGGGCGGCAATCTCGTCTTTAATCAGGGGATCATCGGGCGCATTGCTGGCGGCGATCAGGAGCTGGCTGCGTGCGGACGCATATTCCTTGCGGGACAGGTAATAGTTGACCAGCTCGAGGCGGACTTCGCGGCGTCGGTCGTAGCCGTTGCCCTCCCATGTTCCATCGAGGGCAGCCTGGTAGCGCTGGATGGCGACGCGGTCCTTGCCCTGTTTGGCGGCCAGCCGGGCCAGCTCCAGATTGATGACGCCGTCGCCGGGCGCCGATTCGAGCAGCGTATTGAAGTAGGCATTGGCTTCGACAGTCTTGCCCGCCTGGGCCAGGGCCATGGCCAGGTCAATTTCCGTGCTGCGGTCGGGGACGTAAGCCAGGGCAGAGCGCAGAGCGTCAATGGCCTGAACCGGATTGCCGGCCTTCAGGGCAGCTTCGCCGCGGGCTTTCCAGCGGAGGCCCAGTTCCTGCTCGTGATTGCGGAAGGAGCGATAGAGAAGCAGGGTGAGCAGGAAGAGGACAATGGTGATGAGAAAAAGACTAAAAAGCGAGGCGGCATCCCGCAGAATGAGTCTGCGCCTGGCCAGCCGTTCTTCCGGCGTGAGAACTGTGCCCGCGTTCAGGGTCGCCATCTACTCTATCTTCCCAGATTTCTGCCGTTTGACGCGCATTAGGTGGGATGCGCTGCGATTTCCAATGAGATGGGCGCGAGCGGTACGATGAAGAGCAGGCGGAGATGGCAGGAATGGACCTGGACGACAAGCAATCGGCGCTGAACGAGGAATTGCGACGGCTGGAGAGCGTGATCGTGGCATACTCCGGCGGCGTGGACTCGGCCTATCTGGCCTGGGCTGCGCATCAGGTTCTGGGCGCCCGGATGCTGGCGGTCCTGGCGGATTCGGCTTCCCTGGCACGCAGCCATTATCGGGACGCGCTGGCCTTTGCGGAGGAGCACGGCATTCCGCTGCTGGTGCTGGAGACAAAAGAGCTGGAGCACGAAGCCTACGCCGCGAACCGGGGCGATCGCTGCTTTCACTGCAAAGATGAGCTGTTTACCGTGCTGGAGGCCGAGCGAGTGCGGCGCAACATGGCCGCTGTGGCCTACGGGCTGAACCTGGATGACGGCAAGGATTTTCGTCCCGGTCAGAAGGCGGCACAGGAGCACCGGGTGGCAGCGCCGCTGGCCCAGGCGGGTCTGACCAAGGCCGATATTCGTGCGCTGGCGCAGGCCGCGGGGCTGCGCGTGTGGGATAAGCCGGCATCGGCGTGTTTGTCGTCGCGGATCGAGTATGGGCGTCGAGTGACAACCGAAGCGCTCCGCCAGGTGGAAGACGCTGAAGAGGCTCTGCGGGCGCTGGGGCTGCGCCGGTTCCGGGTTCGGCATCATGGCAGCGTCGCGCGCATTGAGATCGCGGAAGAAGAAATGGCAACCGCGCTCGCACCGGAGTTCTTCCGGCGGATGGCGGCGGCGGTGCGGAGTGCGGGCTTCCCCTACGTGGCGGTGGACTGCGACGGATATCGGTCCGGCTCGATGAACGAACTGCTGCCCGCCGAGATGCTGGCGGGCGCACGGCCTGGCGCGGGGGTCTCGTGAGCGCAGAGATTCGGGTTGGGTGGCTGGAGTGCTTTGCCGGGATCTCCGGAGACATGCTGCTGGGCGCGCTGATCGATGCGGGCGTGCCTGCAGAGTTGCTGCAGAACACGGCTGCCGGGTTGGGGATTGGCGCGTCGCTGAAGATTCATTCCGTGGTGCGCAGCGGGATCCGCGCGACCAAGGTGGATGTGCTGGAGCAGGGACATGTGGCGGAGGGTGCCGACCACGCGCATGCGCACGAAAAGCACGATCACCCCGAAAAGCATCGGCACGAGCATGTGCATGGGCGGCACTGGCCGGAGATTCGCGCGCTGATCGACGGCGCGGCGATTCCTGCAGAGGCGAAGGCCATTGCGCAGCGGGCCTTTGCGCTGCTGGCCGAGGCCGAAGCGAAGATCCACGGCATTGCGCCGGAGCAGGTGCACTTCCATGAAGTGGGTGCGGTGGACGCCAT
>DASXFH010000089.1:0-15627 GCA_036489655.1 Acidobacteriaceae bacterium | reverse complement strand
ATACCCGTTCGCCGGATTCATCCGCGACGAACACGCCGCGCAACCCTCCGGATCGGCCTCGCTCAATATCACCGGCAGGCGACGAAACCGCGGGAAAGAATCGATCAGCGCGAAGCCCTTCTCCACATCGTTCAGCTCGTGGTTCAGCCCCATCGTCACCACACCTTCGTGGAACGTTGGCGACCCCTTCGCATGGAACGAAATGAAATCGAGAGGAATCGCTCCGCCCGTCGCGAGACTGTGCCCCGACTCGACGTGCTCGAGAAAGTCGTGCAGAAACTTCCGCGCCTTCTCCCCGCTCGGCCCCGTTGTCGCCGGACCGCCCACCTTCGCGCCCGGCAGCGCCGCCCGCACCCCGGCCACCGCATAGTCGTACAGCCGGAAGTAGTCCTCTTCGCTGCCGTGCCAGTAGTCGATGTCCGGCTCATTCCACACCTCGAAATCCCACGTGAGCACCGCCGCTCGCCCATACCGCTGAACCAGGTGCGCCGTCAGCACCCGCACCAGCTCCTCCCACTTCCCGTAATCCTTCGGCGGATTGTTCGACGCCCCCGACACCGTCGACCCCGGAAAGTGCACCTCATACGGCTCATGCCGATTGGGCAGCGCCGCCGCCAGATCGCGCGGCATAAACCCCAACTCCACCAGCGGACGCACCCCCTCCGCCTTCCACGTATCGAAAATCTCGTCGATGATGGTGAAGTCGTAATGCGGATGCCCGGCCGCATCCTCCGAATAAATGTTGGTCGAGCTGAACTTCAGCTCCGCCTTCCCGCTCCCCGACGTCAGCAGATGATGCACGCGAATGTGCACCGGCACCGGGCTCAGTCCGTGCAGCTCCCCCAGCAGCTCCCGCCCATGCGGCATCGTCGTGTAGTTCGCCTCGTCGTACCCGAACCAGGCGTAGATCGGCGCAAACGCCTCCATCCGGGCATTCAGGTCCACCTGGATCCGCACCGGCTCAGTCTGCGCGGTCTGTGCCATGGCAGGCGCCACGGCCGTTATAAGGAGGAGGCAAATCATCCGGACCGCTGAAGTCCGCAGCTTCATCACGAGGAGCAATCTAGCAGATGGCGCGATGTCTCCAGTACCTTCGTACCGTCCCTCCTGCCGTTTTCCCTTGCTTCAGCCTTTTGCGATCCCTACCCTGAAAATAGGAAAGCTCCATTCGCCTCACGCGCATGGAGCTTTTCTTTTGCGGCCCAGGCCGCAGCCGTCTTCCCGGTCAAGATCTTTGAGAACTCGACGCGTTCCCCCGCCGCACGGTGTTGTCAGCGCCGCGAGGCATCCACTCAGGCCCCGAATGCAGCATTCGCGCCCCAAAAGCCAACTGCTTTGTCTGCAATCAAACAGCGGCATCGAGGTCACGAGTGCAGCATTCCCGTCCATGGATACTGCACTCAGGCATCGAAGGGATCTGCCCCGAATCCAGGCACTTGCCGCATACCCCTTGCCCGAACCCTCCGCTAAACCCAGCAAAATCAAACACCGCACCAGAAAAGGGGGGGAAGGGGGGTGGGGGGTATCAGGCCCTACTCGTACGCCAGTGCGTCGATCGGGTCCTTCCGAGCCGCCTTCCATGCCGGATACAGCGCGCCCAGCACCGAACCCACCAGGGCGATCACAGCTCCATAGGCCAGCCAGTGTTCGGTCAGGTAAAACGGCAGCGTCGGAAACTGGATGGACATAAACCACCGTATGCCCCACGTGGCCAGCATGCCGACGATGATGCCGGTCACCGAGACCAATCCAGCCTCTCGCAGCACCAGGTTCACGATGGTGGCCTTCGAAGCGCCCAGCGACTTCAGGATCCCAATCTCTCGGGTTCGCTCCATCACAGCGGTGTACATTGACTGGAAAATCACCAGGAATCCCACGATGACCGCGATCCCGATCACCACGCGCAGAGCGATATTGAACCCCGGAAAATGTTCCGGCGTCATCATGCCCATGTAGTCCGCCATCGACTGCACCTCATAATTCTGCAGACCGGCGGTGGAGTGAATCTCCTGGTCGATCGCCTTCTGGTTCTTCGGCGAATCCCAGCGAAGATAAAACAGCGAAGCGTTGTTCGGAGTTCCCAGCAGCGAACCCAGCGTCCCAATCGGGATGAAGATGCGGCCGCCCTTGCCGTGCTCCACAATGCCCGTCACATGGAAGGGATGGTGCAGCAGTTGAATCGTGTGGCCGACTTCCACATGGTTGCTCTTCGCGTACAGGTCGTCCACGATCACGTCGTCGGGCCCACGGAAGGAGGCACCCTCCACAAACTGGAACGGGCGCAGCGCGTTGTAGCTGTCAAAGTCGATGCCCCAGATCGTCTGCAGCGCATTGCCCATGCTGAAGTTCGCGATGACCGGCGCGGCCACGGCGACATGCGGCAGCTTCGCCAGCACGCCGGCTATCTTCGCCGGAACCGGCGCGCCGCCCACCGCGCTCAGAAAGCTGGCATTCGGCGGACGCACGATAATGTCGGCCCCCACGCCGCCGGTCTGGCTGGCCGCTCCCTGCACCTGCCCCACCATGATGGCCACAATGGAGAGGATCATGACCACTTCAATGGCCACTGCCAGGACGCTGATGGCCGAGCGGACCGGACGATACAGGATGTTGCCGATGACAAGCTTGTTCATGAAATAGATTGGATGAGCTGTGGAGAATTGTACCGAGATTTCCAGATTAGCAAATCAGCAGCCAAACCAGATTACGACAGGGGTAGGGGGAGTAATCAATTCGATATGACCCGACGTAATTAGGGCTTGCCCCCTTCGGGGGATATCCTCGGGTGGTTACCTGCGTACTATGATCTTCGCGAGAAGAATTAAGCACTTGCCCGAAGAATTCTTTGACCGGCCTGGACCTCCAGTCGTATTGTTTTGAGTGTTGCTGGTTGTGGTTCCTCCGGGAAGGACGGCTATCGTGGGGCAGTTCGGCACCGAGTTACGGAAGGAACGCGAGGCCCGAGGAGTCGCGCTGGAGACCATCAGCGAGAAGACTAAGGTAATCGCCCGTTACCTGACCGCTCTGGAAAACGAAAAGTTCGAAATTCTGCCTGGCGGCATCCTCAGCAAAGGCATCGTTCGCGGCTACGTCCGCACCATCGGCCTCGACGAAACTGCCTGGATGGAGCGCTTCCTCAATGCCAGCCGAGAACATGGCACACCGATTGAAGACAACTGGACGCCGTTTGCCCAGAACGTCGGGCGCACCCGCGACAGGTCGGCGGCCCGAACCCGGCGCTTCCGCTGGACGGGGCTGGGGGTTCTGCTGCTCCTGTTAACCGGCTTAGGTTTCTTTGTCTTCCAGTACATGACCGGCCACATCACGGCCGATGGAACGCAGCGGCACCCCGCCACGTCCGCCTCGTATGTCGCGACGCCCCCCGACGGCCCTGGACGCTGAAGCGGTACTTCTGTGATCTGTCGCGGGCAGCGCTTCCCTTCTTAATCTGACGGTATGACCCCGCGCAGGATCGCTCCGCTCTTGACGCTGCTGCTTTTCAGCCTGGCTCTGCCCCTGGTTCGCGCGGCCGCAAAGGTGCACACCGTTGCGCTGGGTGCTCCGCGTCGCGAACCCTATTCCACAGAGGGCGATCCGGCCGGGGCAAAATCGGGTGAAACCGAACTCAGAGTCCGGCCGCTGATAGTCGATGGGAAAGTCAGGGAATGGACGACCGGCGAGACGCACGATGTGACCGAGCGCAGCTTTGCTGTGCGCCGCGCGGCACGCCTGAACGATGCGCTGCCGACCGACAAGGCCGCCCGCTGGGTCTGGCAGCGCGGTCCATGGCTGCTGGTGGACCGGACCAGCGGTAAGATCACCGCTCTGCACCTGCCGGACTTCGACCCGGCGGTCTCCGAAGTGGTGTGGTTTCGGGACTATGCCGCTTATTGCGGGGTGAGTGCCAGTGGCAAACAACTGCTGGCTGTAGCCGCCCAGGTGGAGGCGCGGCGTCCGCTGCTGGCCAAAAAGCTGCACGACTGGGACGCAGCCGATCATCCTTCGCCGGCCTGCGCCTCGGCGGTGTGGCAGCGCGATCCGCTGAAAGTGACCTTCCAGCCCGCGGGTAGCCAGGTGGTGAGCTACGACCTGGTCGGCGCCTCGGCGGTGCTGGTGGAAGACGGCGACGATACCGACTGATCCGAGCGCAGCGCAATCCGGCGTTGGGCGCACCGGCTGCCGGTGGCATAGCATGTCTGCATGGAATCGATCGATGAGCTTCTGCGCCAGGCGGAGACGGCCCACGGACATTTGTGCGCCGGTCAGGTATTGGGCGTGCGCATGGCTATGCTGGGATGCCGGCGCCTGGGCCTGACGGAGCCGCGGGGCCGCGACCGAAAGCGGCTGGTGACCTACATTGAGATCGATCGCTGCGCCACCGATGCCATCGGCGTGGTGACGGGATGCCGTCTGGGCAAGCGCGCCCTGAAGTTTCGCGACTGGGGCAAGATGGCGGCGACCTTTGTCGATCTGGAGACGGGCCGGGCTGTGCGGATCGTGGCGCTGGATTCGTCGAAGCAGCGGGCACGGGAGCTGTATCCGGAGATCGCAAACAGGAACCAGCAGCAGATGACAGCCTACCGCGAGCTGGACGACGCCGAGCTGTTCAGCCAGCAGTGGGTGGCTGTAGAGGCAGGCCCCAACGAGATGCCCGGGTACAAAGGCGTGCGGGTGACGTGCGATTCCTGCGGCGAAGGCGTGAACTACGATCGTTTCGTGGAACGCGACGGGCAGACCTTGTGCGTGGCATGCGCGCACCCGGAGCAGCGCTATTACCGCGCGATCGACGAACCGGTCTCTGTGGCCGCCGCGCCACGCGTGCACGGCGAGTGCAGATAGATGAACCCCTCCGGCGGCCTGCAAGCGCCGGCGATTTACAATTGCGTTGCCGGCCGCACCCTGCTCGCCGGCGATTCTTCCTTTTGCGGAGCCGACATCGAATGCTGAATCTGGAAGGCCGCGTGGCGGCTGTGTTTGGGCTGGCCAATAAGCGCAGTATCGCCTGGGGCATTGCGCAGAAGCTGCACGAAGCCGGCGCGAAGCTGGCCATCAGCTACATGAATGAGCGGATGCGAGCCGAGGCGGAAGAGCTGATTCTGGATCTGCCTGGCGCCGAACCCTTCCAGTGCGACGTCTCCAGCGACGCCGACATCGACCAGGTCTTCGCGCAGATCAAAGAGCGCTACGGGAAGCTCGACGTGCTGGTCCACAGCATCGCCTTTGCGCCTCCCGACGCTATGAAGAACGATTTCCTGCAGACCACAAGGGAGGGATTTCGCATCGCGCACGACGTGAGCGTTTACTCGCTGATCGCACTCAGCCGGGGCGCGGCGCCTTTGATGACCGAGGGCGGTTCGATTCTGACGATGACCTACTACGGGGCAGAGAAGGTCGTACCCCATTACAAGGTGATGGGCGTGGCCAAGGCCTCGCTTGAGGCGACGGTTCGTTATCTGGCCTGGGATTTAGGAAAGCAGAACATCCGCGTGAACGCCATTTCCGCGGGTCCGATCAAGACGCTGGCGGCGCGCGGGATTGGCTCGCTGGGCGACATGCTGAAGTATCATGCCGACCGCGCTCCGCTGCACCGCAACACCGAGCAGGAAGAAGTGGGCAAGACAGCCGTGTATCTGGCGTCAGACCTGGCCAGCGGCGTCACCGGCGAGGTGATCTACGTGGACAGCGGATATAACATCATGGGCTTTTGACCAGCAATGACTCCAGGCTCACAGGAAGGTTCACCGCGCGTAGAAGTGGTGCATGCCACTCCGCAGCAGGAACCGATTGTGGCCAATCTTCTTGAGCTGTACGCCTACGACTTCAGCGAATTCCATCCCATGTATCCAGGCCCTGACGGCCGCTTCGGCTACAAGGGCCTTGGCCGTTACTGGACGGAGACCGACCGGCTTCCCTTTCTGGTGAAAGTGGAAGGCCGCCTGGCGGGCGTCGTGCTGGTGAAGCGCGAACGTGGCGTGCTGGGAACGGAGACGGTGTGGGACGTGGCGGAGTTCTTCATCCTGCGCCTGTTCCGGAGGCAGGGCATGGGCAAAGCTGTGGCGCACGAAATCTGGCGGCGCTATCCAGGAACATGGCAGGTGCGGGTGATGGAGTCGAACTACGCCGGCTATCGTTTCTGGGAACACACGATCCGCGAGTTCGTCGGCGACGATTTGCGCATGGCCCGCTTTGAGAAAGGCGGCCAGCCCTGGCATCTGATCACATTTCAGGCTGCGCGCAGCGGCGAAGGCCGAAAGGCCGGACCGGCCGGACGCTAATCGAATCCTGCATCATCGGGAGAGAGCAGCGATCGGGTCCGGATGCGATTCCTGTGGCAGACTGAGGGAAAACCATGCCGGCCATTCAGCAAGCCCGGAGCGAGAGCCTCCGGTCGGAACGTGACCCCACTCCACGGTCGGCGGGGCTGTCCTGGTCCGCCTGCGGCCTTCTGGCGGCGAGCTGGATCAGCGCAGGGGCCTTCGGTCTCTATATTGTCGGGTTTTATCTTGGCGCTTTACATGCGGGCGACCCAGCACGCTGGAACGACAACCTGACCGGCTTGTACAACAGCCGCCATCCCGCGGCTTTGATGGCAATTGCCGCCCATATGGCGGCCGGCGCTGTCATCCTGGTCCTGGGGCCGGTTCAGCTGATCGATGCCGTGCGGCAGCGATGGCCAGCCTGGCATCGGTGGATCGGACGGCTCTATGTCCTCACCGGGTTTGTGGCGGGAGTCGGCGGCCTGGGGTTCATTGTGATTCAGGGCACGATCGGCGGAACGGTCATGAATCTCGGCTTCGGACTGTATGGCGCGCTGATGGTGCTGGCGGCGGTGGAGACGTACCGCCAGGCGCGGGCTCGACGGTTTGAGAAGCATCGGATCTGGGCTCTGCGGCTGTTCGCTTTAGCCATCGGCTCATGGCTCTATCGCATGGATTACGGATTTTGGCTGCTGGCCATGCATGGACTGGGACATCTGGAGACCTTCCGCGGACCCTTCGATCGGGTTATGGCTTTTGCTTTCTATCTGCCGAATCTGGCAGTCGTTGAGCTCTGGGTGCGGGGCGGCAGGCTGCCCGGCGGCCGCTTCTCCCGCGCAGCAGCCGCTGCGCTGATGAACGCAGCAACGCTGATCGTGGCAATCGGCACCTATTATTTCCTGCGTTATTACTGGGGGCCTGGGATTTTGCACGCCCTGTTCGGACATTCGGCGTGATACCGCTCACCGCGCTTGACAGCGGCGAGCGGGTGTTATGTAGTGAAAGTAATCAGCGCGGCGAAGGAGTTCGCCCTTAACCGCTGTCCTTGAAACGCTGGGACAGATGATGACTCCTGACAGGGAATCCTGTTGCGGAGTCGTATCCCCGGCGCGATCCCTGCACAAGTTGGAAGGTTCCTGACGTCGGCAGAGTTGCGCGCACCTGCGCCTTCCCGCCCCGATCGGGACCGAGGGCCATCGTGGCCGCTTCGCGCGTTCGCGGCGCGAAGCGGAAAGGAGGGGGATTGCTGAAGTATCTGCTTATCGCGCTCGGCGGCGCTCTGGGATCGATTGCCCGGTACTGGGTGGGTTCGGCGATCACCAGCCGCCTGGGGGTGAGGTTTCCCTGGGGAACGCTGGTCATCAACCTGACGGCCTGCGTCGTCATTGGATTCGCCATGACCTTTCTCAGCAAGCGATCGGGGATGAGTCCGGCCTTGTTTTACCTGGTGCCGGTGGGCTTTGTAGGGGCGTACAGTACGTTTTCGACGTATGAATGGGAGAGCTTCTCGCTGATGCGCGCGGGCGCGTTCCCGCTGGCGGCGATGTATGCGGTGGGCAGCCTGATCCTTGGCCTGGCAGCCGTATGGTGCGGCATGCTGGCGGCGGAGATGATGCCATGAGCCGGCCCGGCAACCGCACAGAAAGGAAGGGGAGATGCTGACGACGGGTAAAGCTCTGAAGGTGTCGATCACCGTGAGCGAAGGGTCAACCTACCATGGCGCATCGGCGTATACGAGCATTCTTGATTTTCTTTTTTATCGCGGGGTGAGTGGCGCGACGGTGCTGAAGGGCATAGCCGGCTTTGGAGCCGACCGCCACCTGCACACGGCAAGCATGGTCGAGGTTTCTGACAAGCTGCCCATCCGTGTCGAATTCGTCGAATCGCGGGAAAAGGTGAACGAACTGCTCGGCAAGCTGGAGGAGATGGCCGGGACGGGGATGATCGAAGTGCAGGAGACCATGGTTGCCAAGGCCTCGCAGCCCTCGGGACAGAAGCGGGCGGCGCCGGAACACATGAAGATGGAGGGTAAGGCGCGGATGATGCGCATCTATGTCGGCGAGTCGGATCGCTGGCAGGACAAGCCCCTGCACGAGGCGCTGGTGCAGGCCATGCGCGCCAACGATATTGCCGGCGTGACCGTCTATCGGGGCATCGAAGGATTCGGCGCGCATCGCCGGGTGCATAAAGAAAAGCCGTTGCATCTGTCCCGGGATGCATCCATGATGCTGTCGGCGGTGGATACGGATGCGAAGCTGCAGGCGTTCCTGCCGGTGGTGGAGAAAATGGTGGAAGAGGGGCTGGTGGTGCTGTCCGACGTGGATATCGTGAAATATTCCTGGCGCGCGCCGGAGCTGGACCGGGAATGAGCGGCACGGCTTTGCTATAAGGTCAAAGAAATGAAGGAACAGTTCGAAGCTCGCATGCTGCGCGTCTACTTCGGCGAGAGCGACAGATGGCAGGGGAAGCCGCTGCAGGAGGCGATCCTGGCCCGATGCACGGAGCTGGGCATCGCCAGCGCGGTGGTGTATCGCGGGGTCGAGGGCTATGGCAGCAGCACGCGCATCCGTCGCGCGAGCCCCTGGAAGTTCTCCCGCGACGCGCCGATCGTCGTAACGATCCTCGACACGGAAGCGCAGATCGCGCAGCTGGTCCCGCACCTGGAGGCAATGGTTGGCGAGGGGCTGATCGCCAGTTCGACGGTGGAGGTCATTCGCCTCACACGGACCGCTCGGGAACGCGAGAGCGCTTAGCCAAAAAGAAAACGCAGCCGGCCTCAGGGACCGGCTGCGCTGCGGACGAAGGCTGACCTTCAGCCCTGTCCGGGATGCATGACCAGGAAGGTGCTGCTTCCGTTCAACCACACCCGCAGCAGCACGTCCTGTCCCTCGGGGATGCTGGAGAGCTGCTGGGCGACGTCGGCCGCGTTCGCCGTGGGTTTGCGATTGATGGAGACGATCACCTCGCCGCGCTGAAGACCGGCATCGTCCGCCGGACTACCCGGACGAACCTGCTCCACCACCGCTCCCTGCACGCTGGCAGGCGCCTGAATCTGCTGGCGCACGTCGGGCGTCAGGTTGGCCAGGCCCATACCCCAGCGACCCTTGCCATTGCCGTTCTGCGCAATCTCCTGGGTCTTGCTGTTGGGCATCGAGTCCAGCGTGACCGCGAGGTTCTGCGTCTTGCCATCGCGGATCACGGTGAGATGGATCGTTGTGCCGGGCTGCGTCTGGCTGGTTTTCATCTGCAGCTGGCCCGCATCGCTCACCGGATTGCCGTTGAGCTCGGTAATGACATCCCCGGATTTCAGGCCGGCCTTGCTGCCGGGCGAATCCGGCTGGACATCGGCCACCACGGCCCCCGTCGCTTTCTGCACGCCGAAGAACTTTGCATTGCTGGGCGTCACGTTTTCGATGGAGATGCCAATGTAGCCATGGTTGACGTGCCCGTTTTTGATGAGTTCGTTGGCAATGGGCTCGGCAATCTCGCTGGGAATGGCAAAACCCATTCCGGAAAACGAGCCGGTGGGTGAAATCAGGAAGGTGTTAATGCCGATCACCTGGCCGCGCGCATCCACCAGCGCTCCGCCGGAGTTGCCCGGGTTGATGGCGGCGTCGGTCTGGATGAATTCGCCCGGCTTGTAACGATTCGCTTCCGGATTGGGCCGGTTGAGCGCGCTGATGATGCCGCGCGTCACGCTGAACTGGAATCCATAGGGATTGCCGAAGGCCAGCACCATCTCACCCGGGTGCAGATCACTGGAGTTGCCCCAGGGAATGCTGGGCAGATCATGGCCATTGATCTTGATGACGGCAAGGTCCGTCAGCGGATCGGTGCCGATCAGTTTCGCGGGATAGATATCGCGATTGCTCAGCGTCACAGAAATGTTCACGGCGCCATGCACCACGTGGTTATTGGTCACGATGTAGCCGTCGGGCGAGATGATGACACCGCTGCCTTCGCCTTTCTCAATGGAGGGCTGCTCCTGCTGCTGCGGTCCCTGAAAGAACTGGCCGAAGGGCACGCCGAAGAACTGCTGCATCTGCTGCTGTTCCTGTTCCTGCTGCTCGCCCTGCTGGCCTCCCTCTTCTTCGGCCATCTCGCGGCCGCTCAGCTTCGACGTCACGTTGACGTTGACCACCGCCGGGGTCACATGCGCGGTCAGCGATTCCATGGCCTGATCCAGAGAGAGCAGCGGCCCCACGCTGCTTTGGTTGAGCGGCGGCGCTGCCGGAGCCGGGGCAGCGGAGGCGGGCCGAGCGAAAGACCAGGCGCCCACCGCCAGAAAAGCGCCGACCGCGACGGCTGGAATGGCCATCCGACGGCGGAGTAAGGCTTTGATTTTGTCGAGGTTCATCGTTGCTTCTCCTGTGTAGAACTAATGAATTAGTTGCATGGGTTAAAAATTTTTCTAGATGGAGTGCGCTGCGCCCTCCACTGCCGCCGCAGGTATCCGCATGACAACCCGGAATACCTGCACATGAATGCCGGTGCTGTCCTCACGCACCACCTGGAGCATCTGCACGCGAACAAACGAGCCTTCGACCGGTGTGGAAGTCGCCCCCGACAACGAACGCCGGGCCGAAGCCGGCGCAAGCTGCGCGGTCGATTCAATCACCAGATACGCCGACGCCACGAGCGGCTGCTCACGAGGCGACTTCTTCAGGGCGGCCATCACAACCCGAGGCCGGGGCGCGCGCTTCCTTTGCACCACGTTCCGAGCGAGAACCAGATCAGGGGCAGGCCGCACGTGTGCCGGCCGCTGGCGCTGCACCGCCTTGCGTAAGCTCACGGGCTGCGCGGAGATCGAGGACGCTGCGGGTGCGGGATGGTAGACCGCGGGCACAACGTCTGGCGCAGAGAGCCGGGCATTCTGCAGATCGCGGACCGCGAGCGCCGAATCCTGGCCGCGCGGGTGAGCCGTCGCGAAGCCTACCAGCCCCGGGCTGCACAGAACCAACCCGAAGCACGACAGGGATACGCCGGCAGCCAGTCCCAGAGCCCTGCGGCCCACTCGCGTGCTGGCCGGACGGCTCTCCTGCAGGATGCGCGCGATGCGGACCGAAGCATCGCGAGCGCGAGCGACGGCCGCCTGAGCCATCGTCCATCCACGCCGGGCGCAGCCCCGCTCCAGCAGATCGATGAGGCACCCGGCATAGGCATGGGGATTGCCCGTCGCGGCCAGAACAGCTTCGTCGCAGGCCATCTCCCGCTCCAGTGAAAGGCGCGCGTCGATCCACCAGACGGCCGGATGGAAGAAAAACACGGCGCGTGCGATCTTCTGAACCAGGTTCGTCCAGTCGTCGTGGCGCCGGATATGCGCCAGCTCATGAATCAGGATGTGCCGCAACTGATCCACGGGCAGATCGCGCAGGCTCCACGCCGGCAGGACGACAACTGGATGCCGAAAGCCCATGGCGGCCGGGACTCGCCCCTGATCGGAAACCAGCAGGCGCACCGGCCTCTTCAGATCCGCAAACAACTCGCCGAGAACCGGGTCGAGATCGGCGACGCGCACTTCCCTGCAGCTTCTGCGGATGCGCCGCACCTGCCACAGTCCCGCCGCCACACGAGCCAGCGCCAGCAGGCTGATCGGAACCCAGAGAAGGAGGAACACGGCTGCCCAGAGCGGAGACAAGGTGATTTCCGGATGGCCCTGGGGCAGAAGCGAGGCAGCGCCGGTGCGAAAGGCGCCCAGAAACGGCAGGACCGTCACTCCTGCGAGGGCCACCAGCCAGATCGCGAATCGGGTGCCGGAATTCTGGCGAGGCAGCAGACGCAGCAACAGCCAGGCACAAACCGCCAGCAGCAGGCCTTCGGGCAGCGTGTTCAGCACGTGTTCGAGGGCCGTTTGGGCCATGGAATTCATTGGCTCTCACTCCGCGGCGGATTTTCCTCTCCCGGCTGGCCCGCGCGCTCCAGCATGCGACGCAGACGCGCCAGCTCTTCGGGATCCATCCCGCGATCTTCCAGGATGTTGAGCACCAGATCCTCGTGCGAGTTGCGGAAGAACCGGCTCACCAGGTGCCGGATTTCGGAGCGGGTGGCATCTTCCTGCGCGACCAGAGGTGTGTAAACGTGGGCGCGTCCATCCTTGGCATGCTCCACGTATCCTTTGCGTTCAAGAATGCGAATGGTAGTGAGAATGGTGTTGTAAGCGAGGGCTGGCCGGCCCGGATGCGCGTCGAGGATCTGCTGCACCGTGGCCGGACCCTTCTGCCAGAGCACCTGCATGATGCGGAGCTCGGCTTCCGTCAGGGTCTCGGATGGTTTACGCGGCACGAGTCCACTTCCCTCCTGTTCATTCGACGTGGCAACAGCTGCAAAAGTAACTAATAATTTAGTTCATTTGCGGAAAAGCCGCAGCGAATCAAACGTAAGGGTTTAATTTTCAGCCGTTTATTAAAGGGAAGCGACAGCAGTCGGCTCATCCTTGTGGAGCCCGGCATATTTGCCGATCCCCACCATCGTGAAGACCTTCTGGAAGTGCGGTGTCAGGCCAAAGGCGGCGACTTTGCGCCCGGTTTTATCGGCCTCCATCAGCATCTGGATGATCAGAGCGATGCCGCTGGAGTTGATGTAGTCGACTTTGGAGAAATCGAGCAGAACCGGGCCGCCGCCGGTGGCGTTTTGCCAGGCGCCCAGAACCGGCTCCCGGGAGCTGCTGGAGATGTCGCCGCTGAAGCGCAGCACCGTGACGGACTGACCGCCGGGAGTGGAGATATGGTCGGTCGTGCTTTTGGTTTCGGTCTGCACCTAGTCACTCTCCTTATCGAGGCGGATGACCAGCCTCACGTAGCTGCCCTTGCCTTTGCTGTCGCGAACCCATTCAGCCTCGTCCACCAGTGCCTGGATGAGGAACATGCCCATGCCGCGGGGGTCTTCTTCTCCGTGAACTTTGCGATCGATGTCCGGTTTGGACGGTTGTCTGGCAATGCCGGAGCCGTTATCGATCACCTTGACTTCCAGCTCATGGCTGGTCGCAGAGAGAATGACACCGACAGAGAGCTTCTCATTGAGCTGATTTCCGTGTTCGATGGCGTTGATGCAGGCCTCGGCAACCGCAGTCTTCAGGTCCTCGATGCGCTCGCCGGGAAAGCCCATCAGCGCAGCCACGCTGGCGGCCGTACCCATGGCCACTTTCTCGAACCCGAGCCGCGATGGCAGCCGCACTTCCACCGTCGTCCCTGCGGTTACGATCATAGGGTTTCTCCCTTACGCATGCGTTCGCATTAGAGCCAGCGCGGTCATATCGTCCTGCTGGTGCAGCAACTCTTCTCCCGAAAAGCGGCTCAGCTCCTGCCACAGCGTATCGAGGATAGCAGTACATTCCGGCGCGTTGCACCCAAGAAATGAAGCCAGCAGGCGCTCGGTGCCAAACTCCTCCTCCTCGCGAAAGACCTCGGTGAGCCCGTCGGTGTAAAAGAGGAGCCGTGAGCCGGGCGGGAAATCGAGCACCTCGGACTGGTATTCCGCGAAGGGCAGGATGCCGACGGGCGTGGCGCTGGCCTCGAGCTGATGCACGGAACCGTCCGGGCGGGCCAGAAAGCCTGGATTGTGCCCGGCATTCACGACCTCCAGCTGGTGGGCCGCGGGATCCAGGCGCAGGAAGATGGCCGTCACGTAGCGATGGCGCGCCTCATCCCCCTCCGCGCAATGCTGGCGGTTGAGGCGGGAGACGAGATCGGCCAGCGCCACGCCGGCCGCCACGCTGGCGCGAAACGCCGAGCGGAAGGCAGTAGCCACAATCGCGGAGGCCAGCCCTTTGCCGGCGACATCGGCAACCGCCATCACCTGAACACCGTCGGGCAGGCTCACAATATCGACGCAGTCGCCGCCGACCTCATAGCAGGCGCTCGAGCGCACTGCGACCGAATACCCGTCGATCTGCGGCATCTTTTGTGGGACCAGGCTGCGCTGGATGGCGCGTGCCGCATGCAGATCCTGCTGGACGCGCGCCCACTCCAGGCTGCGCTCGTAATAGCGGGCATTCTCGACAGCGACGCCGGCCTGCAGCGCCAGCCGTTCGAGAAAGTCTTCCTCATAAATGGTGAGGGACCGCCCCTCGGGTGTAGCCACAATCAGTTCCGTCAGGTGGCGCCCGTCCTTGTCGTGAAGAGGAAACCGGAAGCAGCCATCCCAGGGTTCGGGAGGAACTTCCCCATAGGTGGTGAGCGGATCCGTGATGAGCGCACCGGAAAGCTCCAGCTCCCGAACAACGATGCGCAGAACCGTGGATATCACCTCTTCCTGGCGGATGGTGGAATGCACCAGGCGCGAGGTTTCCAGCAGCGCCTGCAGACGCACGATCTCCTGCTGCAGGTCGATGGTGTCTACGCCACGCACGGATTCGGAAGAGCCGATCATCGCACAGGAACTTCATCCGCGGCCCGGAGGGGGCCGGATTTGGGGAAAACCGCGGCGGGAATTGGTTCACTGTAGCACAGCAGCCCGGACGACGCTGAAGACACCCGCTCAGCATGGTGATGCAGGCTCCGCCAGCAGCGGCTGGGCTTCGCGGAGGGGAGCGGACAGTGGCTACAAGTGTGCTGCGGAGCCAGGCTGCGCAGCTCCGGTCTGCCCGATGACGAAATTGCGGGTGTATCCGGTCGGCTCGGCGGAGATTTTGACGCGGAGACTGCCGCTGGCATCGCAGGTATAGCGTTCGCGAACGGTCAGGTTCTGCTGGTCGGTCACGCGAACTACCGGATGAGCGCTGAGATCGAGGTCGGTCTGCAGACGCGGATCGAAGGGGAAGCGAATCTGCTCCCAGTTGACGATCTCCCCGGTAGGCTGCCCCTGCTCGTCCAGACGGGAGCATTCCAGGTAGCGGAAATGGCCGACATTGTGCGCCGGGTGATACTCGCGCTCGATAGCCAGCGGCGATTCATCGGGCCGCGGAAGCCGCGCGCCCCGGGGAAAGATCAGATCGAAGACGATGGTCCCGCCGGAATCGGCCTCGCGCCAGATGCCGAAGTTCTGGTTGAACTGCTCGCGCAGCCCGTCGGCCTGCGACGCGGCGCGAATCGCCAGCCCCACCGCGCTGGCCGAGCGCATATAGGCCGAGCGCTTCACTTTGCGGCTAAAAGTCTCGCGCAGGATGCGCGCTACCGGAGGCAGTTCCGATCCACCGCCGGTGACGTAAAGCGTATCCAGTGGAACGGCCGATTGCGCTGTCAGCAGGTTTTCGACCACCGTGCGCGTGGACTCGATAAGCGGCCGGCAGCGCTCGTAATACTCATCGGCGGGAATCGTGACCGGATTCCAGCCGGCTCGCACCCGTTCCAGGTCGATGGTCATCCTGCGGGTGTTCGG
Organism: Acidobacteriaceae bacterium; assembly: GCA_036489655.1. Lineage (GTDB taxonomy): Bacteria > Acidobacteriota > Terriglobia > Terriglobales > Acidobacteriaceae > Palsa-343. The sequence continues at coordinate 55 of DASXFH010000089.1, read as the reverse complement.
ATTCAGGGATTCCTTTTTCTCGCGGCACTCCTCCAGCAGCCGGTGGCGCTCGGCC
>DASXFH010000071.1:0-2381 GCA_036489655.1 Acidobacteriaceae bacterium | reverse complement strand
GCAATCTGTTATTGCTGGGCGATCATGTTCCTCCGCAGTCATCTCCGAAAAAAGAACGGCAAGAGCCATCGCTACTGGAGCGTGGTCGAGTCGCGTCGTCTGGCCAACGGACAGTCCGCCCAGCGGCAGGTGCTGTATCTGGGCGAGATCAACGACAGCCAGGAAGCGGCATGGCGCAAGAGCATCGAAGTCTTCGATGAAGACAAGCATCAGTCGAGTCAGGCCTGCCTGTTTCCCGACGATCGGCCGATCCCCGCCGATGAGGTCAATGCGTTGTCGCTGGTGATGAGCGACATCCGTCTGCTGCGTCCGCGCAGTTTCGGAGACTGCTGGCTGGGATGTGTTCTGTGGCGCGAGCTGGGCCTGGACCGGTTCTGGCAGGAACAACTGGACGATGAGCGCGGCGGGGTGCCGTGGGAGAAGGTGCTGCAGCTGCTGGCGGTCAACCGGCTGTGCCAGCCCGGCAGCGAGTTTGCCGTGCATCGCCAGTGGTTCCTGGCCAGCGCCATGGACGAGCTGCTGGAGTGCGATTTTGCGGTGGCGGAGAAGGACCGGCTCTATCGCTGCCTGGATCGCGTGCTGACTCACAAGGACGCGCTGTGCCAGCACCTGGTCGGGCAGTGGAAGACGCTGTTTGACGCCCGCTTCGACATCCTGCTTTACGATTTGACCAGCACGTACTTCGAGGGAGGATGCGGGCAGATTCCCAAGGCGCGGCACGGGTACAGCCGCGACGGACGCGGGGACTGCCGGCAGGTGGTCCTCGCGCTGGTGGTGACAACCGATGGCTTGCCGCTGGCTTATGAGGTGCTCCCGGGGAACACCGCCGACAAGACGACGCTTGCCCTGTTTTTGCAGAAGATCCAATCGATGTATGGCAAGGCGCGGCGGGTGTGGGTGATGGACCGGGGCGTCCCCACTGAAGCCACACTCAAGACCATGCGCGACGAGGCCATGGCGTATCTGGTCGGCACGCCCAGGACACTACTGAGCAAGCTGGAAAAGGCGCTGCTGGAGAAGCCGTGGGAGAAGGTGCATGAGGGAATGGAGGTCAAGCTGCTGGAAGAAAACAACGAGTTGTACGTGCAGGCCCGCAGCGGCGATCGGCAAAAGAAGGAAAACGCCATGCGCCGGCGAAAGCTCAAGAAGCTGGTGCAGGGGCTCAACCGTCTCAAGCGGCGCAAGAACGTGAAGCGGGATTATCTTCTGGAACGGCTCGCGGTGCTGAAGAAGGAAGCAGGCCGCGTCGCATCGTTCGTGCAGATCCGCAAGCCTGCCCCGGGCGAACCGGTGAATCGCACGACCTTCACCGCGAAGCTGGACAAGGCGGCCTTGAAGAAGGCGATGGACCGCGATGGGAGCTACATCCTTCGCGCCCACGTGCCGTGGGAGCAGTGGCCGGCGGGGATCGAGAAGCAGGCGCCGGTATTGTGGGAATGGTACATGCAACTGGTTCGGGTGGAGGAGGCTTTTAAGACGCTTAAGAGCGATCTGGACCTGCGTCCGATCCATCACCAAATCGAGAAGCGCGTCGAAGCGCACATCCTGGTGGCGTTCCTGGGTTACTGCCTGAGCGTGACGTTGCGGATGAAGCTGTCGGCAGCGGCGCCGGGCCTGACGCCGCGCGCGGCGTTGCAATCGCTGTCGGGAATACAGATGTTGGAGGTGCAGGTGCCGACCAGTGACGGGCGAGTATTGGTGATGCCGCGGCACACCGAACCCGAGGCCCACCAGCAGATGATTTTGGAAAAGTTGAAGCTGGCGTTGCCGCCGCAACCTCCGCCGCGAATCCGCGCGGGGAAACTGGGGCTGGCGGCTGTGACCCGCGAAATTTTGTAGTGCAGACCTACATGCTCAAAACCACGCTGGCGACCCCGGAATGCGGTTCGAAGAGCGAAAGTGCGAAGGTTGGGCTAAAGTGAGCCCGCCGCGCCAAGACGCTATTCATCCTCCGAGGCTCGCGCGGTGAAGTGGCAGCAGTTTTCGTGAGCGAAGTTATCGCTCCAACTGAGCAAATACCGGTCGGTGTCCCGAGCCGATATCCGGTCCCTCCCAACATTCCGTGCAACGCCAGTCCGGCGTGCTGAGAATGTGGTCGATTCGAATCCAGGTGTGATTCTTGGCGTAGGTTGTCCCGAACCCAAAGCCAGCCGTGCCAAAGGCATCGCGAAGGCCTTTCCAGGCCTGATGAAAAATCTGGCTGTCGTCGGGCGTGTTGAAATCGCCGGCAAGAATGAAAGGTCCGCCTGCCTGATCGATTCGTCGGCGGACCTCGAGGGATTCTTCTTCCCGCCGCGAGGCGTTGAGGTTCAGGAGATCGACGCCGATGCGTTTTCGATTGCGAATCAGACCCAGAGCCTTGTGTGGGGATGCTAGATGAA
>DASXFH010000046.1:0-6746 GCA_036489655.1 Acidobacteriaceae bacterium | reverse complement strand
TCTTTCATTTACCTTCCTCCTCTCTCGTCAAACGCAACACCCCTGTCATCCGGCGTTTTGTCTTTGGGGTGAGAGTTGTTGGTAGGCCAGCGGAGGGTGGCTCTCAGGGGAGGAGTGGGGGGTACCCGGCGCTAAACTGACGGCATGGGCGAACTGGGGCGGGTGCTGATCGGCATTGGGCTGCTGATTGCCGCTGTTGGCGTGGCGGTGCTGCTGCTTGGCAAAGTTGGGCTGCCGCTGGGGCGTCTGCCGGGCGACATCGTCTGGCGCGGGAAGCACACGACCTTCTACTTTCCTCTGGTGACCTGCATCGTCGTCAGCGTCGTTCTGAGCTTCGTGGTCTGGCTCATGCGAAGATAGCCGGAAGCAGATCCCAATTTGTTTGCGGAGGCCCGGTGTGAAGTCAATCGTGAAGTTTCTGTCGTCGCGGATGAGCGTGAAGTTCTATAAGCGCGCCATGACCTACGCGCTGCTGCGGGAACAGTTTCCTGAAATCGAGTCGCTGCGCGAGTACCCCGACAAGCCGGCGATCTGGGCGGCGGCGATCGAAGCTGCGGGAGGACGCGAGGCGCCCATCACCTACGTTGAATTTGGCGTCTTCGAGGGCGAGTCGTTTCGCTGGTTTCTGGCCAACAACACCCACCCCTCCTCGAAGTTCATCGGACTGGACAGCTTCCACGGGCTTCCGGAGGCATTTGGAAAGATCCCTGCCGGGTATTTCGATCTGGGCGGAAAGGTTCCAGCGATTGAGGATCCGCGAGCGGTTCTGATCCCGGGCTGGTTCAAAGACACGTGGGAGGAGCTGTCCGGACACCTCGCGGGGCGCGAGAATCTGGTGGTCAACCACGATGCGGACCTCTACTCCTCGACGCTGTTCGAGCTGGCGCGGATGGATACGCTGGGCAAGCCCTACCTTTGCGTGTTCGACGAGTTCACCGGACCGGAGACGCTGGCAGTGGCGGATTATCGCGAGGCGTTTGGGGCGAAGGTGGAACTGATGGGGAAGATCACGGTGGCCGGATATGCGGAGCAGGTGCTGAGCCGGATCGTGCCGGGTGGCAGCGTGTAGGGGACAGGCGCCGGCAAACTGACCACAGGGGCCGGGGGTGAGCAAATCCCTCCCTCTTGATGTATGATGATTGATGCGTGATGCTATGAGAACGACTCTTGCAATCGACGATGATGTTCTGGCCGCAGCGAGGGGGATGGCAGCGCTGCAGAGGAAAAGTGTCGGCGAGATCATCTCCTTTCTCGCCCGTAAAGCACTGACCCCTCAGGACGTGACTTTGGAAACCCGCAATGGGATTCCTCTCCTGCCCTTGCGGCTGGATGCGAGGCCGGTCACACTGGAAATGGTGAATGTGCTGCGCGACGAGATGCCGTGACAACGTACCTGCTCGACGTCAATGTACTGATCGCTCTGCTGGACCGATCTCACGTGCACCACGAAATCGCCCATCATTGGTTTGCGGGCCTCGGAACCGACAGATGGGCGACTTGCCCAATCACGGAGAACGCTGTTGTCCGCATCATGAGTGGCTCGGGATACCCAAATTCTCCAGGATCTGTGCTGGTAGTGGCCCGGCTGCTCCAGCAAGTGATCGCACTTCCTGGCCGCGATTTTTGGCCGGATGACTTCAGCCTGTGGCAATCATCAGATGTGAACCTGAACAGAATTCTTGCCCCGTCGCAGGTGACCGACACCTATCTGCTTGCGCTGGCCCGCGCCCACGAAGGAAAACTGGCAAGCCTGGATCGGAGGATCATTCCTGATCCGGTTCGCGGGGGCTCGGCGGCTCTCCACCTCATTCACTGAAATCATGGGGAGCAAAAAAAGGGCCCCTCGGGGTGAGGGGCCAATCTGCCTTGGTTCTCTCGTTGTGTGAGAGCTTGTTGCGACCTGCCTTCCGTTGAGGCCGATCCGGTTGGCTGCGACGCAGCACCCTTGAGGGGAGGGCTGCGCGGAACTACTGCTGCGTCGCGCCAGTCGGTGAGCCGCCATTCGGCATGCTCAAGGACGCTAAACTGTTGGCCATCAGGCTGACGCGAACCACGCTCCCCGGCTTCGACTCGCCGTTGTTATCGGAACTGAGGGGCGCGTTGCCCATGGCGATTTCATGGATCCGCCAGACCGGAATCTGGTGTTCAGCCAGGTACCGGACGACGGCGTCTGCCATACGCTGCGAATGCTGGATGCCCGACATGCCGCGCATGCGGGTGTAGCCGGCAACCTCCACGACGTAGCCCTTCTGCCCCTGCATCTGGCTGACGACCTGATCCAGGGCATCTTTCGCCTTCTGGTTCAGAATGGTCTGGCTGGCGCGGAAGTTGATGTCGACGTTGCTGATGGGGTGAAACTGATCGATGCCGGCAACGGTCTGACCGAGCTGTTCGGTCTTCTGGCTGGCATTCTGGGCGACCTGGTTGGCCTGGTTCGCGGTCTGGGTGGCTTGGCCGGCGGTGGTGTTGGCCTGGTCGGCGGTAGACTGCGCGGCGTGGATGCCGTTCTGGGCGCGCTGGTCAACGTCCTTAATATCGTTGGCGTTCTTCGCCTGGAGCTGGTCGAGCTCATTGAGCCGATCCTTAACGGGATCGATCTGGCGGTTGACCCACTTCTTACGGGCGAAGGGGTTCATGTGACCCCAGAAACCTTCGTTGGTTTTGGTGGGCAGCGGAGCTTTGCCGGTGCCGGTCTCGGGGGTTCCGTTCGGGGTCTGTTCCGGCTGGTTGGCATTGGTGGAGGCGCCGGTTTGGACCTGAGGAGGATTCTGAGGAGTATTCTGCGCAACCGCTGGCAAACCCAGACTCGCTGCCACCAGCAGTACGGTGATCGCTCCGGGATTCAATTTGGTTTTCATAAGTGTGGTTTCCCTGTCCTTATTTCAACGAATGCGGGAACGCTGCGCAGCACCCCGTTGGTACGCGGGAGAGAGAGCACATGCTTTGCCAAACTCGGCAGAGGCGGGCCGAATGATGGAAGCGCTTTAGAATCAATGGTAATTCGAAAGACCTGGGGGGCGAGAAGGACGGCCCCGGCAGCCAGAGTGCAGCACTTGCAGGGGGCGGAGGAAGAAATTACCGGGTTGGCATTATTTACCGGCGACTTCGATCACGCGGATCTCGGGATAGCTCTGGTTCCAGTCCTGGGCGACGTGGTCGAAAATGAGGCGGAAGTCACGGGTCTGGTTGGGGAGAATGGGGTCGGCTCGGACCGACTCGGTATCGACGTAGGGCTCACGGGTGCGAATGAGGTTGAGGGGCAGGGTTTCCTTCTGGACGATCTGCTGGGTCACGTCGCGAAAGGCGACCTGGACGGTGATGGCGGTGAGGGTTTCTGAGCCGTGATTGACGATCTGGCCGTCGAGGTAGGTGCTCTGGCCGCCGATGGCACTGTTGGCCTGGCTCATCTGGAGGTTACTGATGGTCAGGCTGGCAGAGTAGGGTGCGGGGGGCGCGAGGCCGGCTCCGCCGGGATTGGCTGGCTGGGATCGGTGACCGAAGAAAACGATGCCGGCAAGGATGAAGATGACCACGCCAATGGCGATGACCCAGGGCAGGGGAGATCGTGGCTCGGGAGGCTCGGGACGGTCGGGCTGAAAGAGTCCGGGGCCGGAGGCGGGTGCGCTCATCGAGGCGATTGTACATCCGGGGGGCGCAGGAGGAGGAAAGGTTAGGGGGGACTGCTGACGAAGGAGTGACACGGAGAAAAAATTTGAAAAAGTCCTCGTTTTCCGAATCGGAATTGCCGAAGAATGTGTCTAAGGACGCAGTACAGTCTGTCCTTTTTGCGAGGCCGCGAATGATGACTTCCCCCAACGGTCCACAGAGTTCCAGCCGCAGGCAGGAATACGCTTATCGAATTGGGGCTATTGCGGCGGCGCTGATTTTGATTCTGAGCTGGTTGAGCGCCTGAGGGCGCGGCTGGACGCTGCGACGCTGACGCGCCGCGGCTTTCTTCCTGAATTCTCTACCCTGATTTTGCTGCGGATTCGCGGGCGAGGGCTCGTTTGAGGAGGACCTCGAGCGCAGCCTTGTGCTCGGCGTATTCCGCGTCGGTGATTTTGCCTTCGAGGCGTTCGGTTTCAAGGGCGAAGAGTTCTTCCTTGAGAGCGGCGAGTGTCCCGGAAACGGCCACCGGTTTCAGGTAGGCGCCATTGGGGGCAGAGACGGCGGGCGCTGCAATCACGCCGGCTCGAACTGCGGTGGCTTTGACGCCGGCAGGCAAGGTGGGGGTGAGCGGGTTCGGAGGCGGCGCGGCGCCGGCGACGGCAGGCTGCTGCCCGGGTTTGGCGCGGAGCATAAAAGCGGCGGCGATGACCAGAGCCAGACCGACGCCGGAGAGAATCCACCACTTATATTTCTGGAGCGGATCGGGGGTATCGATGGGATTGCCGAGTCCGCCGCCGGGGGCGTTGGGCGGGGGTGCGGACTGGTCGGGTCCGGACTGGTCGGGGGCGCCCATGCCCTGACCGGGGCCGCCCTGGGCGGATCCGTTCTGGGCCTGCTGCTGCTCACGCGGCATGGAACCGGTGCCGGAGACGGTGAAGGCGACAGGTGCGCCGGGCTTGACGCCGGCGGCGAGGAAGGTCTGGCTGCCAGGGCCGCTGGCATCGCCCTGGAGCTGCTGAAATCCCTGGCCGGAGAAGGTCATGGATTTGGGCAGCATGATGGCGAGGTTGTCGGCGGGCATGGAAACCTGCGGGTGCAGGGTAGCGCTGCCGTTGTAGGGGAGGTGGTAGCCGACCTGAAAGCGCGTTTCACCGGGCCGCAGCGGGAAGATAAAGGCGTAGTGGCCTTTTTCGCCGGTGGGCACGGGCGAGCTGGCGACGGCCATGCCGCCGGGACCGGCCGCGGTGGCGCCCTCGAGGACGGCATCCTTCGGGAGGTAGATCTCAAAGCTGCGGGCGCTGAGCTGGGTCTTCGGGGGTTTGGATTCGTTGCGAACGAAGTAGCTGTCGGTAATGCTGAGGCCCTGCTGATTGGTCTCCATGCGCTCGACGTCGGCGTAAACGTGAATGCCGTCGACTTTGGGAGCGACGTCAAAGACGTCGATGTTGACGGTGGTGGTGTTGGGGGGAACCGGGCCGTAGTAAGAGGCCTTCTGATGATCGACGCGAACCAGGTGCATGCCGGCAGTGCTGGGCACGTCAAAAGAGTAGTGGCCCTTTGCGTCGATGGTGGTGTGGGCAGACTCCGTCATGCCCTGCTGCAGGTCGAGAAGCACAGCGGTATCGCCGGCGGCGGGCTTGCCGGTGGTCTTGTCGAGGACGGTTCCGGAGATGGTGGCGGCCGCAAGCGAAACAGGCAGGACAAAGGCGAAAACGGAAGCGGCGAAAAGTGAGAGTCGAGAGAGGTTCTTCATGGGGTCCAGTCTTGCTCAGCTGTGTTGCGGGGTCTGATACGGGATCAGGGCATCGGATTCGAGCAGGTCGATTTCGGCCACGGTTTCGGCGGCCTCGTTTTCCAGCAGGGCGCGCTGCGCGGCGTAGTCTTCCGCGGGGTATTTGCCGGCGCGGAATTCGAAGTTGAGGTCGCGGAGGTTGTCGTAGAGAACCTCACGGCGCTCGCGCAGGTATTCCAGACGGGTCTTGGCGTGCTGGGCCTCGACATGGCGCTCCGGCCAGAAGACGTAGAGGAAGCAGCCGATCAACAAAGCGGCCGAGGCGAGAATCATAGGGACGCTCCAGGGTGCAGAGTGCGGGGTACGGGGCTCAGGGCACGGCGATCAGGGCTCAGGGCACCTTGCGCAGAGCACAGGGAAAACCTGACTGGAGGGCGCGTCCTCATATTTCGGTCTCCCTGCGAATGCGTTCGCGGAGATCGCGGGAGGCGGGATCGTCGGCAACTTCGGGCATGGAGGCCACGCGCAGGCGCCACTTCTTTACAAGGAAGAAGGTGCCGATGAGGCCCAGAACGAGGAGCAGGGGCGGGACAATCCAGGCCACCATGTTGAAGCGGGTGAGCCAGGGCGCGGCCAGGGCGGTGGCGCCATATTCATCCTGAAAGGCGGTGAGGATGGCGTTGTCGCTGTCGCCGCGATCGACGGCGGTACGGAGCTCGGCGGTTTCGTGGCCCATGTTGGGGCAGCCGATGTGATCGCACTCGAGCAGAACCTGATTGCAACCGCAGGTGCACATGAGCTTATGGCCCATGTCGTTGTAGCGGCCGGAGGTGTCGGCAGCGCCCATGGTGAAGACGCCGAGGACGATGAGCAGCGGCAGAATGAGGAACTGGTTGAGCCGGCGCATCAGTCGCCTCCCCTTCCTGCGGGGACGGCTTCAGCTTCTTCGGCAGGCGCAGCGCGATGGCGCTGGGCGGCAATGGCGGCGCTGAGGTTGGGCAGCAGCGCAATGAGAGTGCCGAAGATGGTGACCAGAACGCCGATCCAGATCCAGGCGACAAGCGGATTGAGGAAGGCCTTGATGACGGGCTGGCCGGTGGCAGGATCCTTGCCGGCGTAGACCACGTAGAGATCCCAGGCCAGGGTGGAGTGATTGGCGACGATGGTGGAGGGCTGCTGGCTGGCGGTGTAGAAGCGGAGCTCGGGCGCGAGTTTGGTGACGAGGTGGCCGTCGCGATAGACATTGAGCATCGCGAATTCGGTGTCGTAGTTGGGATTGGAATCCTGGGAGTAGTCGAGGCACTCGACGCGGTAGGGACCGAGTTTGAAGCTCTGCTTGTAGTCCATGGTGCGCTCAACGCTCTGATTGAACGCCTGTCCGCTGATCCCGATGAGGATGAGCACG
>DASXFH010000006.1:0-10044 GCA_036489655.1 Acidobacteriaceae bacterium | reverse complement strand
GTGGCGCGGAAGAAGGTGCTGGAGGATCTGGAGGCGCAGGGGCTGCTGGGCGCGGTGCGGGAGCATGTGAACTCGGTGGGCAAGTGCGACCGGTGCAAGACGGTGGTGGAGCCGCGGTTGTCGACGCAGTGGTTTGTGGCGGTGAACAAGCGGCCTGAGGGACAGTCGGCGTCGATGGCGGAACTGGCGATTGCCGCGGTGCGAGCGGATGCGGAGGGGAAGAAGGCGATCCGGTTCACGCCGGAGATGTACGAGAAGGTGTACCTGGAGTGGATGAACAACATCTACGACTGGTGCATATCGCGACAGCTGTGGTGGGGACATCGGATTCCGGCGTGGCACTGCGCGGCGTGCAAGGAAATCACGGTGGCGCGAGAGGATCCTGCGAAGTGCGGGCACTGCGGGAGTGGGGAGATTACGCAGGAGACCGATGTGCTGGACACGTGGTTTTCGTCGGGGCTACTGCCGGTGACGGTGTTTGGGTGGCCGCAGGCGACGCGGGATCTGGATGTGTTTTATCCGACGCAACTGCTGGTGACGGGGTTCGACATCCTGTTTTTCTGGGTGGCGCGGATGATCATGCTGGGGTGCTGGTTTTCCCGGGATGTGCCGCTTGAGGATGGGTCGGCGCGGACGCTGGCGGATTCGGTGCCGTTTCGGGAGGTATACATCCACGCGCTGGTGCGGGATGCGGATCGGCAGAAGATGTCAAAGACGAAGGGGAACGTGATCGATCCGATCGCGATTGTGGAGCAGTACGGGACGGATGCGGTGCGGTTCACGCTGGCATCGATGGCGTCGCCGGGGACGGATATTGCGTTCAGCGAGGCGCGGACGGAAGGGTATCGGGCGTTCGCGAACAAGATCTGGAACGCGGCGCGGTTCATTTTTATGAACGTGGAGCGGGCGCGGGAGGCGGGGATTGCAGTGGACAGCTCCGCGCTGGGCGGGATGCCGAAAGTTAGCGAAGATGCACCGATCGAGGCGCGGTGGATTGCTTCGCGGCTGGGCGCGGTGGCCGGCGAGGTGAACGCGGCGCTGGGTGAGTATCGGTTCCACGAGGCGGCGAACACGGTTTACCAGTTTTTCTGGGGGGATTTCTGCGACTGGTATCTGGAGATTGTGAAGCTGCGGCTGGACTTCAGCGGTTCGGCGGATCAGGCTTCGGTTCGAAGCGCGCTGACAACATTGCTGCAGACGTTTGAGGCGGCGCTGCGGCTGTTGTCGCCGTTTATGCCGTTTTTGACGGAGGAGCTGTGGCACGCGGTGTATGAGGGTGCGGCTCCGGTGAAGTCGATTGCGCTGACGCGGTATCCGGTGGGGGCGCATGAGGACGATGGAGCGGAAAAAGATTTCGCATTGTTACAAGAGCTGATTGTAGCGGTGCGGGCGCTGCGCAAGGACCTGGGCGTGGAGGAAAAGGCAAGCGTGCCGGTGCGGATTCGGGCGGCGCAGGACGGTCTGCCGTTCGGGGCGAATCTGGAGGTCATCCAGAGGATGGCGCGGGTGTCGGATTTGTCGAGGGTGGAGGCGATGAGCGACGGGGCGATGACGCGCTCGACGCCGCGGTTCGACGTACAGGTGGTGTACGAGAAGAAGATTGACGTGGGCGCGGAGCGGGAGCGGCTGACGCGGGAAGAGGCGAAGCTGGAGAAGGTGGTGGCGTCGGCGGAGCGGCAGTTGGGGAATGCGGCGTTTTTGGCGAGGGCTCCGGCGGCGGTGGTGGAGGGGTTGCGGAAGCAGGCGGCGGAGAATCGGGTGTTGCTGGAGAAGACGCGGAAGGCTCTGGAGGAGTTGGGGAGTTGAGACACAGGGGCTAAAGCCCGGTTTCTTTTTGCGGTTTTGCGGCACGACTGAAGTTGTGCCCTGACACGAGGACCTGGATTTTTTCGGGAGTCTGAAGTTGTGGCGGGATTGAGGGCGGCGGGGTGAGAATTGGGGCTTCCCACCCTGTCTCCTCGAAAGGCGCGAGGAGACAAGGATGGGGCACCCGAAAGGGTTCCCACATCTGGCAAAAGCGGCCAGATATGGGGCACCCGGAATGGTGACTGATTGAGGGCGGCGGGGTGAGAATTGGGGGTTCCCACCCTGTCTCCTCGAAAGGCGCGAGGAGACAGGGTGGGGCACCCGGCTGAAGTTGGGCATACCGTGATGAGGCGGGACTAACCAGCGATGGAATGGAAGACGCGGCGGATTGAGGCGATTCTGGAGCACGCGCTCCAGGAGGACAAGGCGACCAGCGACGTGACCACGGCGCTGACGGTGGAGCCGGGGCTGCGCGCGACGGCGACGATTCTGGCGCGGGAGGAGTGTGTGCTCGCCGGGCTGGGATGCGTGCCGCGGTTCCTGTCCATCTTCGAGAGGCTGGATGGGAAGAGCAGCGGGCGCTTTGAGGTGATCAGCCACCCGGAGATTTTCGACGGGGTGCGGCTGCGCAGGGGGCAGGCGGTAGCGGTGATTCGTCACAATGCGCGTGTCTTATTGGCGTGCGAGCGGGTGATCCTGAACCTGATGCAGCGGATGAGCGGGATTGCGACCCTGACGCGGCGGTATGTGGACGAGGTTCACGGCACTTCGGCTAAAGTGCTGGATACGCGCAAGACGATTCCCGGGCTGCGGGTTCTGGACAAGTATGCGGTGCGGTGCGGCGGCGGGGAAAACCACCGGCTGGATTTGTCGGACGGAATTTTGATCAAGAACAATCACATAACGCTGGGCGGCGGGATCGAGAAGGTGCTGGAGCGGGCGAAGGAGCGGCGCAAGCCGGGGCAGACGATCGACATCGAGGTGCGGAGTTTTGCGGAGATGGAAACGGCGCTGGCGCACGGGGCCGAGTCGCTGCTGCTGGACAACATGACGCCGGCGGAGGTGAAGAAGTGCGTGGAGTGGGTGCGCGAGCAGGGTGGAAAGATTCCGGTGGAGGCGTCGGGGGGGATTACGCTGGAGAATATTCGCAAGTATGCGCTGGCCGGGCCGGATTACATTTCGGTGGGCGCGCTGACGCATTCGGCAACGGCGGTGGATCTGTCGATGCGGATCACGGCGGAACTTTATTGAAGGCAGCGGACAGCGGACAGCGGACAGCGTATAGCGATCCGTTCGATCTGGACGGTTTGGAAGAGGCGCTGGAGGGGACGCGGTTTGCGGGGAAGCTGCATTTCTTTTCTTCGATTGAGTCGACGAATTCCTATGCCATGCGGGAGGCGGAGGGGGGTGCTCCGGATGGGAGCGTCTATTTCGCCGATGAGCAGATGCTGGGGCGGGGGCGCGGCGCGCATGGATGGGAATCGCCGCCGGGATCGGGATTGTATGTGAGCGTGGTGCTGCGTCCACGGCTGGCTCCGGCAGACGTGCTGTGGCTGTCGCTGGCGGCGGGGCTGGCGGCGCAGGAGGCGGTGCGGCGGACGGTGGGGCTGGAAGCGGATATCCGGTGGCCGAACGATCTGCTGCTGGGGCGGCGAAAATTCTGCGGGATTTTGACGGAGCTGAATGCCGAAGTGACGCGGGTGCGGCATGCGGTGGTGGGGATCGGGATCAACGTGCATCAGGCGGAGTTTCCTGAGGAATTGCGCGAGCTGGCGACGTCGGTGCGGATGGAAACGGGGCGTGAATGGCCGCGGCAGGAGCTGCTGGTGGCCTTGCTAGAATTGCTGGAGAATGAAGTGGCGGCGCTGACGCGATCGCCGGATGTGCGCGCTGCCGCGAGCAGCGTGAGGGAACGGATGGCCAGCCACTCGACATGGATTCGCGGGAAGCGGGTGCGCGTGGACGAGGCGGCGAACGGGGGCGAGACCTTTGCGGGAATCACGGACGGGCTGGACGAGCGGGGGTTCCTGAGGGTTCGCACGGCGAGTGGGGTGCGCACGGTGCTTTCCGGCGGAGTGCGCGAGGGGTGAGGCGGAGAAGAGCATGTTGTTAGTCCTGAACGTGAACAACACGAACACGGTGATTGCGGTGTATGGGCTGCGGCCGGAAGGAACGACGGGCGATCTGCGCGCGACGTGGCGGATCAGCACGCGGCAGGCACAGACGGCGGATGAGTACGGGATTCTGGTGCGGAGTTTGCTGGCCAGCGAGGGCGTGGAGAGCGGCGCGATTCGCGGGATCGTGATTGCTTCAGTGGTGCCCCCGGTGGACTGGATTCTGCGGCAGTTCTGCGAGCGGTATTTCGGGCAGAAGCCGTTGTTCATCGAGCCGGGGGTGAAGACGGGGCTGCCGATTCTGACGGATAATCCCGGGGAAGTGGGCGCGGACCGCGTGGCGAACGGCGTAGGGGCGTTTGCGCAGTACGGCGGGCCGACGATTGTGGTGGATTTTGGGACGGCGACGAATTTTGATGTGGTGTCGAAGAAGGGCGAATTTCTTGGTGGGGCGATTGCGCCGGGGCTGAATATCAGCGCCGAAGCGCTGTTTGCGCGGGCGGCGCGGCTGCCGCGGGTGGAGATACGGCGGCCGGCAAAGATTATCGGGACCAACACGGTGGACAACCTGCAGATCGGATTGTTCTGGGGACATATTGGGCTGGTGGATGCGATTCTGGAGCGGATGATTGGGGAGCTGGGTCACGAGACGAAGTGTGTGGCGACGGGAGGGCTGGCGCATCTGATCGCGCGGGAGTCGAAGCACATTTCGGAAGTGAATGACATGCTGACGCTGGAAGGGTTGCGGCTGATCTACGATCGGAATCGCGCGGCGCGTGCGCAAGCCGGGGAAGCGCGGGGCGCAACTGCACCGACGGGGGCGCCGGGCGCGTAGTGCCTGTTCCGGGAAGAGACTGTTTGCAGGCTGGCAAGAAGGTGAAAAGCACCCCTCCCGAGTGGCACGGGATTTCCCAGCGCTCCTTTGAGATCGTGGCGCCACCCTGAAAGAAATGCAGGTCCATTCGACTCGCGGCGTAACTGCCTGTTGCGCCCAAAAGCGGGCGCAACGAATTTCGAAGGCTCGCTCAGGATGACAGTTCCTTCTCTTTCTGAAGCACTGTTGGGATGTCGAGGGGATGATGAGAAGGCAGAGGATTTCGCATCAGTTCATGAGCCGGATGTGACAGTTTGGAAAATTACTTCAACTACTTCACGGAAATCGAAGAGCACTTTCAGCGGCGGCGGGGATCGATCCTGCTGTTGTCGACGCTGGACTGGGCGCTGATTGAGACGTGGCGGGAGGCGGGGATTCCGCTGGAGGCGGTGCTGCGGGGAATCGACGCGGCGTTCGACCGGTATGACGCGAAGAAGCGAACGGGATCGCGACGGATTAACGGGCTGGCGTGGTGCGCCCAGGCGGTGATGACGGCGACGGAGGAGATGCAGGAGGCGTCGCTGGGAGCAGCGAAGCCGGAGGCGGACCGGGCGAAAGCGGGGCTCGAGTGGGAACGGATTGCGGGGCATCTGCGAGAGGGCGCGGCGGGATTGCGGGGTGCGACGGGGTTGACGGGCGTTGGGGCGGAGGCGGCGGGGGAGATTGCGGAGCGGCTGACGCAGCTGGCGGCGACTCCGGGGGAGGGGGCGGCGCAGCCTGAAGAGCTGGAGAAGACGCTGACGGCGATGGAGGAGAAGCTGTTGCACGCGGTGATGGCGACGACGCCGGAGGAGGAGCTGGCGACGTTGCGGGAGCAGAGCGCGGCGGAGATTGCGCCGTATCGGCGGCGGATGCAGGCGCTGCAGATCCGGCAGATCGAGCAGCAATTTCTGCACAAGCGGCTGCTGGAAAAGCACAACCTGCCGCGGCTGAGTTTGTTTTACATGAGGCAGGATTGAAGCTGCGGATCGAGAAGGCGATTTATGGGGGAGCGGGCCTGGCGCGGGCCGATGGGAAGGCGGTGTTTGTGCCGTTTACACTGCCGGGGGAGCTGGTTGAGGCCGAGATCGCGGAGGAAAACAAGAGCTACGCGACAGCGGAGTTGCAGGCGGTGCTGGAGGCGAGCGGGGAGCGGCGGTCGGCGGCTTGCGCTTATTTTGGCGCTTGCGGGGGCTGCCATTATCAGCATGCGGAGTATGCGGCGCAGGTGGAGATGAAGCGGGCGATTCTGCGGGAGACGCTGGAGCGGGCGCGGGTGGGGGCGATTCCGGAAATTGAGGCTGTGACGGGGGAACCATTTGGGTATCGGAACCGGGTGCGGCTGCATGTGGAGAAGAATCCGTTCCATCTCTGTTACAAAAGGCGGAATTCGCATGTGAATTTGCCGGTGGAGGCGTGTCCTGTTGCGGCGCCGGTGCTGGAGCGGGCGATGGCGACGCTGAACGGCGAGGGTTCGGGGCTGGGGCTCGGGCTGGGGCTGGGGGATTGGGTGCGGGAGGTGGAGCTGTTCACGGACGATGCGCAGGGGGCGGTGCTGGCGGGTTTCTGGACGGATCGGCCGGGAGCTGAGGCGAAGCGGCTGCTGGATTCGTGCTGGACGCGGTTACAGAAGGCGCTGCCGGAGTGTGTGGGGGCGGGAGTGTTCTCGGCGGAGCGGGGCGCGATGACGGGGAAGCTGCTGGCGCAGGCGGGGGAAGCGGCGCTGACATATCGAGCGGCGGGGCGCGGGTATCGGGTGGGGCTGGGGGCGTTCTTCCAGGTGAACCGGCTGCTGATCGAGCGGCTGGTGGAGCTGGTGACGGGGGGACGGACGGGCGATGTGGCCTGGGATTTGTATGCAGGGGTGGGACTGTTTTCGCTGGCGCTGACGGAGGGGTTTGGCGAGGTGGTCGCGGTGGAGTCAGGTGGGGCGGCGGTGCGGGACCTGCGGGAGAATTTGCGAGGGACGCGCCACCGGGTGGTGTTGGCGGAGACGGCGGCGTTTCTGCGGCATGCGAAGGGGACGCCGGGCCTGGTGGTGGTGGATCCGCCGCGAGCGGGGCTGGGGCGTGAGGTGACGACGTTGCTGGGGAAGGTGCGCGCGCGTAACGTGACTTACGTTTCGTGCGATCCGGCAACGCTGAGCCGGGACGTTGCTGCGTTGCTAGAATCCGGCTATCGACTGGCAAAAATGCACCTGGTGGACCTGTTTCCGCAGACGTTTCACCTGGAAAGCGTGGCGCAACTGACGCTGGAGTGAGGTCAGGCGGCGAGGCCGGGCGAACGCCGATGGCCTCCTCCACTACAGTCGCGCCTGAGATTTCAGAACAACGGGTGAATGCGGCGCCGCCGACGCGGGGGCGCGCGGGGCTGACGGCGCCTGCGCTGGTGGCTGCGGTGTGTTTTGTGGCCGGGGATGCGGCGAGCTGGGTGGGGTGGGTTGCGGCGGGATGGTTGCTGGTGGCGCTGGTGCTGCTGCTGGCGGTTGGGGCGGTGGCGGCGTGGCGCGCGGAGCGGGTGGCGCCGGTGGCTGCGGGCGCCGTGTGCGTGCTGCTGGGAATGTTTTGCGCGGAGGTGCAGCCGCGGCCGGCGAGCGAGACGCCGCTGAGCCGGATTGCAGCGGCGATTCCCGCAGCGACGCCGGCGACGCGGCGAGAGGGAATTGAGACGTCGCCACTGATTGAAGGCACGATTGTGCGGGCGAGTGGCGTGCGGCGGAGCGCTTCGGCGGCACCGTATTCGGATGTGGCTCGCGAAGAACAGAGCCAGCAGGTGGACGTGCGGGTGGCCACCGTCGATGGGAGGTCGCTGCCTGCGCCGGAGGGTCTGCGGCTGACGGTTTACGCACCGGCAGGGGCGCGGCTTCCGGCGATGGCCTGCGGGTCGGAGGTGCAGGGACGGGCGGCGCTGCACTTGTCAGAGCGATTTCTGGATCCGGGTGTCTGGGATGCGGGGGCGTGGCTGCGGCAGCAGGGGATCAGCGCGGTGGGCAGCGCGCACGCTCAGGATGTATCCGTGACGGTGACGAATAGGCGGCCCGGGATGTTGTGCCGGGTTCACAGCGCGCAGCAGGCGGTGAGTGAGCGGCTGGTGAGCTTTGTGGACGGGCATGCGGGCGGGTTGTCGCGATGGCCGGCGATGCTGCGCCTGAGCCATGACGACGCAGCGATGCTGACGGCGATGCTGACCGGAGACCGGACGCTGCTGGGGCACCGATTGCGGGTGGGATTCGAGCGGACGGGATCGTTCCATCTGCTGGTGGTTTCGGGGATGCACCTGGCGATTTTCTCGGGGCTGGTGTTCTGGGGTGCGCGGCGGCTGCGGATGGGGCGAGTATGGGGGGCTGTGGCGACGGTAGCGCTGTCGTTCGGGTACGCGCTGTTTACGGGATTTGGGCAGCCGGTGGAGCGCGCGTTCTGGATGGTGGCGCTGTATCTGACGGGGCGGCTGCTGTGGCGGGAGCGGCATCCGCTGAACGCGATTGGATTCGCGGCGCTGGTGATGCTGGCGGCGCGTCCGGCGGCGGTGGCGGATGCGGGGCTGCAGATGACGCTGCTGTCGGTGCTGGCGGTGGCGGGGATTGCCGTGCCGGTGGCGGAGAAGACGTTTGGGCCGTATCTGCGGGGGATGCGGGATTTGTGGCTGCACCCGGTGGATCCGACGCTGCCGCCGCGGGTGGCGCAGTTTCGGGTGAGCCTGCGGATGGTGGCGCAGGCGCTGCGGCCTCGGCTTGGAGCGAGGGTGGCGCTGACGTGGATGCCGCGCTGTGTGCGCTGGGGGCTGCTGGCGGCGGAACTGGTAACAACGTCTGTGGCGATTGAGCTGCTGATGGCGCTGCCCATGGCGCTGTATTTTCATCGTGTGACGGCGGCGGCGCTGCCGGTCAATTTGCTGATTGTGCCGCTGCTGGGGATTTTGCTGCCGCTGGCGCTGCTGTTTCTGGGGATGGTGCTGGTGGCGCCGAAGGCGGCTCTGATCGCGGGGGTACCGCTGGCGCTGCTGTTGCATGGGGCGGCGGGGCTGGTGCGGGGGTTTGGGGCGATGCGGGCGGGAGATCTGCGGATACCGGATCCGCAGGGGCTGGCGGTTGCCGGGGCCGTGGCGGCGCTGGTTCTGGCGCTGGTTCTTATCCGATTGCGGAGGTTCGCGCTGCCGGCATGTGCGGCGGCACTGGCGGTGGCGGTGGCGCTGCTGGTGGCGCCGCGAGGGGTGGTGCATCGGGACGGGGCGCTGGAAATCACGACGATCGATGTGGGGCAGGGGGACTCGCTGCTGGTGGTGACGCCGCACGGGAAGACTCTGCTGGTGGATGCGGGGGGCCTTGTGGGTGCAGGCGATCTGAGCGGTAAGGCCGGCGGCGGGAACGCGTCGAATTTCGATGTGGGGGAGGATGTGGTTTCGCCGGTGCTGTGGGCGCGAGGGATTCGGCGGCTGGACGCAGTGGCGATCACACATGCGCACGCGGACCATATTGGCGGGATGGCTGCGGTGCTGGCTAATTTCAGGCCGCAGACTTTATGGGTGGGGATTAATCCGCACTCGGGGCTGTACGATGCCGTGCTGGCGGAAGCGGGAACGGTGCGGACGCGGGTGGTGCGGCATACGGCGGGAGAGGTTTTTGATTTCGACGGCGTGCGGATTCGGGTGCTGGCGCCGGAGGCGAGTTATCAGCCGGGACCTGCGCCGGGAAACAACGATTCGCTGGTGCTGCAGTTGTCGTGGGAGGGAAGGACGGCGCTGCTGGAGGGAGACGCGGAGGCGCCGAGCGAGGAGCGCATGGTGGCGGAAGGCGGGCTGCATGCGGATTTCCTGAAGGTGGGGCATCACGGGAGCCGCACGTCGACGACGCCGGAGTTTCTGGCGGCGGTGGCACCGGAGTGGGCGGCGGTTTCGGTGGGGCGTCGGAATTTCTATGGGCATCCGAATTATGAGGTGATGGATCGGCTGGGAGCCGCACACGTGCGAACGTATCGCACGGACATGCTGGGATTGTCGACGGTGGATCTGGATGGGCGGGGGGTGCGGGTGGAAACGCAGGGGGTAGGGAGCAGGCAATAGGGAACAGGCAACAGGGAACAGGCAACAGGGAACAGGCAATAGGGAACAGGGAATAGGGAGTCTTGCATCTGGCTGTGGTCGGGAAGAAGCAGGTCCCCGTTCGGCTCGTGCGCTTCGCGGACTCGCTCAGGGCAGGCTATTCGACTCACGCCTGAACCTTGCTGTTGCGCCAAAGGCTGCGCAACAAATTCGGAAGGTTCGCTCAGGATGACA
>DASXFH010000395.1:0-2136 GCA_036489655.1 Acidobacteriaceae bacterium | reverse complement strand
GAGCGCAGCCGCCCAGATCGGCGGCGTGCTCGAGCCGGTGAACGCCAGTCCGGTGATTATTGAAGACGATGTGCTGGTGGGCGGCAATTGCGGCGTCTACGAGGGGACCATCGTCCGTAAAGGCGCAGTGCTCGCCGCCGGGACCATCCTCACCCGCGGAACGCCGGTTTTCGACCTGGTAAACGGTGAAATTCTGCGTGCAACCGCCGACCGGCCCCTCATCATTCCTGAGAACGCCGTAGTCGTTCCCGGCTCGCGAGCCGTGACCAAAGGCAAAGGGCAGGAATGGGGCCTCAGCCTCTATGCCCCGGTCATCGTGAAGTACCGCGACGAGAAGACCGACCTCAGCACCACGCTCGAAGACATCATCCGGTAGATCGGTCCAAGCCAGACCGGAATCAACGACCGTCGCCCGGAACAACAGGGCTGACTGTCATCACGAGCAGGCGGAGCGGCTTTGCAGGGCTAGGTTTCCGTACCTGAGACTCTCCAAGCTACATTGGATTCATGTCTTCCCTGGCCTCTGGCGGCTCCAAGCAAATCCGATTCGGCATCGTCGGCCCCGGCCGCGCGGCTGCCCGCTTCGCCCAGGGGCTCACCGCCGTCCCTAATGCCACGCTGGCCGGCGTCTGGGGCCGCAACCCTGACCGCACGGCCGCCTTCGCCAGCCAATTCGGCGTCTCTCAGACATCTCCGACGCTCGAAGCGTTGCTTGCCAGCGGCATCGATGCCGTCTACATCGCCACCCACCCCGATAGTCACGCAGAGCTCTCCATCGCCGCTCTGGCCGCCGGCAAGCACGTCTTCTGCGAGAAGCCTTCCGCGCTGAATGCCCGCCAGCTCCAGCAAATCCTCACAGCGGCACGCGAGCACGACCGACTCTTCATGGAGGCCATGAAGCCCCCGTTCTTCCCTCTTTATCAGCGCCTTCGCCGGCATCTGCTCGACGACCCCATCGGCCCGGTTGGCTTTGTCCGCGCCGGCCACTGCGACTCATCCATTGCGCCGGACTACCCGCTCCACTTCGCGGAGCTCGGCGGCGGCGGCATCCTTGGCATCGGCCCCTATGAGGCGTTTCTCGCCCTCGACTGGCTGGGGAGCCTGAAACAGGTACACACCCTCGGCCGTCTCTCGCCCGCGGGCGTCGACTCCTTCGCCCTCATCCATACCGAGCACGAGCGCGGCTACGCCCAGATCCACACCGGCATCGATCTGCTTTCGCACGGCGACGCCATGCTCTCCGCGCCGCGCGGCTTTGTCCTTATCCACGCCAACTGGTGGAACCCGGTCCGCGCTACCGTCCATTACATCGACCGCCGCGTGGTTGAGCTCCACGAGCCCATCGTCGCCGGCGGCTTCAACTACGAAACCGCGCACTTCTGCGATCTCATCCGCGCGGGTCTGCGCGAAAGCCCTGAGATTACCCACTCTTTGTCGCTCTCCATGGCCCGCCTGCTTGAAGAAGCCCGCACCGCGCTCGGCGTCCGCTTTCCGGGCGAGTAACCCGGCGCTTGACCCGGCGAGTGGCCCGGCCAGGCGCGATCCCAAGGTCACTCATACCGCAGCGCCTCCATCGGGTCCACCTTCATGGCCGCCAGCGCCGGCAGCAGCGTAGCGGCCAGAGCCACTACTCCCAGTAGCGCAACCACCGCCGCATAGGTCCATGGATCGAGCGCTCCCACGCCGAACAGCAGGCTCTTCAGGAGCTGCGAAGCCGCCAGGGCTCCGCCGATACCGACTACTCCGCCAATCACTATGAGGCGCACGCCTTCGCCCGCAATCAGCCGCAGAATATTGCCCCGCGTCGCCCCGAGCGCCATGCGCACCCCAATCTCCTGCGTCCGCTGCGCCACCACAAACGCGATCACCCCATAGAGCCCGATTACCGCCATCAACATCCCGCAGAGCGCGAAGAACCCCAGCAGCGCCATCTCGAATCGGGGCCGGTCCGCCAGCGTGCTGACCGTTTGCTTCATGGTGTCGATTTCCACGGGCGCAGTTGGATCGAGCTGCTTCACACGCGCCCGAATCCACGGCGCAATCACCGCCGCGGGCAGGCTCGACTCGATAAGGAAGAAATGATGGTCGTTCCAGTCATCCGCGCGCACACTCGACCGAAGCTCGTAGAACTCAGGC
>DASXFH010000392.1:0-12562 GCA_036489655.1 Acidobacteriaceae bacterium | reverse complement strand
CGATCCGCCGGAGGTGTCGCCGCTGCGGGCGATGACCGCCGAGGAGCGCCTGGTGGCGGACTATGCAGGGACGGGGCTGACGACGGGGAAGCATCCGATGGCGTATCGACGAGCGGCGCTGCAGCGGCAGAGAGTGCTGTCGGCGCAGGACCTGCACATGCGGCGCGACGGGGAATGGGTGCGGGCGGCGGGATGCATCATCGCGCGACAGCGTCCGGGAACGGCGAAAGGATTCGTCTTCCTCTCCATGGAGGACGAGACGGGGATCGCGAACGTGATCGTGACGCCCACGATGTATGAGCGCAACCAGGTGGTGGTGACGCGGTCGCGGTTTCTGCTGGTGGAGGGTCCGCTGCAGAACCAGGATGGGGTGATCCACGTGAAAGCCGTGCGGCTCACCCCGCTGGCCGACAACTCCGTCGAGGTGCGCTCGCACGACTTCCACTAAGGCCCCTACGGCTGCGGCTTCAGATGCCGGTTGAAGAAGTCGGCCTCCAGCCCGTAGGCGGTCATCCACGATCTGTGCAGCAGGAAGCCGTGGATCTCGTCGGGGAAGACGTGCTCTTCAAAGGGGGTGCCCTGAGCGCGGAGTGCGGCGGCAAGGCGAACGGTTTGCGAGAACTGGACGTTGCGGTCGTCATCGCCCTGCATCAGCAGCACCGGCGATTTCCAGTCCTTCACTGAAGCGAGCGGCGACGATTCCCAGGCGATGCGCGCCGCATTCAGATCGGCGTTAGGGTTGTATTCCGGCTGCCAGTTGTCGAGTTCAAGGTTCCAGTCGTGGACGCCGTGGAAGTCGACCCCGGCGGAGAAGAGGTCGGAAGCCCGCGCCAGGGCAAGCGCGGTGAGATAGCCGCCGTAGCTGCCGCCCCACACGCCGATGCGCGCGCCGTCCACGTCCGGCCGATCGCGGAGATACAGTCCCGCACCCTGCACATCATTGAACTCGCTGGCTCCGGCGGCGCCATAGTTCAGGGCTTCGCGGAAATTGAGCCCATAGCCAATACCGCTGCGGTAGTTCACTGAGAGCACGATGTAGCCGAGACTGGCGAGGTATTGATTTTCCGCGTAAGCGTTGGAGTAGTAGTCCATGTAGTGCCAGCCCAGGAGCATCTGGCGACGCGATCCGCCATGGAAGAAAACGATGGCCGGATGCTTATGACCGTCTTCGGCGGAAGCGGGCAGAAAAAGCTGGCCGTGGATCTTCAGGCCGTCGGCGGCGGAGAGGATGACCTGCTGCGGGACGACGAGTTTGGCAGCGGGGAAGTCGGCGGGGATCATCTGCGGGGCCACGTCGTGCATCACGCCGTTGCCGGAGACGATGGCGGGCCGAAGCGGCAGGCGCGCATCGGAACGAAGGACGGCAATCGTGCCATCGGGCTCGAGGACGGGCATGATCTCTAAACCGTCGCCGCGGGTAACCTCGCGGGGAGATCCGCCATCCACGGCTACCTGCCACAGATGCCGACGATCGATGTCGTTCTGGTTTGAGGAGTAGAGGAGGGTTCGGCGATCCTTGCTGAAGGCGATGTAGTCGACCTCAAAGTTGCCGGGGGTGAGGTCTGTGGTGGTGCCACCGTTGACATCAACGGAGTAAAGATTCAGCCAGCCGGTACTTTCCCATGGAAAAACGATGTGGTTGCCGACGGTCCAGTAGAGTTGCTGGTCAGACTCCGTGTCGTGGAAGACGCTGCCCTGGCCATCCTGCGCATGCCACACAGCATGACCGGCGCCGGTCATCACGTTGGCAACGACGATCGACCAGGGCTGAGCGGTGCGGCGCGGCTTGAAATCGATGCCGGACGTATCCGGGGGAATACGCACAAACGCGATGCTGCGGCTGTCCGGCGACCAGATGGGGTCCTGATCGATTTCCGTCGATGGATCGAGATAGCGCAGCTTCTGGTCAGCGACGGAATAGACGCCGATAAAGCCGTGATCGCCACGCTCGCTGGCAAACGACAGGTACTTGCCGTCGGGAGACCAGGTGAGGGAATCGAGGCGGCCTCGTGTGTGGAGAAGCTGCGTGGGTTTGGCTGCTACATCGCGCAGATCGACGGTCCAGATCTGGTCTTTATCCAGATAGGCGACGGTCGCGCCATCGGGGGAAACGGCGGGCGCGCGGCCGTCCGCAAGCTTGCGCGCATTACCACCGCCGGCGGAGACGATCCAGATCTCCTGGTCCACGCCCTGGGGCAGCATGGCCGGATTCGGCGAAGGTTTCTCGGGGAACTCGAAATCGCCGCCTCGGACGTAGACAATCTTCTCGCCATCGGGGGTCCACCTGATGTCACCGAGATCGATGCCATCATCGGCATCGTCGCTCGTTACGCGATGCACGGTCCAGGCGCTGCCGAGTTTCTCCGCCACCCAGATATTGCGCTTGCCTTCCTGGTTGGCGATCCACAGCAGGCGATTGCCCTGAGGCGCGGCCTGCAGTTCGGAGGGGAAGGGGGCGCTCATCACCTGCTGGAGTGTGAAGCTCTGGGCAAGAACGGGAGCAGCAGGGCAAAGGAGGAGGGAGAGACCAGCGGCAGTGAGAGCCAGGCGATGCAGCATGCGGATCCTCGAAGTTGGAGATTCGCCCATTATCCGGATGAGCGGCGGCGTTTTCAAATGGAGTGACGGCTATACTCGCAGGATGAGCGCCTCGCCTGACTCATCGCGCGCAACCGAGAGCCAGCTCGGGTTCAGCTTCGAGTCGCCGATCGCGCGGCGGATCTGGCAGGTGGCGGACCTGGTGAGCGAAGTGCGCCTGCACGTGGAGCGCGAGTACGGCGACCTGTGGGTGGAAGGCGAGATCTCGAATCTGCGGTCGGCGCCGTCGGGCCACGTTTACTTTACGTTGAAGGACGGAGAGGCGCAGCTGCCGGCGGTGCTGTTTCGCCGCCAGGCGTCGCTGCTGCGCTTCAAACCCGCAGACGGACTGCACGTGCTGCTGCGCGGCAAGGTATCGGTCTACGAGCAGCGCGGGCAGATGCAGCTGGTGGCGGAGTTCCTGGAGCCGGTCGGGGCGGGCTCACTCCAGATTGCTTTTGAACAGCTGAAGGCGCGGCTGGAAGGCCGTGGATTCTTTGATCCTGCGCGGAAAAAGCCTTTGCCGCTTTATCCGCGCTGCGTGGGGATTGTGACCTCGCCGACCGGCGCGGTGATCCAGGACTTTCTCAGCATCGTGAATCGCCGGCATGCGGCGCTGCATGTACTGCTGTACCCCGCGTTAGTGCAGGGCGAAACCGCGGCGGCTGAAGTGGCAGCGGGGATTGCATGGTTCAACCTCACACGCGAGGCGGACGTGATTGTGATCGCGCGCGGCGGAGGCTCGCTGGAGGACCTGGCTCCGTTCAACAGCGAGGGGCTGGCGGAGGCCATTGCCGTCTCGGATCTCCCCGTGATCTCGGCGATCGGACATGAGACCGACTTCACCATCGCGGATTTCGTCGCGGATCTGCGTGCGCCTACACCGTCCGCCGCTGCGGAAATTGCTACGGCGGCGCTGCACAATGTTGCCGAGCGGCTGTACGAGATGGATCATCGCCTGCAGAGAGGCTGCCGCTATCGGCTGATGCAGGCGCGCAACGCCCTGGCGCGGGTGCGCGTCGAGTCGATCCTGATGCAGGAAATGGATCATCTCCGTCGCAAACAGCAGCGGCTCGACGACCTGGGGCTGCGCATGGAACTGCTTTGGCGGGGCAGCCATCGCGCGGCAAGTGAACGATGGCAACAGCTGGCCGCGCGTCTGCAGCGGCAGGATATCGGCTGGCGCGCGGTGGCGGCGCGAGAGCGGCTGACGGCGCTGGAAGACGGGATGAGACGCCTGGTTGGGGAACGGCTGCGGTCGAGCCGCCAACGGGAATCTGGCTTGGCGCGGCAACTGGCAGCGCTTTCTCCCCTGGCGGTTCTGGGGCGCGGCTACGCCCTGGTCTACGATGAACGGGGACGTTTAATAAAAGGAAGTGAAGCTGTTACAGAAGGGCAATCCATCACCACGCGCCTGGCGCGCGGCCGTATTCGGAGCCGTGTCAGCCAGGTGGAAAGAGAAGTTCCGGGACAATGAGAAAGCTGTTTGGTACGGATGGAATTCGAGCAGTGGCGGGCGAAGCGCCGCTGGATCCGGGGACGATTGACGCGGTGGGCCTGGCGCTGGCGCACCAGCTGAAGGCGGTAAAGGCTCCGCGGGTTCTGCTGGGCATGGACACCCGCGAGTCCAGTGGGTGGATTGCCGGCACGCTGACCGGCGGCTTGACCGAGGGTGGAGCGCAAGTCGAAAGTGCCGGAGTGATTACAACCCCGGGCATAGCGTATCTGGCCAGACAGCACGGCTTTGCAGCGGGTGTGGTGATTTCCGCCTCGCACAATCCGTGGCAGGACAATGGCATTAAAGTCTTCGGCAGCGACGGTTACAAGTTGCCGGACGAAACGGAGCTGCGCATCGAAGAGGAGATCTTCCGGCGGCTGGAGGAAGGGCGTGCGCCTGGGAAGAGTTCCGCGCCTGCCGTCGATGCAAAATACCGAGCCGACTACGAGCGCTTCCTGCGCGGAGTCGTGCCGGGTCTCAATTTGAATGGACTTACTGTGGTGCTGGATTGCGCGAATGGCGCGGCTTCGGCGATTGCGCCGGAACTGTTTGCGGATTTGGGAGGACAAATCCGGCTGACCCATGCGGCTCCAAACGGGCGCAATATCAACGCCAGCTGCGGCGCGCTGCACCCGCAGGTGGTGGCTGCGGAAACAAAGGCTGCGGGTGCGGATCTCGGTGTGACCTTCGATGGCGATGCGGATCGCGCAATGTTTGCCGACGCTCAGGGCAAGGTGGTGAACGGCGATGCGATCATGCTGCTGGCCGCGCGCGATATGCAGAAGCGCGCCATGCTCCACAACAACACTGTGGTGGCCACGACCATGTCGAATATGGGGCTGGAGGCGGCGCTGCGGCGCGACGGCATTCGCATGCTGCGCGCGCCGGTGGGCGACAAGTACGTGCTGGAGCGGATGCAGCAGGAGCATGCGTCTCTGGGCGGTGAGCAGTCAGGACACATTCTGTTTCCCCATCTGGCGACAACCGGAGATGGGCTGCTGACCGCCCTGGTGGTCCTGGATGTGGTGCGGCGCTCGGGCAAGCCGCTGCACGAACTGATTGCCGACCTGAAAGTATTTCCGCAGGTCATCGTGAATGTCCGCGTGCGCGAAAAGAAGCCGCTGGACCAGATCGCGCCGGTAGCCGAGACGATCCGCGAGGCGGAGGCGGAACTGGCGGACAGCGGTCGAGTGGTCGTCCGCTATTCGGGCACAGAGGCGCTGGCGCGCGTGATGATTGAAGCTGAATCGGAAGACGCGATGCGCCGGCATGCCGACCGAATCGCCGCCGCGATTCGCGCCGAACTGGGTGAGTGATCAGGCGAGGTCGCGCCAGTTGGGCCCGATGCCGACATCAGCCACCAGCGGCACGCTCAGCTCAATCACATGTTCCATTTCGTGGCGCACGAGTTCGGTGACCGGATCGATCTCCCTCTGTGGCACGTCGAAGACGAGTTCGTCGTGAACCTGAAGCGTCATGCGTGCCTGTAGCTTTTCGTTCTCCAGACGCTGCTCGATGCGGATCATAGCCAGCTTGATCAGGTCGGCGGCGGTGCCCTGCAAAGGCGTGTTGATCGCGGTTCGCTCGGCAAATCCACGCTGGTTGGCGTTGCGACTCTGGATATCGGGAATCGGCCGGATACGCCCGAAGAGGGTGCGGACCTTCTGCTCGCGGCGCGTCTCTTCGAGCATGCGGTCGATATAGGTACGAACACCCTGGTAACGGGCGAAATATTTGTCGATGTAGAGCCGCGCCTCGTTCTGCTCGATGCCGAGCTGCTGTGCCAGCCCGAACGGCGAGATGCCATAGACGATGCCGAAATTGACGGCCTTGGCTCGATTGCGCGTCTCCTTATCCATGGTTTCCGCATCCATGCCGAACACTTCGGCCGCCGTCAGCGTGTGGATGTCCTGGCTGGTCTGGTAGGCGCGGACCAACAGCGGATCCTCGGAGAAATGCGCCAGCAGACGCAACTCGATCTGCGAGTAGTCGGCGGAGAGCAGGACGCAGCCGGGCGCAGCGATGAAGGCGGCACGAATCTCACGACCCAGTTCGGTGCGAATGGGGATGTTCTGCAGATTAGGGTTCGTTGAGGAAAGGCGCCCCGTGGCCGTGCCCACCTGATTGAACGTCGTATGCACGCGGCCCTCGCTGTCAGCAAGCAGGGGCAGGGAATCGGCGTAGTTCGACTTCAGCTTGGCCAGCTGCCGATATTCAAGTACCAGGCGCGGAACGTTGTTATGGACGGCCAGCTCCTCCAGCACGTCCTGCGCTGTCGAAATCACCTTGCCTCTGCCATACTTCAGCGGCCGCGGCAGGTTCATCTTGTTGAACAGGACATCGCCAAGCTGTTTGGGCGAATTAATGTTGAAGTGATGGCCTGCCAAAGTGAAGATCTGCTCGCTCAGCCGATCCATATCGGAGGCCAGGCTACCGGACATGCGCGACAGCGCCGCTGAGTCGATGCGAATGCCGGCTTTCTCCATGCGCAGCAGAATGGGGACGAGGGGCAGATCGATCTGCTCATAGACACGCCGCTCGCCGAGGGCGTCGATGTCTTCGCGCAGTATTCCGGTGAGGGTTCGGGTGAGGTGGGCTGCTTCGGTGAGCTGGCGATCGTCCGTCTCCCGCGGCGGTCCGCCGGCAAAGCGCGCGGCCACGTCGGCCAGGCGGTGCGTTGCATGCGTGGGATTGACGAGGTAGGAGTAGAGCATCACGTCATCCGAGGCGCCGCGCAACGCGACATCGTGCGAGGCGAGAACCCGCAGGGCGGCTTTCAGATCGTGCACCTGCTTTGGGATTGCTTCGTCTTCGAGCAGAGAAAGAACAGCCTCGAGGGGAACGCGCAGGGCCGGGTCGGCTGCGGTCGCGACCCCGAGAAAACATCCGCGCGGGGCGGAACTCTGTTCGGTCGCTTCAGCCAGATCCAGGAGCGACATCGTTTTGAGTTCAGGCTCGCGCTCTTCCAGCGCCTCCGATTCCTGTTCGCTGATCTGCTCCGCGGCGGACTCCAGTTCGGAAGCGGCCAGGGCCAGCGCGAAGCCGTTCTTCTTTGCCTCGGCCAGGAACGCTGCGATTTGTTCAGGCGTCGGTCCCAGAATGTACTCGACGGCCGTGGTGGGTGGGGCAGGAGCCAGTTCGCGCAGCAGCGTGGTGAACTCCAGCTCGGTAAACAAGGTGCGGCAAGCGGCGGTGTCCGGCTCCTGGGTCCGCATGGCGTTGGGATCGAAGTCCAGCGGTACCTCGCAGTGGATTGTCACCAGCTCCTTACTCAGCAGAACCGCGTCGCGATTGTTCTGCAGCGACTCACGATATGTCTTGCGCTTGATCTCCGCGGCCCGGTCCAGCGCAGCTTCGACGCTGCCATATTGCTGGATGAGCTCGACAGAACCCTTGTCGCCGATGCCGGGGGCGCCCGGAATATTGTCGATACTATCGCCGCGGAGGGCCATCACATCCACGACAAGCTCGGGCGGAACGCCCAGCGTTTCCAACACCTTCTCGCGATCGAGGATCAGGTTGTCCTTGACCGGGTTCAGGATCTTCACCTGCTCGTTGACCAGCTGCATCATGTCCTTGTCGTTGGAGACGACGAAGACCGGATGGCCGGCTCGGGCTGCCTTGCTGGCGAGAGTGCCGATGACGTCGTCGGCTTCAAAGCCTTCGGCTTCGAGGATCGGAATGCGAAATGCCTCCAGCGCGCGCCGGACATAGGGCAACTGCTGCGCAAGGTCGGCCGGCATCTGCTCACGGTTGGCCTTATAACCGCCGTAATCGATCGTCTCCCAGGCCTGCGTCCCGGCGCTGTACTTCTTCACGGTCATTGAGCGAGCGCGCTCATCGCGAAAGACCGGGCCTGACACGTCAAACACCGCGGCGAAATATTCCGGAGAAAAGTCTCGGCGCAGCTTGTTGATCATGTTCACGAACACGTACGTCGCGGCGGTGGGCACGCCGGTGCGCGTGGACATCGCGCGTGGCTGACGCTGCATCGCGTGATACGCGCGAAAGATAAACGACATTGTGTCGAGCAGGAAGACTGCAGGCTTACTGGATTTTTCCGCCATCGGGATGAGTGTACCGCCTCGAGCAGGAGGGTTTCGTGGCTCGGAATCTCCTGATTTCGATGCCGGAGCAGCTTGCAGCGGTCCCGCCGCTATAATGCCCCAGAGGAAAACTCACGATGACCGCTCGTTGGCTGCCGCTGGCCGTCTTTGCGGCGATGCTCCCTGCCTGTGTTGCCCAGTCTGCACCCTCAACTGATAAGCCACTCACTGCCATTCCGTATTCGCCGAGCCTCGACGTGGCAAATATGGACCGTGCGGCGAATCCCTGCGTGGACTTCTATCAATATGTGTGTGGCGGCTGGATGAAGAGCAATCCGATTCCGCCCGATCAGGCGGGCTGGGACGTTTACGCGAAGCTCGCCAATGAGAACCGGCAGTTCCTGTGGGGCATTCTGGAAGCCGATGCGAAGCGTAAAGACCGCACCCCCAGCCAGCAGAAGATCGGCGACTATTACGCCGCCTGTATGGATACAGATGCGGTCAACGCACAGGGCCTGTCGCCTCTGAAGCCGGAACTAGACCGGATCGCTGCGATTCAGGACCGGAAGCAGCTCGCCGGGTTTCTGCGGGAAGGGGCCGATCAGCGCGGGCTCTATTTCCTGGGCGCTGGCTCGGAGCAGGATCCGAAGAACGCGGGCATGATGATCGTCGGCATCGGCGCGGGTGGGCTCGGGCTGCCCGACCGCGACTACTACACCAAGACCGATGCGAAGAGCGTCGAGACCCGGCAGAGATACGTCGCCTACATGTCGCATCTGCTGGTGCTCTCCGGGGAAAGCCAGACACAGGCAGATGCGGACGCGGCGGCGGTGATGAAGATTGAAACCGCGCTGGCGGACGCTTCGCTCACGCGCGTGGCGCGACGGAATCCCTACAACGAATACCATCCGATGAAGATCAGCGACATTGAGTCGCTGGCGCCCTCGCTGGAGATGGGTGCGTATTTCAGCGAGGAGCACGTTCCCGCTTCCGCGCTGGCGAACATCAATGTCTCGCAGCCGAAGTTTTTGGCGGCGCTGCAGCACGAACTGACGACGGAGCCGCTGGACAATCTGAAAGCCTATCTGCGTGTGCATGCCCTGAATGCCGCCGCGCCAAGCCTGTCGACTCTCTTTGAGGATGCGCAGTTCGACTTCTACTCGAGGTACCTGCGCGGCGTTCCCCAAATGCAGGCGCGCTGGAAGCGCTGTGTGGGTCAGGTCGACCGCCATCTGGGCGAAGCGCTTGGCCAGGAGTTTGTGGCACGCGACTTCTCGCCCAAGACGAAGCAGGACGTTCTGAAGATGACCGACCAGATCGAGGCGGCCATGCAGCAGGAGATCGAGCATCTGGACTGGATGAGTCCGGCGACGAAGCAGCAGGCCATCGCCAAGCTGCACATGGTTCGCAACAAGATCGGTTATCCGGACAAGTGGCGCGATTATTCCTCGCTGACCGTCAAACCCGACGACTACTTCGGCAATGTGGAGCGGACGCATGTCTTCGAGGAGCGCCGCGAC
The DNA here is from genome assembly GCA_036489655.1 of Acidobacteriaceae bacterium. GTDB lineage: Bacteria > Acidobacteriota > Terriglobia > Terriglobales > Acidobacteriaceae > Palsa-343. The sequence goes on along the minus strand of DASXFH010000392.1, from coordinate 2,921 downwards.
TGGAATAAGGTCGGCAAACCCGTCGACCGCAACGAGTGGTTTATGAGCCCGCCGACCGTCAACGCCTATTACGATCCGCAGCGTAACGACATCAACTTCCCGGCTGGCGTCCTGCAGCCGCCTTTATACGATCCGAAGGAAGATGCCGCGCCTAATTACGGCGACACCGGTGGCACTATCGGCCACGAGCTGACCCACGCCTTTGACGACGAGGGACGACAGTTCGACGGCAACGGCAATCTGCGCGACTGGTGGACGCCGGCTGATGCCAAGGGGTTCGACCAGCACATCAGCTGTCTGCGGAATCAGTTTGCAGGCTACACCATCGTCGATCAGATCCACATCAACTCCAGGCTGACCAGCGGCGAAGATACGGCGGATCTGGGCGGCACCCTCATCGCTTACGAGGCGTGGAAAAGGGCCACGGCCGGCATGCATCTGCAGGACAAGGACGGGTTCACGCCCGACCAGCGGTTCTTCATTGGATACGCGCAGTGGGCCTGTGAGAATCAGCGTCCGCAGAACCTGCGCTTGAGCGCCATCACGGATCCGCATTCCCCGGGCAAGTATCGCGTCAACGGCATCGTGGCCGATCTGCCGCAATTTGCCGCGGCCTTTGGCTGCAAAGCGGGTCAGCCGATGGTGAATGCCGAGGCCTGCAAGATCTGGTGAGGCACCCCCCCACCCCCTGGGGTGAGGGCCTCAGGAAGTACTTTATTTTCAATTACGGGAGGGTAATACCCTGAGGGTATTACCCTCCTTTGCACTCTTTGTTGTGCATACCTCCAGGCCGAATTGGGGCATTGCGGCACCACGCGGCGGCCTGGAGGCGAAGTCCCAAAACACACTGAAGAGTGTTCTTTGGGGGCCGAAAGTGCGTCCGTGAGAACGGCGGCGGTCGGGGAGGGCGGAGGGTGATGTTTCAAATCGGTTCGGAGTGCAGTACGTCGGGGTGCGGCGGGGGAAGGAATGGTTGGACGCTGCGTCGTTGAGAGGCGTTTGCTTCTTGCTGTGGGGTGAACCTGGCCGAGGGGATTCGGGAGGGGGAGCACGCCAGCCGATTCGATGGAGTCCTGGTGGAGGCGATTCGACGGAGTCCTGGGTGGAGGTGATTCGCCGTGAGAACGGCGTTTGGGGAGGGAGATGTTTCAAATCGGTTCGGGGTCCAGTACGTCGGGGTCCAGCAGGGGAAGGAATCGTTGGACGCTAGCCATTGAAAGGCGTTTGCTTCTTGCTGTGGGGTGAACCTGGCCGGGGGGATTCGGGAGGGGAGCGCGCCAGCCGGTTCGGTGGAGGTTCTGTGGGGTGAACCTGGCCGGGGGACGGCTCAGGACTCCTTCGGCCGTAACCTTGCGAGCAGCGTATCGAACCGCACCCAAAACACCGTGCAGTCCTTCTCGCTGGTGCCGTGCGTGTAGAACAGGTACTTCCCATCCGGCGTTACATACTGGCCCCACCGGTGCGCGAGCCCCTCATTGATCTTCGCTCCCAGGCTCACCGGCTCTCGCCATGTTCCATCCGGCCTCCGGAATGAGATATAAAGCTGCGAATCGTAATCCTTTGTCTCCCTGGCGCTCACAATCATGTACGACTCATCCTGGGCCACATACAGGTCGCCGTTAAAGCCCGGCTCGTTCAGAGGCTGCCCGAGACTTGTCACCGAAGCCTTGCCATCGGCCATCGTCAACACGCTGTACGCATAAGTGATTCCGTTCGTCTCGTCTTCTGCGTTTGCCTTACTCCCCACATAAGCCCTGCCGCTCGCCGTCGGCATATAGTCATACACGCCGTAGCTCTCTTCCAGAAAAGGCTTCGGCGGGCCCCACCCATGCCCGCTCCGCTGCGATCGCCACACATTGTTCATGCTGCTGCCCTTCAAAATCCGCCGCATGTAGAGCGTCTTCCCGTCAGCCGAAAGCGTTGGCGACAGAAAGCCGAGGGCCACCACCGTGGCCTTCTCCCAATGGTGCTTTCTGTAGCGAGCCTCCATGATCTTTGCGTCTGCACCGCTCGTCCAGGAGTCGTTCACCGCGTAATAGTACTCCGTGCCGTCCGCTGACCATGCCACCCTTCCCATCGGAAACAAAGGCCGATCGGCCAGAAGCCCAGGCGCAAACACGATGGGAGTTTCCCCCGGCGGCGTTTGGCCCAGGTACGCCTCCGGACCGTTCCACAAAGTCTTCTGCGCTAAAACCGTGGACACAAAGAGCGCACACGTCAGCCACGCCAGGCGTTTGGGAATCGGCATGATCTTCTCCGCAAGATCGATTGGACTCAGTCCCTCATTATGACGGGTTCAGGGCACCCAGGGACGCGCGTTACCGGATCAACATGCAGTCGCCATAAGAGAAGAAGCGGTACTCGGCCTCGACGGCGTGGCGATAGGCGGCCAGGGTGGGTTCGCGTCCGGCAAAGGCGCTGACTAACATCAGCAGCGTCGACTGGGGCAGGTGGAAGTTCGTCAGCAGCGCACCGACGATGCGGAAGTCGAAGCCTGGCGCGATGAAGATGCTCGTTGAACCGGAGTGCGGCAGGAATTCCTCAGTCGTGTGCGCGCAGTGTTCGAGCGTTCGCACCGTGGTTGTGCCCACGGCGACGACCCTCCGCTTCTCGCGCCGGGCAGCATTCAGGGCCGCGGCGGTCTCGGCGGACAGGCTGTAGTGCTCGGCGTGCAGGTGGATCTCCTCGACGCGCTCGACGCGGACGGGCTGAAAAGTGCCCAGGCCGACGTGCAGCGTCACTGAGGCGATCTGAACGTCACGCGCACGAATCTGGTCGAGGATCTCCGGGGTGAAGTGCAGGCCTGCGGTCGGCGCCGCCACCGAGCCGCGTTCCCGCGCATAGACGGTCTGGTAGCGCTCGCGGTCGCCGGTGCGGTCTTCGCGATGGATGTAGGGCGGCAGCGGCACATGGCCCAGGTT
>DASXFH010000322.1:0-10537 GCA_036489655.1 Acidobacteriaceae bacterium | reverse complement strand
CCCCGCACAGCATTTGCTTCCGCGCGCGTCGCATACGGCCCCAGTTGCACGTGCAGCAGCTTATCCTGCGGCTCGTTGCGGAGCACCGCCGTGTACCCGCGCTTCTTCAAAGCCTCCACCAGGATATCGGCATCCTGCGGCACGCTGATGGCTGCCACCTGCACCATGATTCCGCTCGGTATCGTTGTCGTCACAACCGCGGGCCGTGCGGGATTCGCCGCCCCCGGCACCGCGCTCGGAAAACCCGCCGGCTTCACCGATGCTGCTGCTGGAGCGGCCGCACTTGCTCCCGATCCACCCGCCGAAGCCGATCCCCCCGTGGGTGCCGGCGCCGCCGCCGCTTCCAGAGCCGGCGCATTGTCCTCGGGCGCTCCGTTCGCCGGCGCCGTCCCCGCGTTCGTGTCAGTCGCCGGAGCCTCTGCCAGCGTCTGCTGCGGCGATGGCTTGCCTATGCTACCGTTCGGAGCCCCGGCCGTCGCTTCACTCCCCGAAGCAACCACCGCAGTCTTTGCCGCGCTCCCCCGGCCCACCGAATACCCCAGCCCAAAGAAAATCGCGCAGATCAGCACCAGCCCAAAGAAGATTCCCAGCAGCGAGCGCGACCCCAGCGTGATCTCCGCGTCGGCCTCGTCTTCCTCACGCCCCTTGCGTCCGGCCCGCCTCTTCCGTCCCAGCGTTCGCCGCCCGGTTTCCTCGTCTTCTTCCGTCTCGAACAGATAGGCCATGCTTTGCTCCTCTCAGAGCGCCCATTGCAGACCGGTCTCTCCGACCCGCCTCTCAACGGCCCTTCACCCCATTATTTCGGTTCCGGGTTCGCCGTGGCAGGATTCGGGCTGCCGGGTGCCTTGGGAGTCAACGTGTGCCCCAGCAGCGAAATCAGCTCCATCGGCAGCGGGAACACAATGGTCGTATTCTTCTCCACCCCGATATCGGTCAGTGTCTGCAGATATTTCAGCTGCAGCGTCACCGGCTGCTCGGCCAGCAGATCGGCGGCTTCCACCAGCTTCTGCGCCGCCATAAACTCGCCTTCTGCGTTGATGATCTTCGACCGCTTCTCGCGTTCCGCCTCGGCCTGCCGCGCCATCGCCCGCAGCATGGTGTCCGGCAGGTCCACCTGCTTGACTTCGACGCTCACCACCTTCACGCCCCAGGGCTCGGTCCGCTGATCGATGATCGTCTGGATCCGCTGGTTCAGCGCATCGCGGTGCGACAGCAGCCCGTCCAGCTCCACCTCGCCCAGCACGCTCCGCAGCGTTGTCTGCGCGAATTGCGAGGTCTGGTAGACGTAGTTTGAAACCTCAATCACCGCCCTGGCCGGATCCAGCACCCGCATCGTGATGACGGCGTTGACCTTAATGGTCACGTTGTCGCGGGTGATCACGTCCTGCGGCGGCACCTCCATCACTTCCTGCCGCAGCGACACGCGCACGAGCTGGTCCAGCGGCCGAAACACCAGAATAATCCCCGGTCCTTTCGGCTGCGGCAGCGCACGCCCCAGGCGAAAGATCACCGCGCGCTCGTACTCGCGAAGAATCTTGATGGAGTTCAGCAGATAAAGAACGACGATCGCGATAATGATCAGTACGGGATATCCCATAGGTCGGGCCCCTTACGCCCGGCTGCGATTGTATCGCACTCAATCGCTCCAGGGCCGCGCAAACTCAGGCGGAAACGCTCTGTCGTACCCTCTCCACCAGCAGCTTCAGGCCTTCGACGCCGCGCACCCGCACGTTCTCGCCGGCCGCAATCGGGCCGTCCGCCACCGCCACCCACAACTCTCCGTGCACCAGGATCTGCCCCTGCGGCGCGAGTTCCTGCTGCGCCACACCCACCGCGCCCATCAGCGCTTCCGGCCCGATCATCACTTTGTTTTGTCGCGCCCGCCAGGCGATTCGGACCAGGAACGTCGTGATCCCCCCAAACGCCACGCCCGCAGCAATCGCCGTCGCCAACTGCACCCGCATCTCCGGAATCGGCCCCGCCACCAGCGTCAGCAGCCCCAGCACCAGCGCCACCGTCCCCGTCAGCGCCAGCACACCATGGCTTGGGAACTTCGCTTCCAGCACCATCAGCACCAGAGCCCCCGCAATCAGCGCCAGCGACGTGTACCGCACCGGCAGCAGATTCAAACTGAACAGCGCCAGCAGCACCATCAGGGTCCCCAGCGCCCCGGGAATAATCGTTCCCGGCGTATTGAATTCCATATAGATCAGCAGCGCTCCGGCCAGCAGGATCAGCACCGCGAGGTTCGGATCCGTCATCCGGTCCATAATCTCCTCACGCATCGTCGGCTGCACGTCCACGAGCGCCGCGCCCTTCGTGTGCAGTGTCTGCTCCGCTCCGTTGAAGCGCTTGATCGTCCGCCCGTCCACATCGGCCAGCAGCGTCGTCTCATTTGGCGCGATCACGTCGATCAGGTGCAGCTTCTCCGCCTCATCTGCCGAGTACGACTTCGAGTGGCTCACCGCCTCCTGCGCCGCGTCCACATCCCGCCCGCGTACCGACACATACGACCGCAGAAACGCCAGCGCGTCGTTCAGGATCTTCTCCTTCATCGTGTCGCTCACGCTGCCCATCTCCACCACCGGATGTGCCGCGCCCGCCTCGGTCCCCGGCGCCATGGCCGCAATGTCTGCCGACTCCATGATGAAGAATCCCGCCGACCCCGCCCGCGCGCCCGCCGGCGCCACATACACAATCACCGGCACCGGCGATGCCAGAATCGCCCCCACCATTCCCCGCATCGATTCCAGCAGCCCGCCCGGCGTGTCCATCTCCACCAGCACCGCCTGCGCATGGATCTGCGCCGCCTTGTCCAGGCCCCGCTTCAGATAATCCTGGCTAATGGGCTGTATCGTGTCGTCCAGGTGCAGCACCACGACCTGATTGGTCTGCGCCGCCACTCTCACCGTGCATGGCCCCAGAATGCACAGCAAAAACATCAGAATCAGCAACAGCACGAACATGGGTCCGTGCTGCCTGTGCCCCGTCTCCTGTGCCACCGCTCTCATGGCCCTCTCCTTGCAGCACCCAGCTACCCGCTACAGGCCACCACTTACTGGCTGCTTCTCTTCTTCTCCACCGCCAGCCGCATGCCCTTCGCGTTCGCACTCGCCGGATCCACCTTCAGCGCCGCATCCACGTCTCCGGCCGCAGCCTCTATCTGATTGGACTCCAGATCCAGCCGCGCCAGCACCAGATACGCCGGCACGTTCGGCTCCAGCCCAATCGAAGTCTGAGCCTCCTGCCGAGCCGCCCCCGGATCCCCGTCCCGCTCGCGCACCGCCGCCAGTCCTGCATGCGCCAGTGCCGACCGCGCATCCGCTTTCAGTGCCTCACGATACTCCCGTTCCGCCTCCAGAACCAGACCCCTTTGGAAGAACGTATCCCCGTCTTTCACCAGATCGGCCGCGCGTTCCGGAGCCGGCAACGACGCCAGCTGCATCTGCTGCACCTGCTCCAGTTCGAACGCCGCCTGCCGGAATCCCGCCTCGCTGTATGACCGCTTGATCCGCGTCAGCGGACCCTGCGTATCCCCAATTGCATGCCCTGGATCGGGATTGGCCTGCGCCGGGCCGGGATCCGCCAGCTGCTTCTCCAGCCCCTGCGCCTCCGTATCTCCCGGACGCAGCTTCACCGTCTCTTCAACTTCCTTCAACGCCCCCGCCCGGTCGCCACGATGCTCGAGCGCCACGGCCAAATTGAAGTGGTAGTCCGGATCCCGCGGGTCCGCTGCAATCGCCTGCTGGAACAGCGCCGCCCCATCTTTCCCCCGCCGCGTCGCTGCCACTCCCTGGTTGTTCACCACCTCCGGCAGCGGCAGCCGCGTGCTCACAAACGCAAACGCGTTTTCCGCTTCCAGGTAGTTGCCCGTATAAAACAGCGCCAGCCCCCGATAGAAATCCGCTTCCATCGCATTGGGATTCTCCCTGGGCAGCTGTCCCAGCGTCGCCGCGGCCTGGTCGTAATCCTGATCGGCAAAGTAGGCTCGCCCCAGCGCCAGCCGCGCCGGCTCGAAATTCTCATCCATCCGCACCGCATCCTTCAGGTGCGCAATCTGTTTATCGGAAGTATCCGACGTCAGCCCCTGGATGTAGTTCTCAAACGCCTCGGCCGGAACGCTGCGGTCCGCTGCCACAAACGTGCTCTGTTCCACCCCGTACGTTGGATCGATCCGCCGCGTTACCTGCCACGCCAGCCCGTTGATCGTCGGCAGCAGTTGCGCCAGATCGCCCTGGGCCTCCAGCGGGCTGTCCAGCTGCAGCGCCCCCACGTCAAGCACCTCGGCCGTCGCCTGGATCGCATTGTCCGTCAGCGTGTAATGCCCGAAGACCACGTAATCGGCATCCAGCGTCTGCGCGATCCGGATCGCCGTCGCCCGCGACGGCTCCAAAGTCAGCGGCAGCCCCAGATGATCGAACGCATACAGCCGATCCCCCCGGCTAATCGTGAGAAACCCCGCTGAGTTCAGCCGCCGGTTCAGCACCTCGGGAAAGGCCTCGCCCACCCAGTCCAGATTGCTCACACCGCTTTTGTTTTCAAAGGGAAGCACCAGCAGCAAACGGCCGCGCACCGCCGCCGGCTCCTCCGGCTTGGCCTCGGCCGGCTCCTGCGCCCGCGCCGCCGCCGCCCCAAAAATCAGCAGCATCAGAAGGGAAGCCGCCACCCCACGAGTTCGCAAAAATCCCCGCAGCACAGGCCGATTATAGAAGCCAGGCGATCACCGGTCCTGCAGCCACTTACATTCGGCCGGCGGAAACCCGAAACTCCCGGTGCCCCGGGCCATCCTCGTCCGCCCAACATTGTGTCGCTATATCGTTTATGATAGAAATGATTACATTATGAAACTAACTCCGCGATTCCGTGGGCCCTCTCTCGTCTTCGTCGCGACCGCGTACGTTCTGGTCACCGCCGCCGGCCTGGTCGCCGGAGCCCTCCTCCGGCACGGAGCCTCCTGGGTCACCCCGTTTGCCCCCGCCGAGCAGTTGCGCGCCTTCTTCGCGCAAAGCCCAATGGCCGCCCGCGTGAGCAACTTCTTCCTCTTTGGATCCGCGGTTCCCTTCGGCATCTTTGCCGTCACCCTCATCAGCCGTTTGAGGTTCATGGGCGTTCGCGCTGCCGGGACGAACATCGCCCTCTTTGGCGGCCTGTCCGCCGCCATCGCGCTGTTCCTCTCCGGCGCCGCCGGCTGGATCCTGTCCATCCCCGAAGTGGTCGACTCCGCCCCGCTCGTGAAGGCCGTCGCCTTCTTTAATTTCCTCTGCGGCGGCGTCTTCTATGCCGTCGGATTCGGCCTGCTCGCCGCAGGAGTTTCCGTCACCGCCTACTTCATGCGCTTTCTTCCCCGATGGATCGTCGTCCTCGGCATGATTCTCGCCGTTACGGGAGAAGCCTCCTCGCTCAGCCTCATCGCCTACCCGGCAAACTTCTTCATCCCCATCACTCGATTCGCAGGTTTCCTTTGGATGCTCCTGGTCGCCATCGCCCTGACCAAACGCGGGGCCGCGAAGCCGATGCTCTCCACGGAAACCGCCGCATCCTGAAAGCATCGATCAAGTCCGGAATCGAGCCAACAGAAACTTGCCAGACTCGCCGCCAGCGGCCTGATCCCAAAGCAATCTAGTCCTCATGCAGCAGCACCAGCGGATCCAGCGACAGCGCCCTCTGCGCCGGTATCCACGTCGCGGTCAGCCCCAGCAGAGCCATTGCCACCACCACCCCTGCCAGCACCACCGGATCGCGCGGCGTGGCTCCGTAGACAATCGACGACAGTACTCGGCTCGCCAGGATGCCCAGCACCAGGCCTGCTGCGGAGCCTGCAGCCAGCAGCCGGAATGCGCGTCCCAGTGCCGCCTCCAGCACCTCGCGCCGCTGCGCGCCCAGCGCAATCCGAATCCCCAGCTCCTTCAGCCTCCGGCTCACCGAATACGCCGCCATGCCGAAAATCCCCGTGATCGAGAGCATCGCCCCCATCAGCCCCATGATCCCCAGCGCCACCGTCGCCACACGCGCGGGAAACAGCGCCACCCCCAGGTAGTGGTCCCACGTATCCACATCGGCGGGCAGCCCCGCATCCAGCTGCCGCAGCTGGCCGCGAATCGCCGCGATCAGCTCTTGCCGATCGCGGCTCGACCGCACCACCAGCTCAGTTGTCCGCGCCGGTGACTGCAGGTACGGCAGAAACATCGCCGCCTCCTGATCCTCCGTCATGCTGAAATATTTGCCGTCCTCCACCACGCCCACAATCTCCACGCGTTTGCCATCCTGCAACTGCAGCGAGCGCCCCACTGCGTTGGTGTTTCTGCCGAACAGCTTCATCGCCAGATACTGATTCACCAGGGCTACCCGCGGCGCGCCGGCATCGTCGTGCCAGCTCAGATCGCGACCCGCCAGCAGCGTGGTGCCCGCCGCGCGAATATACCCTGGCGACACATCGTATCGGTACGGCGCTGCCGCGGCATTCTCCGTGCGATAGTCCCGGGCATTTTCGCGAAACACATGCGTCTGGCTGGCCGCTGCGTAGATCAGCGGCGGATAACTCGTTGCCAGCCCGGCCGCCTGCACTCCCGGAATCGCCTGCATCGCCTCGATCAGCCGCTTCTGCATCCCAAGTGCGCGGTCGCCGGTGTAGCCCGCGGTGGCCAGGCTCACATCCACAATCATCGCGTTGCGCGGCTCAAAGCCAAAGTGACCGTGCAGCGTCCGCACCAGCCCCTGCACCGCCACCAGCGAAGCGGTCACCAGCACCGCGCAAATGGCAATCTGCAGCGTGAGCAACATGTCGCGCAGCGTCAGCCGTCGCCCCATCCTGGCGCTCGATCCCGCCTTCACCACCTCATAAGGATTCGCCTGCATCGCCTGCCGCACCGGCACCAGGCCAAACAGCACGCCGCTCAGCAGTGCCAGCAGCAGCGCAAACCCATAGAGCCTCGCGTCCGGCGTCACCGGAATCTCAAGCGGCGCAGAGGGAAACGGTTGCCACCCGCTCAGTTTCCGCAGCAGCACAAGGCTCGCTGCCAGTCCCACCGCTCCTCCGGCCAGCGAAACCAGCAGCGCTTCCGTCAGCAGCTGCCGCGCAATCCGCTTCCGGCTCGAGCCCAGCGCCAGCCGCAGCGCCACTTCCCGCGACCGATCCGCAGCCCGCGCCGCGAACAGGCTTCCCAGGTTCGCGCACGCCGCCAGCAGAATCAGCCCCGCCAGCAGCATCAATCCCGCCAGAAACGCCTTCGCCGGCCCGCCAAATACATACAGCCCCGGATGCGCCAGTGTGGTTTCGCGGTGCGGCACCTCCTTCGGATAGGTCTTCTCCAGCATCGCGCCGATCCCGTTCAGATCGGCTGCCGCCTGCGCCGGCGTCACCCCCGGTTTCAGCCGCGCCAGCATTTCAAAGACTCCCTGCACGTTCGCGCGCGCCTGCAGCAGATCCTGCCCGTCCACCTGCTGCTGGTTCACCATGGGCATAAAGAACTGCGGCGATCCGAACAACAGCGTCCCGCCAAACCCCTTCGGCGCCACGCCGATAATCGTGAACGGCGCCCGTCCCAGCCGCACCGTGCGCCCCACCACGCCCGGGTCCTCGTGAAAACGGCTGTTCCAGTACGCCCACGTGAGCACAATATCCGGCGCGCTGTTCGCGCCCCGCTCGTCCGCGCTGTGGAAGAACCGCCCCACACTTGGTTTCAGCCCCAGCACATCGAAGTAGTTCCCGCTCGCCGAATAACCGGTTACGCCCTCAGGGTCGTTCCCGGTATCCATCGCCGTGAACACCATCGTCCACGCTGCCAGGCCGGTAAGACTCCGATTGCGATCACGCAGGTCCACATAGTTTGGATACGAGTCGAAATGCTCCACCGCCCACAGGCCCTGCGCATCCGGCACCGGCAGCGGACGCAGCACCAGCGCGTTCAGGATGCCGAACACCACCGCGTTCGCTGTTACTGCCAGCGTCAGCGTCACAACCGCCGCCACCACAAATCCCGGCGACTTCCGCAGCACCCGCAGGCTGAAGCGCAGATCCAGCAACAGCGTCTCCAGCAGGTTCCCGCCCCGCGCCTCGTGGCTCTGCTCCCCGTACTTTGCCGTGCTCCCAAACTCAATCCGCGCCCGCCGTTCCGCCTCCCCGCGCGTCAGCCCGGCCCGCTCCAGATCATCGGCTCGCAGCGTGATGTGCTCGCGCAACTCCTCGTCCAGCTCCTCCGCGCTCTCGGTTCGGCGCAGGAACTTCGCACCCGCGGACCGAAACCACGCCAGCGGCTTCATATCTCCTCCGCCCGTGCAGCCAGGGCGGCCCCAATGGCCGTCGCCAGCCGATTCCAGTTGTCCGTCTCCTCGCGCAGACGCTTCTGCCCCGCCGCCGTCAGTTCGTAGTACTTCGCTCGCCGATTATTTTCTGAGGTGCCCCATTTCGCCTTCAGCACTCCCTGGCGCACCAGCCGGAAGAGCCCCGGGTAAAGAGCTCCCTGCTCGATCAGCAGCGCCTGCCCGGATATCTGCGCAATGCGCAACAGGATTCCGTAACCGTGCAGCGGGCCCAGCGAGACGGCCCTCAGAATGAGCAGATCAAGCGTCCCTGGCAGCAGCTGAGCCTGTTCGGACATCGTTCCCCCTAAGATGCTCAGGAGAATAACGCGCTCTCTCCTAAGCTGTCAAGGGGAATCACGGCGCGCCGCAGTTCCGTCAGAATGCAGGCCGTCTCCAGCTACCTGGCTGCAGGCAAAAAGCTCCTGACCACGCTATGAGCTCTTGAACTGCCGGATCGCATCCCCCGCACCGCGCAGATGCTGCAGCTGCATCTCCGAATATTTTCGCGACAGAAGCACGCCCTCAGCACCTCCGTTCAGCGCTGCGAGCACAGCGTCGCATACACTTTGCCGCGTACAGGTGCTGTGCCCCTTGTCAACCGGAATGTCGATGTCGATCCCCGGCCAGAGATGGGTGCTCGTGCCCTGCAGCCCCTCTCGCGAGCGCCGTGTCTCGCGATAGACGTAATCCGCACTAAGGCCGGTAAACGGGATGTCCGCCAGTCCCTTTTCTTCGTATCCAAGCACCCGATAGTGGAATTTCAGCAGCTCTTCCTTGGGCACATCACGATAGAACGTGCTGTCGACATTGTCGATATAGTAGGCCAGCCTCTCGCCGCCGCAGTTGTTGTACATCACGACCTTAAGAAAGTCTGAGTGCGGTGCAATGACCTGCAGGTCCTGTTCGGCGCGGTAGATAGGATTGAACGAATTGTTGTGCCAGATATGCCAGCCAATCTGCAGCGCAGGCTTCACTTCCTTCGCTTTGGCGTACATGGCGCCGTAGGTATCGCGAAGGCTCTGCGTCCAAAGCATCTCCCAGGCAAGCAGCTCGGGGTAATAAAGCATAAGTCGCCACAAAGTAACATAGTAACCATCGACCGGCCGCCTGCCTCGCTGGCTCTGTTCAACATACTTCACCAGTTCGGTAAAGCCTTTGTGGGCGCGCTCAGGATCGATACCATACTTCTGTGCGCGCGCCCGGCAATACTGGCAGAAGCAGGTGACGCGCTGTGGCGGGCTCGCCTCGTCGTGTGTGGCCTCGAGTGCATTGGCAAAGGCGCCCTGCCGCTCGGAGCCCCACATGATGCCATCGATATCGTAGGAATAGCCCCAGTTCTCCACCATTCCCAACAGCCATGCGCGATAGTTTGGGTTATTAAGACAGAGTGTCTCAGCCTTATCGCCCGTAAGTTCAACCTCCTCGACCTGTTCTATGTTGGGAACATCACGGCGAAAAACGTCCTCGAACCAGCAGACGGTCTTAAGGCCGCGCTTCCTCGCTTCCGGAAGAACCGTACTGAGAACGTCATAGTTCCCGAAATCCGGCGCGCGAAAATCCCTGATGACCGTATCTGCAAAATACTTAGGGTTGATATCCGTGAAGCAGCCGCCATGAAAGGTGTTGGTATCGTATTGCTGCGCTCCGTGGTCAGGCAATGGCTGGCCGGGAATCTGCCTGCCGGCGATGCCGCGCCCATAAGTAAAAGAGGCGACAAATAAGGTGTTGACACTCGCCTCCTTCTGGAAAACGTCGAGGCATGCCTCAACTCCCTCGTCCACGAAGGACACAGCGGCTACCTGAATCCCAACCATCGGCTCCGGTCGGGTGACGGCCGTCAGCGCACGCGCGGTCTGCCCCGCACTCAAAGCTGCAGCACCCGCGCCCGCCATGAACTCTCTGCGATCCATTTGACGATTTCTCCTGTGTTTGCTGAACCAAATCCCTGGCTCAAAAGTGGATGCCAGTATCGCAAATACTCCCAGACCACGAATGATACCGTGCCGCGAGCCGTGGAAGTTCCCGATGGCGCGGCAATTCCAAATCCCGATCCCAGATTCCCGCACCGCGAGTTGCGCAACCCACTATCAGCTTTGGGGCCGCGCCGCCGGATGCGAGCGAATCGCCCTTCACTCCCGAGGACCACTTGACAAGCAAGTGAAAGAGGAGGATGCTCGTTTGACAGAGACCACTTGAATGCCTACTAAAGCAGCGGAACCCATACAAATACTTCAGG
>DASXFH010000372.1:0-5640 GCA_036489655.1 Acidobacteriaceae bacterium | reverse complement strand
CACCGCTGTCTCCGCCCTCAGCTTCTACGATCCCGACGAGGCCGCTGTCGATCACGACTCCAATGTCCGCAAGGCCTACGCGCTCACCGCCCAGCTGGCCATGCTGATCGCCGCCTTCGATCGCATTCGCAAAGGCAAGAGCCCCGTCCAGCCCGACCCCTCGCTCAATCACGCCGCCAATTTCCTGTGGATGCTCCACGGCGAAAAGCCCATCCCCGCCGCCGCGCGCACCATGGACATCGCCCTCATCCTCCACGCCGACCATGAGCTGAATGCCTCCACCTTTGCCGCCCGCGTCATCGCCGGCACCATGGCGGACATGCACTCGGCCATCACCGGCGCCATCGGTGCCCTCAAAGGCCCGCTCCACGGCGGCGCCAATGAAGCGGTCATGAAGATGCTCTTTGCCATCGCCCGCGAAGGCGGCGATCCCGTCGAGTACGTGAAGAGCCTGCTCGCCCAGAAGAAGAAGGTCTTCGGCTTCGGCCACCGCGTCTACCGCACCGAAGATCCCCGTGCCACCCATCTGCGCGCCATGTCCGAGCAGCTCAGCCGCGACTCCGGCAACACGAAGTGGTACGACATGTCCCGCCAGATCGAGAAATTCGTGAAAGAGGAGAAGAAGCTCAACGCCAACGTCGACTTCTACTCCGCCTCGACCTACACCACGCTGGGCATCGACATCGACCTCTTCACGCCTATCTTCGCCGCCAGCCGCATTGCCGGATGGGCCGCCCACGTCATCGAGCAGCTCGACGACAACCGCCTCATCCGCCCCCGCGCCGAATACACCGGCCCCGAATACCCGGTGAAGTACGTCCCCATCGCCCAGCGATAGCTGGCAACCCGCAGCGAGGAAGCGAGGACGAGCGCCCGGCCACAGGGAATGCCCGCATCCCCACCGCTTTCCATAAAACAGAAAGAACTGTCATCCTGAGCGAGCCATCCGAATTCGTTGCGCGTGCTTTTCGCGCAACAATCAATTCAGGCGCGAGTCGAACGGACCTGCATTTTCTTCCCAATCGGGTACATCACGAACTCTTTGCGCGATTCGCACCCTCGACCTCTTCCCGGCTCGGCGCATCACTGATCCCCAGCATTACCGCCCCCGCCACCCCACCCCCGCAAACGGCTTCTCCCCCCGCCGCCCCCACCACACCACCATCAGCACCACCATCACCGCCATCAGGGCAAACACCAGCACGCTGCCCTCCGGCCCCGTCGTGCCCCCGCTCCACAGCGGAGTTCCCACCGGATGCTCCCTCAGCAAATGCCCCTGCGCCACCATCCCGCTGTCCGCCGTCCCGTAAAAATACGACTCGCCCCAGTCCCACGCTGCGTGGAACCCCACCGCCCACCACAGCGAGCCCGTGTACCAGAGGCTCAGGCAGAACACCAGCCCAATGGCCCCCGCCGCAAACAGCCCCACCGGCGACTCGCCCGGATTATGCCCGTGCGCGAACCCGAACAAAAACGACAGCAGAATCGCCCCCCACCAGAATCCCAGCCCCCGCGTCAGCGTGAACTGCAGATACCCGCGCAGCAACGACTCCTCAAAGAACCCCACCAGCAGAAATACGCCGCCCCAGAACAACGCATAGTGCAGCGCCGCGGTCCCACCCAGCGCCTTCCCATCGATGGCCAGATACCCCAGCTTCTCAAGGCTCAGGACCAGCGCTGAGATCGCCAGAAAACCCCACGCCAGCCCCGAAACAAATCGCACCCCGCGTGCCCGCCCCTGGTAGCCGTAATGCAGCAACGGCTTGTGCTCGATCCGCGACATGACCCACGTCGCCACGATCAGGATCACGAATGCGATCGCCTCGTTGATTAACGCCACCCGCGGCGACCCCGCAGGGCCTAACCTATGCCCTCGCTGAACCAGCGCTTTCACCAGCGCCATCACCCCGAACAGCAGTCCGAGGAAAATCCCGGCAAAGATCAGCGCCGACCACCCGGCCCGAATCCCCTGCGGGCCTACAAACACCCAGCGCAGGTCGTGTCGCGGCGGCTCAGCAGGCGGCTCCGCCCCAAATGAAGATCCTGTTGGCTGCAAAGACGCCGAGGCGTCCTCCCCCGGACGCGGCACACCGCCCATCTCACTCATAGGCCTCACTCATTCCGTTTTCTCCTGATACTCGCCCTGGATTTGCCGATAGCGCACACCGGTCGTGCCATGGCAAGCTTCAGCGAATCAGCATACGGGAGAAATCAGGCGTTTCCGAACAAATTCCGCAACCACAGATTCGCCCGCTCATTTCTGCCGAACCAGACCACCAGCGTCGAATTCTGACAATGGGTATCGCCGAGCAGCCCCCGGCGAGAGCCCTTCCGGTAGTGTCGCGAAGCGACACTACGGAGAAAGCCCCGGGCTTCAGCCCGGGGAAATTGACCCAGGCTGAGGAAGGGCTTTAGCCCCGGGTCTCCCCTTTTCCCGCTCTGCCCACGACTGACTCCGCCACCACCCGCTCCACGGCCTGCCCCACCCGGAAGATCGTCGCCTCGTCGAAATGCCGCCCCAGGATCTGCATCCCGATCGGCAGCCCCGCCCGGCTCGTCCCGCACGGCACTGAGATCCCGCAGATTCCCGCCAGGCTCGCCGTCACCGTATAGATATCCGCCAGATACATCGCCACCGGATCGTCCGACTTCTCGCCCAAACGGAACGCCGGCGTCGGCGCCGTCGGCGTCACAATTGCATCCACCTCGCGGAACGCCGCCAGGAAATCCTCCGTCAGCAGCCGCCGCACCTGCTGCGCCTTTTTGTAATACGCGTCGTAGTAGCCGTGGCTCAGCACGTAGGTCCCCAGCAGAATCCGCCGCTTCACCTCCGCGCCAAATCCCAGGTCCCGCGTCCGCCGATACATGTCCGCCAGCGTGTCCGGCTTCGGCGCGCGCAGCCCATACCGCACCCCGTCGAAGCGCGCCAGATTCGCGCTCGCCTCCGCCGTCGCAATCACGTAATACGTCGGAATCGCATACCGCGTGTGCGGCAGCGAAATCTTCTTAATCTCCGCGCCCTCGGCCCGCAGCTTCTCAATCCCGTCTTCAATCGCCGCCCTTACCTCCGCGTCCAGCCCTTCGGCGAAATACTCGGCCGGAACGCCCAGCTTCATCCCCGCGACGCCCCGTTCGATCTCTGCCGTATAGTCCGGCACCGGCCGCGGAGACGACGTCGCATCCATCACGTCGTGCCCGGCAATCACCCCCAGCACCGTCGCCGCATCGCGCACATTCGCCGCAAACGGACCAATCCGATCCAGCGACGAAGCAAACGCAATCAGCCCGTACCGCGACACGCGCCCATACGTCGGCAGCACGCCCACCACTCCGCAAAACGACGCCGGCTGCCGAATCGACCCCCCGGTATCCGTCCCCAGAGTCGCCGTCGCCATCCCCGCCGCCACCGCTGCCGCCGACCCGCCGCTCGAACCGCCCGGCACCCGCTCCGTATCGTGCGGATTCCGCACCGGCCCATACGCCGAGTTCTCGTTCGACGAGCCCATCGCAAACTCATCGCAGTTCAGCTTGCCCAGAAACACCGCGCCCGCATCAGCCAGCTTCTTCACCGCCGTCGCGGTATACGGCGGACGATAGCCCTCCAGGATCTTCGACCCCGCCGTCGCCGCGAACCCCTCCACCGTTAACACATCCTTAATGCCGAACGGCACCCCGGCAAGCGGCGGCAACTCCTCGCCCTTCGCCACCATCGCGTCGATCTTCTCCGCCTGCGCCATCGCCGCCGCCCGATCCACCTGCAAAAACGCATGAACCGTCTCATCGGCCTCGGAAATCCGCCGCAGGCTCGCCTCCGCCAGCGCCGTCGCGGTCGTCTCTTTGCTGCTCAGCGCCGAGCGAATCGCCTCAATCCCCGGAACCCCCGCGACCGTCTTCATCGCTCGATCACCTTCGGCACCTTGAAGTACGTCCCGTCCGTCTCCGGCGCCGCCGCCATCACCGCAGCCCGCTCCAGGCAAGCCCGCGGCTCATCGGCGCGCAGAACGGAGCTCTCCTCCGTCGCCCGCTCCCCTGCCGCCGCCAGCACCTCGGAAACCTGCGCCATCGGCGCCACCTGCGCCGTATCCAGCTCTC
The DNA here is from genome assembly GCA_036489655.1 of Acidobacteriaceae bacterium. Taxonomy (GTDB): domain Bacteria; phylum Acidobacteriota; class Terriglobia; order Terriglobales; family Acidobacteriaceae; genus Palsa-343. Next base: position 1,548 of record DASXFH010000372.1, on the reverse strand, counting down.
CAAGCTGCCCCACGTAGTCGAGGATCGCGTTCAGGTCCCGCCGCATCCGCGTCTCCTCCTCCGCGGTCAGCTCCATGTTGGCCAGCTCGGCCACACGCCGCACTTCCTCCACGGAAACCCGTTCCTTTTCCGACATGGTCCCAGTGTACCAGGCCATTTTGAGCCGCCCTCAACATCCCTGTTGACAGACGGTATGGCCCGGATACAATCTGCCCCATACCTGTTCTCGCACACAGGTATTAACCCCATGAACACGGTTTGCAAGCACCCCAAGGTCCGCATCGTCGCCCGCGAGGAAGACGTCGAATTCGTAGAATGCCTCGACTGTGGCGAAGTCTTTGACTCCAACGAATTCCGAGATATGGCGATCGAAGAGATGCCGGACGAAGAAGAAGAAACCGCCTAGCCCTGACTCCCCTCGTCCCGTTGGCTGGTCCTGCCCGCACGCGCCTCCGCCTCAATCTCCGCCGCCCCGCCCGTCCGCCGCGCGCGCTCTCACCCGGTGCTAAGGTGGGAGGGGTTCCCCACGCCCCCCCTCGGAGGATTTTCATGCGCCTGGTCGTTGCCGGATGTCTGCTTGCCTGCGCCTCGCTCACCGCCGCCCAGACCTCTCCGCCCGCCACCCCAAAGCGTCCCGTCGTTGATACCTATTACGGCATCCACGTCACCGATAACTATCGCTGGCTGGAAAATGGCGCTTCCCCCGAGGTGAAGCAGTGGGTCGCCGCCCAGGATGCGTACACCGCCGCCCGGATGGACAAGCTGCCCCAGCGCGACCCCATCCTCGCGTATCTCCGCCAGCGCCTGAACAGCGAACATACCCGCTATGAGGCCTTCCAGGTGCGGCAGGGCCATCTCTTTGCGCTCCGCTTCGATCCCGGCCAGGCCGGCCCCAAACTCGTCGTCTTCTCCTCGCCTGAGGCGATGAGTTCCGAGCGCACCCTCCTCGACACTGCCACCTTCGTCCCCGGCAAGGTCTTCCAGGTGGACTGGTACAGCGTCTCTCCCGACGCCAGCCGCGTCGGCCTCGCCCTCTCCACCGGCGGCAGCGAAGACGGCTCGCTCTACGTCATCGACACCGCCTCTGGCCGCCAGGTGGGCGAGACCGTGCCCCGCGTGCAGTTCGCCACAGGCGGCGGCGCCATGGCATGGAAGGCCGACGGCTCCGGCTTCTACTACACCCGCTACCCCCAGGGCAACGAGCGTCCCCCCGCCGACCGCAATTTCTATCAGCAGATCTACTATCACCAGCTGGGCACCTCGCCCGCCGGCGATCGCTACGTTCTCGGCCGCGACTTCCCCCGCATCGCGGAAACCCAGTTGTTCTCCTCGCCCGACTCCCGCCAGACCGTCGTCATGGTCGAAAATGGTGACGGTGGCGATTACGAATCCTTTCTCCTCGATGCCGAGGGGACGCCCCACCCGATCACCCATTTCGGCGACAAAATCGACCTCGTCCTCTCCGGCCCCGACGACAGCCTCTGGCTCCTGAGCCACAAGAATTCCGACCGCGGCGAGTTGTGGCGCCTGCCTCCCGGCGACCTGCAC
>DASXFH010000253.1:0-18708 GCA_036489655.1 Acidobacteriaceae bacterium | reverse complement strand
ATCCACATCTTCTCGCCGTTCAGAACGTACTGCGAGCCGTCGGCGGAGAGGCGCGCCTGGGCGCGGATGTTCATCGCGTCGGAGCCGGAGGACGCTTCGGAAAGGGCGTAGGCAGCGATCCACTCACCGGTGGCCAGTTTGGGGAGATATTTCTCCTTCTGTTCGGGCGTGCCATACCAGATAACAGGCAGCGTGCCGATGCCGGTATGCGCGCTGATGCTGACCGAAAAGCTGGCGCAGACCGCGACGTTGTCGGCGATGAGGGCGGAGGTTACTTTGTCGAGTGCAAGGCCGCCATAGGCTTCGGGAATGTCGGCGGCAAGCAGCCCAAGCTGGCCGGCTTCGAGAAGCAGTTCGCGTGTGACCTGAAAATTCTTCGCCTCGATCTCCGCAACCCGGGGCAGGATTGATTTCTCAGCGAATTCGGCGGTGGTGCGCGCAATCTCCCGCTGCTCTTCGGAGAAGTCTTCGGGCGTAAACACGTCGTCGGGAGCGGCGTCGGTGAGCAGGAAGGTGCCGCCGGGAATGACTTTGGGCGCGCTTGCGGTGACCATGGCAGAACTCCGAGAGACTATCCTACGCCGGTCGCGCGCCCAGGAGATGAATCACGCGGTGCGGAGACGCGGGCGAGGTCACGCCAAATTCTCGAAAATCCCCGCCGCGCCCATGCCGCCCCCGACGCACATCGTCACCAGCCCGTAGCGACCCTTGCGCCGGCGCAGCTCGCGCAGGATCGTTGCCGTCAGCTTCGCCCCCGTACATCCCAGAGGATGGCCCAGAGCGATGGCGCCACCGTTGACGTTGACTTTGGCCGGGTCGAGGCTGAGCTGGCGGATCACCGCGAGTGCCTGGCAGGCGAAGGCTTCATTCAGCTCGATCACGTCCATCTGGTCGATCCCCAGGCCGGCCAGCTTCAGCGCTTTGGGCACGGCAAACACCGGGCCCATACCCATCTCCTCGGGATCGCAGCCCGCATAGGCGTACGCGACGAACCGCGCCAGCGGCTGCAGCCCCAGCGCGGCGGCGCGTTCGGCAGACATCACGATGGCAGCCGCCGCTCCATCGGACGTTTGCGACGAATTACCCGCCGTGACCGTACCTTTAGCGTGGAAGACAGGCGAAAGCTTCGCCAAAGCTTCGGCGCTGGTGTCGGCGCGAGGGCCTTCGTCGGTTCTGAAGTCGGTAGTGACGACCTGGGGCCTCCCATTGCCGTTCGGCGCAGTGATTGTCACCGGCACAGGCACAATTTCGTTCTCGAAATGGCCGGATTTGACGGCAGCGACGGCTCTCTGGTGGCTCTGCAGCGCAAACTGATCGGCATCTGCCCGGGAAATGCCGTAGTGCTTCGCCACACGCTCGGCCGTCAGTCCCATGGAGAGATACGAGCCCGGGTAGTTCTCCACCAGCCAGGGATTCACCGCAATCTTGTTGCCGCCCGTGGGGATCATGGACATCGATTCAACGCCGCCGGCAATGATTACATCCGCGCCGCCGCCGCGGATGCGTTCTGCCGCCAGCGCAATGGCCTGCAGGCCCGAGGCACAGTAACGGTTGATGGTCATGGCCGCGGCGTCGACCGGCAGTCCGGCTCGAAAGCTCGCGATGCGGGCCACGTTCATGCCTTGTTCCGCCTCGGGCATCGCACAGCCAAGAATCACATCGTCGATAGTCTTGAGATCGAGTTGCGCAAGGCGATCGAGCGCCCCACGGATGGCGATGGCGGCGAGGTCATCGGGGCGCGTGGCCCGCAGGGCTCCGCGAGGCGCTTTGCCGACGGCAGTGCGAACGGCGCTGACGATGATGGCGTCTCTCATAAATGCTCCAGACGGTGACTAATTCCTGAGGGGCTTGCCTGTTTTCAGCGTGTGTCCGATGCGCTCCTGCGTTTTGCGTTCCCCGCAGAGCGACAGAAAATGCTGACGTTCGAGATCGAGCAGGTACTGCTCGCTGACCGGAGTGCCCGATGTGACCGCCCCACCGCAGAGGATCTCGGCGAGGTGAGTCGCCACCACGACGTCGTGGTCGCTGGCCTGCTCGCCTTCGCGGAGCATGTGGATGCCAAGTTTCAGAGCGGCGAGCACAGCGCTGCCGGGCGCGGGAATATCGGCGCGCGGCAGCGGCGCGGCGTAGCCCGTCTCAGCAAGAGTCAGAGCCTGGAGCTTCGCATCGTGAAGAACGCGGTCGCGGTTCATGGTCACGCGATCGGAGGGCCGCAGCATATGAAGATCGCGCGCCTCGTAGGCGGACGCAGAGACCTTCGCCAGGGCCATATTCTGGAACAGCGTCCGCATCGTGTGGTGCAGCTCGACACTTTCGCTGCGTGATGCCGGCGGCGCGGCCGAGGTGGCCAGATCCAGGGCGCGCAGCGTCATCTCCTTGCACCCGCCGCCGGCGGGAATCAGCCCCACGCCGGTTTCAACCAGCCCCATGTAAAGCTCCAGATGCGGCTGGCGCACGGCGGCATGCAGCGTCACTTCGGCTCCGCCGCCCAGCGTGAGACCGAAAGGCGCAACCACCACCGGCGCCGGGCAGAACTTGATCGCCTGGGTCATCGCCTGGAAAGCAGCGATATACGTGTCGATCTCGTCCCATTCCTCATCCTGCGCGGCCAGCAGCAGCTGGACCAGGTTTGCACCCGCCGAAAAATTTGCCGCATCGTTGGTGATCACGAAGCCGCGAAATTCGCGCACCGCGTCGCTCGCCGGGCTCAGGTTTTCGCGAACGAAACTCACGATATCGCCGCCCAGGGCGTTCATCTTGGTGTGGAACTCGATGCAGGCGATTCCGTCACCCACGTCGATCAGCGACGCCCCCGGGTTCTCCTTCACCACCCCACCCGATCGTTGCGCGCGAGTGAGAGAAACGACAGCGGACGGTGACTCGACCGGAACGAATGAGCCGGTGCGCGCATCGAAGGCTTCAGCCCCGCCCTCGCGATACCAGGTCTTCTCCGAAGTAGCGAGCAGTTTTTCCAGCGCGGCCGGCAGTGTGCGGCCCTGGCTGCGCAGCTTAGCGGCAGTGTCGGCAACACCGGCAGCATCCCACATCTGGAACGGCCCCAGCTCCCAGTTAAAGCCGGTCCGCATCGCGCGATCGATGTCGGCAATGCTGTCGCTGATCTCGCCGACGCGAGCTGCGGCATAGAGCCAAAGATCGGGAAGGATCTGCCAGTAGAAGGCGGCCGCCTTGTCTTTTTCGGGATTGCCGCCGAGCAGCGCGCGAATGCGCTCCGCCGGCGACTCAATCGGCTTGGTGGCGTCCAGCGCCGGCAGCTTCGGCTTCTGCGCGGCGCGGTATTCGAAGCTCGCAAGATCGAGGGTCAGGCGTTCGTCGTCTTTCCCCCCGCGCTCTTTCTTATAGAAGCCCTGTCCAGTCTTGTCCCCGAACCATTTCCTCTCGAGCATCGTCTCCAGGAAGGCGGGAAGTTCAAGGTCGCTGCGCTCGTCTTTCGTGTTGGCCGCAAAGTTCCGCACCACGCTGCCCAGCACGTCCAGGCCGACCATGTCCGCCAGGCGAAAGGTGCCGGTTTTCGGCCAGCCCAGCGGCTTCCCGGTCAGCGCATCGACTTCCTCGACAGTGAGACCCTGCTGCTGCATCACGCGGATGGTGTTTAGCAGCGAAAACGCGCCAATGCGGTTGGCGATGAAGTTGGGCCGGTCATTCGCCGGTACCACCGACTTGCCCAGATGAACGTCCGCGAAGCGAGCCACAGCAGCGAGGGCGGCAGGATCGCTCTCGGAGGTGGCGATGATCTCCACCAGCTGCATGTAGCGCGGCGGATTGAAAAAATGAGTGCCGAACCATCGGCGGCGCAACTCCTCGGGAAGCTTTTCCGCGATGGCCGCGACCGGCAAACCACTGGTGTTGGTGGTCAGGATCGCGTCCCCGCGAAGGTGCGGCGCGACGCGGGCCAGCAGGCCGCGCTTGATCTCGAGGTTCTCGGCGACGGCTTCGACAATCCAGTCGTATTCGCGCAGGCTCGGGATGTCGTCGTCGAAATTGCCGATGGCAATACGCGCGGCAAACTCCGGCGCAGCCAGTGCCGCCGGTTTCGACTTCTTCAGGCCATCGAGCGCTTTGGCGGCCAGCCCGTTCCGATCGCCCGGCTGCGCCATGTCAAGCAGGAGAACCGGAAACCCGGCATTCGCGATCTGCGCAGCAATGCGCGAGCCCATGGTGCCCGCACCCAGAACGGCGACACGTCGAATCGGGTAGACAGTGGTGGCAGATGAAGGGCGGGGAGCAGTTTCAGTGACGGTAGTTGCGGCCATAACGAATTTTTCCTAACCCAACACCCTACCCGATTGGAGGGGTTTCTTGCTTGTCGCGTGGGAATCTGAAGATCAATGCGCCGTGAAGAGATGTTCAGGCGGCCGAACCCGCCGCAGGCGCCACGATAGGCTGAGAAGATGAGCAGGGGCGCAGGACGAGGGATTGGAATAGCAGGGTTCGTGCTGGCAGGAACCATAGCGACGGCGGCCGTTTCGGCACAGCGGGATCCAGCCGGCCATTATGTGGACGCGGTTCCCGGTAAGCCGCTGTGCACGCTGCGCATCCATGTCACGGGATTCCGCAGCGACAAGGGAAAGGCAGGCGGCGTGATCTTCGCCTCACCGGCGGGCTGGCCCGAGGACCGGTCAAAGGCCGTCGCCCATGGCGGATTTGCCATTCACGACAAACAGGCCACTGAGGAATTTAAAGTACCGCCGGGAAACTTTGCCGTGGCGGTGATCCACGACGAGAACGCGAACCAGAAGCTGGATCGGAATTTTCTGGGAATTCCGAAGGAAGGTTTCGGATTTGCGAATAATCCGCGTGTGCTCCTGTCGGCGCCCTCGTTTCAGGCAGCTTCCACACAGGTCGCCTGTCCGGTGACGGAGATCCAGATCAGGCTGATCTACAAGTGACGATGTTCAGGCTGGAGCGTTGCCGCCCTCGCCCGAAGCGGAGCTCTGTGGAGCCTCTGCGGCTTTGCCGCCGGGGTTCACCAGATCGCGCAGTTCCTTGCTGGGCTTGAAGTAGGGAACCTTCTTGGCAGGCACTTCCACCTTGGTGCCCGTCTTGGGATTGCGGCCGATGCGGGGCTTGCGCTGGCGAATGCGGAAGCTGCCGAAACCGCGGATCTCAATCTTGTCGCCGGATCGGAGTGCGCCGATCACGGAGTCGAAGATCGTTTCCACGATCACTTCGCTGTCGCGTCGGGTCAGATCGCCCAGCTTCGTTACTTCTTCAACGAGGTCGGCTTTGGTCATGGTGGGGGTCGCTCCGTTCCTGGGTTGCCCGCTGTCTTTCATAGTAGATGCAATCTCTTTCGCTTGCAAAGTCAAGCAGTTGCGAGGTTTTCGCCAGGCCGCAAGCGCGTCTCAGCGCCACAGGAAATAAAAGCCGGCGTGCCGATCCAGCAGCTTACTCGGATTCGGCAGCAGGCTGTCCGCGTCCGAGGTCAGCAGGTCCCAAACACCCCTGTGGCGGACATAGGGCTTCACAACATCGGGTTCTCCTGAGATGCCCACAGATTTCGCCGTATCCAGCAATGCCACTCGAAAACCGCCTTCTTTGTCAATAAGATGCAGCGGCAGTGCCTGCTCGCCCGTCCACACCTGCCCGGTCGCCAGCGAGCGCACCTGCGCCGCCTGCATGTGGCGTCCCTCGGCGACGTCGCTCACAAACTGGCCATACATGTTGTCCACCAGGCTCTGAAAATAGGCCCGCTCCTGCGGAGTCATGGGCCGCGACGGATCGCCCGCATCCTTCAGAGCCCCCGCGTGGATCACCTCCGGCGACAACTTTGCCCACTGCATCAGGTTGCCGTAGTTGGTCCACTCCATGATCACGCCGATGGAGCCCACGACGCTGGCGTCATTCGCATAGATCTTGTCTGTCGCCGAGGCGATGTAGTAGGCCCCGCTCGCCCCTACGCTCTCAATGGAGGCAACGATGGGCTTCTTCTTCTGCTCGCGTATGCGGAGTACCTCGTGATAGATCTCCTGCGAAGCCGCGGCTCCCCCGCCCGGCGAATCGATGTGCAGGATGATCGCCTTGATCGAATCGTTCTGGTTGAACTTGCGCAGCTGATCGACCACCGTGTCCGCAGAAAGGATCTCGCCGTCAATGTCGATCACTCCGATGTTGTCGCCCAGCGCGCTGAACCCCTCGGTCGAACCTCCGAACGATTGCTCCGCGACGTAGAAAAGCACCGAGACCAGGAACATGAAGCCGAGAACCAGCACCCCTCCAAGCGCGAACCAGGGCCATACCCTCCGGCCACGCGGCGGAGCAGCAGGCGGATACCAGGGAGGCGGGAGGGGATTCGGAGCGGCCTGCGGAGCCGGAGATGTTGATTCGACAGGGTCTTCCATACGGGCGAGTGTAGCACCGGCCCGGAAATCAAGCGGCAAAGTGGCAGAGGGTTTCCAGGATTTTCCGGTATGATAAATAAAGGATTACAGGCCCGCCCTCCTCCTGAAACGTTTTTTTGCGAGCGAATGCTCGCAGAACGCTGCACGCCCGAGGAAGTGGAGGAATGGCTGACCATGGACCCTCAATACACGATCGTCATTCCCGCCTATAACGAAAGCGCACGCATCCGGCCTGCGCTCGAAGAGGTTCTGCGCACCATCGACAATCGGCGCTGGGATGCGGAAGTCCTGGTGGTCGACGACGGTTCCACCGACGACACCGCCACTATTGTGGAGGGCTACGCTTCTCGCGACCGGCGCGTTCGGCTGATCCAGAACCCCGGCAACCGCGGCAAGGGATACAGCGTGCGCAACGGTCTGCTCCATGGAGCAGGCCACATTCTCATGTTCACCGACGCCGACCTCTCGGCTCCCATGGAAGAAGCCGAGCGCCTCTTCGCGGCCATTCGCGATGGCGCCGACGTGGCCATCGGCTCCCGCTGGCTGGAGCGCAGCCGCCAAACCATCCACCAGCCGCTCTACCGGCAGATTTTCGGGCGCTGCTTCAACCTGGTTACGCGCATGGTCATGCGGTTGCCGTTTGCCGATACCCAGTGCGGCTTCAAAGCCTTCCGCCGCAGCGCGGCCCAGACCATCTTTCAGCTGCAGCGCATCGAGCGCTGGGGCTTCGATCCGGAAATCCTCTTCATCGCCCTCAAGCGCGGCTACGTGGTGCGCGAAGTCCCGGTCACGTGGGGTCACGACGAGCGCACCCGCATGAGCTACCTCAAAGACGGCATCAAGATGCTGGAAGAGCTCCTCTACGTCCGCTGGAACTCCCTCATCGGTGTCTACGGTCGCAAGGTGACGGACCTCGCGCCCGAGCGCGGCTAGCGCTCCTCACCGGCACAGCCCCCAAGCCGCCGAAGTGGCGGCGTTTCTATTTTCCTGAGGATTTTTCACTGCCCGGCTCTGGAGCCGGTGGAGCGATATTCCACGTCGTGCTCAGGTCGCGGTAGAGGTTGACCGACTGCTTCGGCAACGCCGTATCCGCCAGAGGCCGGCCTTTCTTTTCAGCCAGCCGCCGCCAGGCGATGGGTGCCTCGCCGATGTCGTAGCCAGCTTCGTGCATCAGGCTGAGGCTCACCCGAGCGCTTTGCCGGAATTGTTTCTCCAGAGTCCGCCTCGCCGAAGAAGTCCCCAGAGCATAGTCGCCAAGAAAGGCATAGTCTAACCCGGGAACGATAGACTCAGCGCCATAGATCCCCGCGTCCTCGGCGACTCCGGCTGTAAACTGCTTACCGGTTGGTCGCACGCCTTTCATCATGCGGTCGTCCTGGGCCTCTATCTCCACCGCAATGGCGTCAGCAATAACAGTGGCGAGTTGCGAATCGTTCTGCATGTGATCGACGACCTGATGCGGGACCAGAATGATCCCGCTGGGCAGCGCGACAACACTGCGGAGCCATCGATCTCCCTTCGTCACGTAGAACCGGAAATCGATTTTGGTTTCGTCGCTATCCGGTAACTGTCGCTGATACCCCGGGACCAGCCTCTTCCCGACCGCGGCGACACGGGCCTGCATCGCGGCATCGTGCCAGGTGGGAATTTCCATCGCATTCGGTCCCAGCACCAGTTTGCCTGCGATACTGCCCGGTTTCGTGACCCTGGTCGGGTCGTAATTAGTGTGCTCCCGCGTCTTTTGCGCCCTTGGATTCGGCAAGTTCGATTTGAAGCGCGCTTCGCCGGCCAGAACGGTTCCGTCCGCCTGTTGCTTGCCCTTGTAGTCCAGCCAGACGTTGGTCGTTACATCCTTCAGAGAACGAAGCGGCTCCTTGAATTCCAAATGAGCGGAAGCTGGAATGCGGATGATCGATCCATCGGCGCGAACTGTCAGTGCCTGCGGCGATTGCGAAAGAATTGCCTCGATGATGCCGTAGCTGGAAATGCTTTCGAGCGGAAGCGGACCCAAATCCAGCTCTGAGGCCGTTATGGTCGGCTGGTTTTCTTCGCGCGTTCCCCAGACAGCAACCGGCAGGCCGATCCGGGGTGGCTCCTGCGGGCAGCCCCGCGAGTAAGCTATCTCAGTCGCCCGCCCTTCGTGGAGCATCGTCGTCCTCGTCTGTGGCCCGCAGAGTACACGCCAGCCGTCGACATCAAAATCGGAGACCGAAGCAACGCGACTAACGTAGCCGGTGAAAATCGGAGGCATTCGCGTGCTCGGAAGTGCATCCTGAGCTGCGGCGTGGATGGCAAGGCAGAGAGAGCAACATACGAGCAGGGCCTTCATGACCCGCGTAGTCTATCGTGCAATCGGCCGCAGGGGAATCGCACCTTGGAGGGGCTTTCCCCCGTTGGTCACGGTTTCGGCGCCGGACTGTAAGGCACAATCCCCAGCGGATGCGCCTCCGTATTGAACACCGTCCTGCTCAGGTCGATCCGCGTCGGGTTCGCCAGCAGCAAATACAGATACTTCAGCGTCTCCGCGAAGAAAAAGCTTTCCATGTCATCGCGTTGTTTCATCGTCCGCACGTCGGAGATGGCCGCGAACGCCGACGGCGTCCGGCAGTTCTTCACGATGGCGTTGAAGAAGGTGTACCCCATCGCGCGATACTGCGGGTCGTGGGTGAAGTAGTACAGGTAATAAGCCGACTCGATGATCTCCGGCCGCAGTTGATAGCCCGGGCTCAGGATCTTCATGGTTTTGTAGTCGATCAGCTCGGGCTCAATGCCCGCCAGGTTCCACATCCTGTAATTCGAGTCCTGCAGCTGCCGCGCCCGATCCACATCGCCCGATAGCGCCAGCGTCCCCGCAAAGAACGCCGCCAGCGCTCCGTATTCCGTCCCGGTCCGCGCCCCCGTGTCCATGTTGGCCTCGCCATACCAGAGCGACGTGGTCTTGTCCGGATTCGTCACCGTGTCCGCGACATATTGGTTCAGCGCCGCCGCGCTCGTCTCCCACATCCGGTGGCAGTCCTCGTCATGAAACAGCAGCCACGCCTTCAGCAGGTACTCGTAAAAAGAATCGGAACCGCCGTTGATATTTGCATCCGCTCCATCCGAGCCGCCCCACGCCCCCGTGCGCACGTCGATCTCCGAGCCGACCAGGTTCAGCTTCGACCGCCGATCCCACACCGCGACCGCCGCGCGCTTTGCCTTCTCGTAATACACCGGCTTGTTCGTCAGGCGGCTCAGCGTCCCCATCTCCAGCAGCATCGTGCCCACTTCCGCGGGATTGGTACTCTCCCCCCGCACCGCCCCCGTCTTCAGATTCACGTAGGTGTAGGGCATGCCCGTCGGCGAGTCGTAGGCCGGCAGCAGCCGCGTCCCCAGATCGTCGGCCAGCGCCAGCAGTTTCGGATCGTGCGTCAGTTCATACGAACTCAGCAGCCCGCCCACCATCCGGATGGTGATCTCAAAATTCTTGACGTAGATGTCCCTATCGAACGAAAGCTGCGTGTCGATCAGCTGCCGATCCTCATCCGCCTCCTTGTCCAGCCCCATCACAATCATCGTGTCCAGCGCGTCCACCGGTGTCATCAGCAGCGGCGTGCCGTACCAGTCGAACGGCTCGTTGCTCAGCGGACGCAGCTCGTCGTGCCCCCACGCGTACTTGTGGTAGCCCTCCCACGCGTGCAGAAACTGCTCGCGCACCTGTTTGGCCATTTCCTTTTCAGAAGGAACATGCGTCGGAGCGGCTTGCGCGGCCGACGTGGTGAACGCAGAGAGGAGCAGCAGAGCAAAAAATTTCTTCATGGCGACACCACGATGGTACCGGATGCAGCCAACCAGCGGGGCTCAGGAAGACAGGCTCGTCTTCAGCATCTGCTCCGCGTGGCGCAGGCTTGTCTCCGTCACCGTCGCTCCGCTGATCATCCGCGCAATCTCCCGCGCCCGCTCCTCCGCGCTCAGCAAGCGGATCCGCGTCTCCGTCCGCTTCTGCTTCTCCTGCTTCTCGATCAGCAGGTGCTGATCGGCGAAGGCCGCGATCTGCGGCAGATGCGTCACGCATAAAACCTGCTGCACCCGCGACAGCGCCTTCAGCTTCTGTCCCACCGCCTCCGCAGCCCGCCCGCCAATGCCAATATCAATCTCGTCGAAAACCAGCGTCCGCGGCACCTGCGTCTTCCGGCTCCGCCCGCGGTTAGCTCCCTCTTCCACGCTGACCTTCAGCGCCAGCAGCACCCGCGACATCTCCCCGCCCGACGCGATCTCGTCCAGCGGCTGCAGCGGCTCCCCGGCATTCGTCGCGATCCGGCATTCCACCGCGTCCCATCCATGCGCCGTCCAGCTGGAAGAGCCTTCGCTCGCTGTCACCGCAATCGAGAAGCGCGCCTTCATGGCAAGGTCGTTCATCTGCGACTCGGCCAGCTTTTCCAGCTTTCGCGCCGCCGCCGTCCTCTCGCCCGTCAGCGCCCGCGCCGCCGCCTGATACGCCGCCCCCGCCTTGTCCAGATCGGCGCGCAGCCCTTTCAGAATTTCGTCCCGATTCTCGACCTCGGCCAGCTTCCGCGCCGCTTCTTCACCCGCATGCAGCACGTCACCCAGCGTCGGCCCGTATTTGCGCTTCAGGCGGTCCAGCGCAGCCAGACGGTTCTCGATTTCGGCCAGCCGCTCCGGCGAAGCGTCGATGCGGTCCGCATAATGGCGAACCGTCGAGCTGATATCCTCCACCGTTGCCCGAGCCGCCACAATCTGTGCGATCGCATCGTTGAACTGCGCATCGTAGCGCGCCAGCTCCTCCAGAAACTTCTGCGCCGCCTGCAGTGTGGATTCTGCCGAGTCGTCGTTCTCGTACAGCACATCGCTCGCCCCGATGGCCGCCGCCTGCAGCTTCTCCGCGTTCTGCAGCACGCGCTTTTCCGTCTCCAGCGCCTCGTCTTCCCCCGGCTCCGGCGCCGCGGACCCGATTTCCCGTGCCTGGAACGACCACAGATCCGCCAGCTTCAGCCGGTCCGCTTCATCCCGCTCCATCTCCGCCAGCCGATCCTGAATCGATCCCCACTCCGCGTACGCTCCCGCGATGCCCTCCAGTGAGATTCCCCCGAAGCGGTCCAGCAAGCCGCGCTGCTGCCCCGCATCGAATCCCGACAGCGTCTCCGACTGCGCATGCACCAGCGCCAGTTCCGGAGCCAGCATCCGCAGCACCGCCACCGTCGCCGGCTGGTTGTTCACATACACCCGGCCCTTGCCATCTGCCAGAATCTCCCGCCGCAGGATGATTTCCGAGCCCTCCGCATCCAGCCCGTTGCTTTCCAGAATCGCCTCGGCGCCGGCGGTCGCTTCAAAGACGCACGACAGCACCGCGCGATCCGCCCCGTGGCGAATCACCCCCGTCGAGGCCTTCTGCCCCATCAGCAGCGCCAGCGCATCCACGAGAATCGACTTTCCCGCGCCCGTCTCGCCCGTCAGCAGGTTGAGCCCCGGCCCAAATGACGCGATGGCGTGGTCGATGACCGCGTAATTCTCAGCTCGCAGTTCGAGCAGCATGGAGTCAGGGTACAGGCTACCGGTTGCCGGGTACAGGGCACATCGAGCGACGGTACGCGAGGTTGGCTTTTTCCCCCTGACCTTGTCTAATGCTGGTGATGCAGCAACCAATACGAACGGGTGTGGTGGGTTTCGGTCTGGCGGGACGCGTCTTTCATACCGCTGTAGTGCAGGCGACGTCCGGCCTGGAGCTGGCCTGTGTGGTCCAGCGCAGCGGCGACGATGCGAAAAAGGAGTACCCCGAAGCGCATCTGGCGCGCTCGGTGGAAGAGATGCTGCGAGACGTCAGCATCCAGCTTGTGGTCATTGCCACGCCCAGCTACTCGCATTACGAGCTCGCGAAGCAGTGCCTCCACGAGCAGCGCCATGTCGTTATTGACAAGCCCTTCACGCTGACCTCAAATGAGGCCGCCAGCCTTATCCGCATGGCTCGTGAGCGCAATCTCCTGCTCACCGCCTATCAGAACCGGCGCTGGGATGGCGAATTCCACACCCTCCGCCAGGTGATCGCAAGCGGCGAGCTGGGCCGCCTCGTCACCTTTGAATCCCACCTGGACCGCTTTCGTCCCCAGCCCCGCCGCGAGGTCTGGCGCGAGAACGGCGGCCCGGGCGGCGGCCTGTTGTTCGACCTCGGGCCCCACCTCATCGATCAGGCCCTGGTCCTCTTCGGTGCCCCCGACACCATTTCCGCCACGGTCCGCGTGGAGCGCGATGCTGCCGTTGTCGACGACGCCTTCGACCTCCAGCTTGCCTGGGACCGCACCCGCCTCACCGTCTTCCTGCGCTCCACACTCACTGCCTGCATCCCGAGCCCGCGCTTCATTCTCCACGGAACCCATGGCAGCTTCGTCAAACGGGGCCTCGATCCCCAGGAAGCCCAGTTGCGCAGTGGGATGAGCCCCGATGCGCCCGGCTTCGGCGAAGATCCCGAAAGCCAGTGGGGCGAACTCCGCGTCGAGAACCAGGAGCCGCGTCGCGTGCCCACCGCCCGCGGGGATTATCGCGGCTTCTATGAGAACGTGCGCGATGTCATGCTGGGCAGGGCCGAGCTCGAGGTCACGCCCGAACAGGCCTGGCGCACCACCCGGCTCATCGAGCTGGCCCGCGAAAGCAGCGGCCAGGGTCGCCGCCTGCACGTCGATTTCAGCGGCCAGCCGTAGATCAATCCCGGACGGAAGCAATATCGGTGCGTGAGAAACCGCTGCCCTTGAAAAGCAGCGCCTCGCCCAGTTCTTTGGCGAGAGCATAGGCGAAGCAGTCCCCCGGATTCAGTTGGGCGGGATGGCCGCTGCCTTTGCCGAAATCGCGGTAGGCTTCGCGGGCCACTCGCGCCTGCTCCACGCTGACTGGTTCGATGATGAAGTCACCCTCGCGAAGAAAAGTGTCGAACCAACGGCTGTCCACAGGATTTTTCCGGGCGTCGATCACCGCTGCGGCCTCGACGTAATTCACGGCGGAGATCCGGCGGCACTCGGCGCCCTCCAGAAGCTCAGCGTACGCCGCGGACTCCGGTTCTCTGCGAAGAATGGCGATCACCGCGGAAGTGTCCACAATCACTTCGGGAGCCCCTTCTCGTCGTACAGCAGCGCGGCGTGATCGAGTGAGCGCCACGGCTCCGGCAACTTTGCGGAGTATTGATCCGCGACGGCCAGGAGGCGAGCAGCCATGCCTTCTTTGCGGCGTTTCTGCACCCGCTCCAGCCGTTCGCTGAGCGCGACGATCACCGCGCCCGTCATGCTTTCTCCCGTGAGCTCTGACAACCGACGAGCCATATCGTGGGCTTCGTCGCTCTTAATATTCAGGCTCATGGTTCCATTCTACCATTATCTGGTTCCATTCTACCCTACTCGTTCCGCAGCACCTGCATCGGGTCGGTCTGGGCCGCCCGCCGCGCCGGCAGCACCACCGCCAGCAGCGCCGTCAGCAGCAGCAGCCCGATGCTGACCGCAATGGCCACCGGGTCAGCAGTGCTGGTCTTGTACAGCAGCGATTGCACCCAGCGCGTAGCCGCAAAAGCCAGAGCGACGCCCGCCAAAATTCCGCCCACGATAGGAACCGCCGCCTGCCGCGCGATCAGCCGCATCAGGCCCCCTTTGTCGCTGCCCAGCGCGATCCGGATCCCAAACTCCTGCCGCCGCAGCGAGACCGAATAGGCGAGAACCCCGTAAATTCCCAGCAGCGCCAGCAGCAGCGCCGCCCCTCCAAAGCTCGACAGCAGCAGCGTCTGGAACCGCTCGTTGGCCACCGAGTCAGCGACCTGCTCGTCCAGAGACTTGATCACCGGAATCGCGACCTCCGGATCGATGTTCCAGAGCGCCCGCCGAATCGCCGCCGTAAGCCCCGCCGTCGCTTCCGGGCTGCGGATGAGGAAGTTCATCCGCCACCAGGGGTTTTGCCAGTACGGCAGGTAGACCATGTTCGCGGTGTTTTGCAGGTCGTTGATCCGCGCGTCGGCCAGCACGCCAACCACGGTGTAGACAGTGTCATCGCCCATTTTGAAGGTGTGTCCGACAGGGTTCTCGCCTGGCCAGATGCTGCGCGCGGCCTTCTCCGAAATCAGCGCATTGTCCGGATGGTTCTTTTCCGCATCGGTGAAATCGCGGCCCGCCACCAGCGGAATGCGCAATGTCGTCGCGTAGCTGGGGCTGATCCAGCGAATATTCGCCTGCGGAACCTGATCCACCGGCAAGGGGCGGTCGGGTCGCTGGATCAGGTTGATCCATGTTTCGCCGCCCATCGGAGTTTCGCTGGTGCTGGCCACCGTCTGCACGCCCGGCATGCGGCCCAGAGCGGCAAGCGCGTTCTCCTCGAAGGCGCCGCGAGCCTGCTCTGAATTCTTCACCGACTCCCCATACTGCGGCGCGTAGAGAAAGACCTGCGCATAAGTGACGTGGCTGGAATCGAACTCGCGATTCTGATCGAGCAATGTGGCGAAGCTCCGCACCAGCAGCCCGGTCACGATCAGCAGCGCCACCGTGCAGGCCACTTCTGCGCCCACCAGAAGATGACGCGTCCGCCGGCTTTCCCGGGAACTGGAAACGCGCGTGGTTCCGCTTTGCAGCGCCGTCTGCGGATCGATGCGCATCGCCCGCAGCGCGGGCAGCAGGCCAAACACAAAAGCGGTCAGGACCGAGAGCCCTGCTGCGCCCAGCAGAACCGGCCAGCTCACCTGAACGTCCCCAAGGCGCGGCAGATTCGTGGGAGCCGCCGCCAGAAAAACTCGAACCCCGAGGAACGAAAGCAGGATGCCCAGCACTCCACCGGCGAACGCAAGAACGAAGGAGTCGGCCAGAGCGGCGCCCAGCAGCCGGTCCCGCGCCGCGCCCAGGGCAGCGCGAACCGCCAGCTCCCGGTCGCGCGCCACAGCTCGAGCCAGCTGCAGATTAGCGAGATTCACGCACCCAATCAGCAGTACGGCCCCCACCGCGGCCAGCAGAAGCCAAAGCGCGGTGCTCACGTTCCCCGCGACATCCGTGATCAGAGGATTGGCCACCACGCCGGGTTTTGTGGCCAGGTGATGCGCCTGGTCGAACGCCGCCTGAATCGTGTTCAGTTCGCTGCGCGCCTGCTCGATCGAGACCCCAGCCCGAACGCGGGCCACCGCCAGGTAGTTGTAGTCGTACTCGTCGCTGAAATCGGCGGGATCGAGCGTGATCGGCGAGAAGACCTGATACGACTCCGTTCTCCCCCACGAGCCCGGCATCCGAATCGGCGCGACGCTGGGGAACTGAAACCCGCGCGGCAAAACCCCAACCACCGTTTGCGGCACCCCGCCGCTGCGCAGCGTCTTCCCGATCGCGCCCGGATCGCCGTGGAAATAGCGCTGGAATGCGCCCCAGCTCAGGATGACCTCGTCGCCATGTCCCTTCGTGTTCTCAACCGGCAGAAAGCTGCGCCCCAGCGCCGGCTGCACGCCCAGCACCGAGAAGAAGTTGGAAGAAACGCGCAGCCCGTCGACGATCTCCGGATGGTCCGTGCCCGAACCGATGCTGTAACCGCCGCTCTGAAAAATGGCCGCCCCGGCCAGCGTTTTCGCGTTCGCCTGCCAGTTGAAGAAATGCCGCGGATTGTCCGGCACGGATTCGCCGGAGTTGAAGCCGATGCTGCTGTCGGTCTCGCGCAGGATGACCAGCTGACCCGGGTTCGGGAAAGCAAACGGCTTCAGCAGCACCGAATTCACGACCGAGAAGATGGAGGTCACTGCCCCGATTCCCACCGCAAGCGTCAGAATCGCGGTCAGCGAGAAGCCGGGCGATTTGCGCAGGGTGCGTGTGCTGAACCGAAGATCCTGCAGGAAACGTTGCATTGGCAGCCTCGAATGGACCCTGGGATGAACAGCACGCGCTCGCCCACACGACCCCCTCCGCCGCTCGCGCCGTATGTTCAGGATACGGCCCCTCAGGTCAGCAGACGGTGTTCGGGATCGGACGCCGCTGTTCGCGAGCGGACAACCCCGCACCCCTCACCTGTGCCTCCCGTCCTCATGGCTGAAAGACCATCCGAACCCCCTGCTCCGGCGCATTCCACAGCAACTCCACCTGCGCCAGCGGTGCCACCCTGGTTCGGATCTGGAACGGCTGGCGGCCCGCTTCCTGCAGAAATGTCCCCAGCGAATGAAGGATGCGGTCGATCGGGACGCTGCCAAAGCCGCTGCCCATGATCTCGAGCGCTGAACTGCGCAGGCTCTCCGCCGGCACGGCGGCCGTTGGCCCGGCGCTCGACCCGACCTGCACATAGCGGATGCGCGCTGATCCGTGGTTCGCACCTCTCTGCGTCATGGCCTCCAGGGCGGCCTCTGCCGGCGCGCCCCACAGGTAATCGAGCACCACGTCAATCTTCTCCTCCGCGATGGCCTCGCGAAAGGCTGCGACCAGCGCGGCGCGATCCTGCGCCAGGGAGATAACGCGGTCCGCTCCCAGCCCGCGCGACTCCTCCAGCGCCTGAGGATTGCGCCCGGCAGCCACCACCCGCCGCGCACCCAGTCGCCTGGCCACCTGCACCGCCAGCTGGCCAGAAACGCCGGTCGCTCCAAGGATCAGGATGCTCTCGCCTTTCGCCAACCGGGTGCGCTCCGTCAGTGCTCCCCACGACGACATCCCGGGATTCATCATCGCGGCGACCATCACGTCGTCCAGATTTTCGGGAATCGGAAAACACGTAGCGCGCTGCGTCAGGCTGCGCTCGGCTAGAGTCCCATAGACCGGTCGCGAGCGGGCGAAGTACACGCGCGATCCATCGGGCAACCGGCCCACTCCGTCAATCCCCGGGATGAACGGCATTTCATCCGGACGGATGTAGTGCGTGCCGGCTGCGATCGATTTCACGATCGCGTGCAGACCTGCGGCGCTCACGTTGACCAGGACTTCCTCGCCAGCCGGCACCGGGTCGGCAAACGAATCGTAGCGAGGCGGAGCGGAAAAGGAATGGACGACGGCAGCGTTCATGACAGTCCTCACGCGGGGCGTCTTCTGATTCAAACACCGAAGGCGCAGCAGGGAAAGGCATCGTGCCACAGGTCTGGCTACCGTGCCTGCAGCGGTGTCGCCGCAGCGGAGCGTTCTCGCGCTGCTCGGAACAGGATTTTCATGGCAAAGCAGCGTCGTAAAGCTCATCCCACCGCGCACAACCTTCACCGGCAACGATGAAGCGTCATGGCGATGATTACGCCGCCCAGTTTCCGGCGGGGCAAGTCCTGATCTGCGGGCCGGTCATGACGGATTGTTCGGCGCCCAGGCAGTTGTTAGCAGCCGACTTTTCAAAATGCAGCCGGCCGCCCAAAGTCGGATCACGCGCTGCGATACGACTCAGCGGTCCTGCGGATGCCCTCCGCATACGGCGTGCCCGCGAACCCAAACGCCCGCGCGAACTTCGATGAGTCGAACACGTAGGGCGCGTCGTTCTGGTAGAGCATCTCGTAAAGTTCGCCAACCACCGGCTTGAACCACCCGTACATGCGAACCATGAGCGGCGAGAGGACCCGGTATTCGGGTGCGCGATCCATCGCCCCTGCGGCGGCCGCGATGAACTCGCGTCCCGTCGGCGGATTGGCCGCAGTGGGCAGATGCCAGGTCTGGTTCCACGCCCCGTCGGACTCGGCCAGGGTGAGCACCCCGCGCGCCGCGTCCGGCGTGTAGATCAGAGAGTGGGGCACGGAGTCGTTCACCAGCCAGGAGGCTTTTTGATTTTTGTTCCAGGCATCGAAGACCAGGACGTTCAACACTCCGGTCGGCGTAGCGGGTCCGTAGAAGTCCGGAGCGCGAGCGATCATCGCGGTCAGCGAACCCGCCCGAATCTCTCCTTTGCGGCTGCAGGGATGGAACGGCGTGTCTTCCGTCATCGCGCCCTGAACCCGGCCGTACATGTAGACGTTGTCGAAGAAAAGGAGCTTCGCGCCGGCGCGCTTCGAGGCTTCGATGGTGTTGGCCATGATCCTCGGCCATTGCTCGGCCCAGAGCTTGTGGTCGTAGGGCAGTCCGGCGAGCAGAAGAACGACGCTCGAGCCGGCGACCACCCGAAGCGTCGCATCGCGATCCGTAAGATCGGCTGCAACAACTTCAGTGGCTCCCTCTGCGCCCCGTGCTCTGCGGCTGACCACCCGAAACGGCCGCTTCTGCCCAGCAAGCAGTGGAGTGAGATGATTCGCGATGACGCCGCCTGCGCCGAGGATGGTAATCATGCTGCCCCCCCACAGACGAAGTGTAACGCCGGAACGAAGGAGCGGCTGCGGAGGCCGATCGCTGCCGAACGTCAGGCGTGCGTGCGAGCGGGCGTGGCCGAAAGCCGAAGTCCCAGGGCGCGGACCACGCGCAGCACGGTGGCG
>DASXFH010000235.1:0-5370 GCA_036489655.1 Acidobacteriaceae bacterium | reverse complement strand
ATGCCCACCGAAACCGTCTCCCCGGCAAACCACTTCTCGTGGAAGTTCCTCAGCTTCCACTCCGTCGACGGCATGACGCCGGTGATTTCATCCGGCAGATCGATTCCCGTCTTCTGGCCGAGGCCCAGTTCATGGGCGTATTTGGCGATGGTATCGATGCCCAGCTTCACGGCCAGCGTGTAGTAGTAGGTATCGCATGAATAAGGAATGGCGTTATGGATGTCGACTTCGCCGTGATGGCGGTCGCAGGCATAAAAGTGCCCGTAGAACGTCGCGCCGCCCTGGCAATCCACCTTGAGATTCTGCGCCACGCCGGCCTGCAACCCGGCCACCGACATGATGATTTTGAAGGTCGAGCCCGGAGGCGATTGCGCCTGGATCGCCTTGTTCAGCAGCGGGTGAGCCGGATCGGTGATGAGCTTGTTCCACTCTTCGCGGCCGATCCTCACCGCAAAGGCATTCGGGTCGAACGTGGGCCGGCTGACCATGGCCAGCACCTCGCCGGTGTGCGGGTCCAGCGCCACAACCGCGCCCTCGCGGTCGCCCATCGCATTCTCCGCTGCGCGCTGGATATCCATATCGATGGTAAGCCGCAGGCTCTGCCCCGGCTTCGATCGCTCGATTCCCAGCTTGCCTACTTCGCGTCCATGGCTGTCGACCAGCACGTCGCGCGAGCCGTCCTGCCCGCGCAGCAGGGCATCGTATGCCTCTTCGACTCCCGACTTGCCCACCACGTCGCCCGGCTCGTAGTACTCATAGCGGGGATCGTTGAGCATCTCCTCGCTCACTTCACCCACATATCCGATCAGATTGGCCGCGAACCCATCCTTGGGATAGAGCCGCCGCTGCTCGTCCACCGTCTCCAGCTCCGGCATCTCGTCGCGATGCGCTTCGATGAACTCCTGCTCGTCCGGCGTGATGTCCTGCTTCAGCGGCAGCGGCTGATACTTCGGAGCCGTGCGGTACTTCTTCAGGATCGCCTGGATCTCGTCCACCGTCATATGCAGCCCGCGCGCGATGAGCGGCAGGTCGGGCTCGAGGCTGTGTCCCTGCTCGCGCACCAGGAAGCATGAAACCGACGGATAGTTGTCCACCAGCAGCCGTCCATCACGGTCGAAGAGCTGCCCCCGCGGCGCAAGGATCGGCACCTTGCGGATACGGTTGGCCTCGGCCAGCGCGTGCCAGCTCTCCGCATTCACCACCTGCAGCCGCCAGAGTCCGAAGATCAGCACCGCCATCACCGCCACGATGACGTACTGAAAGATGGTCAGCTTGATTGCCGGCAGCTCGCCTTCCTTCTCCAGAAGGTCGCGTGCATCCTGTTCCCGGTGTCGTGGAAAGAAACGGTTCCAGAGACTCATTCGCGTGACCTCGCACGATCCAGCAATGCAAATAGAACCACCGCGATCAATGCGTTGATCGCCGCCCGCAGAAGCTCCGTCAGCCAGTTCCACGCCATCGGCAGGGCCAGCAGGTGGCGGACCAGCACCCAATCGATGCCATTGTGCAGCATCACGAAGAGAAACGTAAGCACCAGCCTGGTTCCATGAGCTTCGGTATCGATTCTGACGCCCAGCGAGGCCGCAAGGTAACCGATGAAGGCCTTGGCGAGGCCGAAGACGCCGATCGGCTGATGGGTAAGCGCATCCTGCAGAATGCCCATCAACGCGCCGCCAATGGTGGCGGTGACCGGGTTGCGCCGCGACATGGCGAAGTAGATCACCACCATCAGCGGCAGATCGAGCATGCCGAAGCGGGCAAAGTGCAGCGTCACCAGCGACTGCAGCCCCAGCGCCAGCACCGGAGTCAAAATGTAGATCAGGAGAGGGTACGAGCGATCTTCCGCCTCACGCCGCGTCGAAGCCATCAGCGCCATAAGCTAAACTCCCCGCCCCTGCGGAGCCGCAGGCTGGGGCGCAGCCGGCTTCTTCGGCCTCGCCTCCGCCGGCGGCCGGCTGCCGTCATCGGGCACCAGCATCGGCGATCTCCGGACCGGCGTCACGGCCTTGGGCGGATGGGTATTCGGCGTGGTCGATGCCGGTGCGGCGCTCGCGGCCGGCCTGGGGCTTTCTCCGGAACCGGAATTGGGCCTTGGAGTCCGAACCTCGGGACCGTCCACAATGACATGGGTCTTCACGTCCGGCTTCAGAGGAGTGGGTTGAGCCGCTGACGCCGAGGTCCCCGGAACCGCAACCGCGGGCCGATGCGTCACAGCCGGGCCGGCGGGAACCTCACCGGCGACCGCCGGCCTGCTCTCGACGCCCGTGCGCGGCGACACAGTTGCCCTCGCCGCTCCGGCAGCTGCGGCGGGTGGGCGAGGAGCCGCCCCTCCGCTCTTGGCCATGCCCGAAGATGCTGCATTGGCGGGAGCCGCCGCCGGAGTGACAGCGCGCGCCCGGCTAGGCGGAAGATCTTCCGCTCCGTTCTTCACCGGCACAATCCGTTGTCCGGGAGTCAGCTCCGCCGCCGGAGGCGTCATGCCCGGGCTGAACCCGTCCGGATGCAGGGGGCTCGGCGGCTGCGGCGGACGGCCGATAAGTCCAGTATTGTCAGCATTCTGAGCGGGATTGGTGTCCGCAGGCGCGGTCGGATCGAGACGGCTCGGCAGCCGCTCCGAAAGGATGTCGGAAGCTCGCTTCTGCGCCGCTTCACCCTCCGCCTCGCTCTCCGCCAGGTCCTTCGCCTCCTGAGACGAAGCGACATTGCCCATGCCGGTAATCACCAGAACCTCTTCCAACTGCGAAAGATTGGCCGCGGGCCGCACCATCACGTCCAGCAGAGGGTCGCGATCCGGGTCGGGAACCACGCGCTCCACCGTCCCCACCGGCAGTCCCCGGGGAAAGATCTGGTCTCCTCCGCTGGTGATGATCTTGTCTCCCGCCTTGATGCGGTCGTCGGGAGAGATGTTGATCACCTTCACCTCGCCGAACGTGCCGCCCTTCAAAACCCCCCGGGTGCGCGTCGTTTCCAGAATGACACCGACTCCGCTGGTCGGATCCGAAATGAGCATCAGCTGGCTGGTCGATGGAAAGACGTCGCGGATGCGCCCCACGATGCCATCTCCCGTCACCACCGGCATATCCTGCTTCAGTCCGTCGTTCGATCCCTTGTCGATGTAGACGATGCCCGATTGATCCGTCCCCGCCGTTCCGATCACCTGGGCCGGCACTGTCTGATAAATGTAGTGTTCCTTGAAACCCAGCAGCCGCTGCAGCCGCTGTCCCTGCCGCGCGTCCTCAACCACGCTGGCCTGCTCCAGCCGCAGCCGCTCGATTTCATCCTTGAGCGCGGTGTTGTCGCGCCGCACGTGCACCAGGTCGAGGTATCCGAACCATACATCGTGAAACCACAGGCCGGTGTTGTGCAGCAGCTTCTCCGGCGTCGCAATCACTGAGACCACGGCATAGCGGAGAAGGCTGACCGCCTCCGGATCGGCCGCGTCCCGGGAGGGACGCTTCGCCTGCACCGCCAGCGCCAGCAGTTGCAAAACCAGCACCAGCAGCAGCACCAGTGCATTCTTGTAACGGCTGAAAAAGGATTCCATGGGGATGGTGCGGCCTTTGCCGGGCTACTCCTCGGGTGTCCGCCGCCGTCGATTCACAACCGTTCGTTCCCCGGCGTAGACACTCTCAATGCTAGTCGATCTTGATCTTGCGCAGAAGACGGAAGTCGCTCAGCATCTTTCCCGTACCAAGCACAACACTGGCCAGAGGATCGTCGGCGATCGATACCGGCAGCCCGGTCTCTTCGCGAATCCGCTTGTCGAGGTTCTTGATCAGCGCGCCACCGCCGGTAAGCACGATGCCGCGGTCGCTGATGTCCGCGCTCAGCTCCGGAGGCGTCCGTTCCAGCGCCACGCGAATCGCATTCATGATGGTCGAGATCGATTCGCCCAAAGCCTCGCGGATCTCGCTGTCTTCGATGGAAATCGTCTTGGGCACGCCCTCGATCAGGTTCCGTCCCTTGATCTCCATGGTCAGCGGCTTGTCCAGCGGATACGCCGACCCGATTTCAATCTTGATCTGCTCCGCCGTCCGCTCCCCGATCAGCAGGTTATATTTCCGCTTCAGGTAGTTCATGATGGACTCGTCCATCTGGTTCCCGGCCATGCGCACCGAGCGCGAATACACAATTCCCGACAACGAAATCACTGCGATATCCGTGGTCCCGCCGCCGATGTCCACTACCATGTTGCCCGAGGGCTCGGTAATCGGCAGACCCGCGCCGATCGCGGCCACCATCGCCTGCTCCACCAGAAACACTTCGCTGGCCTTGGCGCGATAGGCCGAGTCCTCGACTGCGCGCTTTTCCACTTGGGTGATCTCCGAAGGCACGCCGATCACGATCCGCGGATGCACCATCATCTTGCGGTTGTGCGCCTTCTGGATGAAGTAGTTCAGCATCTTCTCGGTGACCTTGAAGTCGGCGATGACGCCGTCCTTCATCGGCTTGATGGCGACGATGTTGCCCGGAGTGCGTCCCAGCATCTCCTTGGCTTCCTTGCCGACCGCTTCCACCTCGCCGGTATTTTTATTGATGGCGACAATCGAGGGCTCATTGACCACAATGCCCTTGCCCGCCGCATACACAAGCGTGTTGGCCGTACCCAGGTCGATGGCCAGGTCACTGGAAAAGACACTGAACAGCGAGCGCAGACTGTGCGATCGCGAAGGACGCGACTGATAACCGTTCGATGACATGAATGCTTAGACTTTTCTTGAAGGCTCGCCCTTATTGTAAGGCCAGCAGACAGCAAGCGTGCGCGCGCGGCCCATATTTCCACGACCGCACCAAACCCAACACCAAAAAGATATCGGACGTCCCACAACCGGCCCTGAGCTTGCCGAAGGGTCTCGATCTTGAGATGTGGGATTCCAACCAATCCCAGGGCATCACCCCCCAACCAGAGATCGCTAACCGGGTTTGAGCCAGCCGCACTATACCTACCCGCTTCTTCCCCACCCGCTCTTTCGGCTATCCTTGAGTGTTTCGTCTCAAGGAGATTTCCGTGTCCCACAAGCAATACAAAAATCTGATCGGCGGCCGATGGGTCCCGAGCCACACCGGCAAAACCTTCCTCAACATCAATCCCGCTAACTCCGAGGACATCGTCGGCGAATTCCAGTCCTCCGGCTCCAAAGACATCGACGACGCTGTCGCCGCCGCCACCGAGGCCTGGAAGACCTGGCGCCTCACGCCCGCGCCCAAGCGCGCCGAAATCCTCTATAAGGCCGGCGAGATCCTCACCCAGCGCAAGGAGCAGTACGCCCGCGAGATGACCCGCGAAATGGGCAAAGTCCTCAGCGAGACCCGCGGCGACGTGCAGGAGGCCATCGACACTGCCTACTACATGGCCGGCGAAGGCCGCCG
>DASXFH010000223.1:0-9526 GCA_036489655.1 Acidobacteriaceae bacterium | reverse complement strand
GAAGCCCGCACCCGGAGAGCCGGCGCTTATCAGCTCCGACGACGTGCGCACGATGTTCCACGAATTCGGCCATGCACTCCACGGAATGCTGAGCAACGTGGAATACCCGACATTGTCGGGGACGGATGTGCCCCGGGACTTCGTCGAGTTCCCCTCGCAGTTCAATGAGCACTGGGCCACGGATCCTGAGGTGTTTGCGCACTATGCGAAGCACTACAAAACGGGTGCGCCCATGCCCGCGGAGCTCGCAGAAAAGATGCGGAAGGCGCGGGACTTCAACCAGGGCTACTCTCTCGCGGAGTTGCTGGCGGCCTCCATGCTGGACATGCAGTGGCATACACTGCCGGCCGGCGCGCCCCTGCAAAATGTCGATGCGTTCGAGAAAGAAGCGCTGGAGAAGTCGCATGTGGCGCTGCCCGATGTTCCCCCGCGCTACCGCTCCACCTACTTCCTGCACATCTGGGCCAATGGTTATTCCGCCGGCTACTACGCGTACCAGTGGACGGAGATGCTGGACGACGACGCGTACCAGTGGTTCGAGGAACACGGTGGATTGACCCGGGCCAACGGCGATCGTTTCCGGCAAATGGTGCTCTCGCGCGGCAACACCGAGGATCTGGAGAAGATGTACGAAGCCTGGCGGGGACGGGCTCCGCAGATTGGGGCCATGCTGAAGGAGCGGGGGCTGACAGAAAAGTAGGGCGCAAACAGAAAAAGGCTGCCGGACGGCAGCCTTTTTCGCAGGAACGCGCTGAGATTCAGGCGCGCGCGTAGGAAGCGATCGCGCTGGCCTCGTCGTCCTTCACATCGAACACGGTGTAGAGCTTGGTGATCTGCAGCAGGTCGTGCACCTTGCGGGTCAGGTTCAGCAGCTTCAGCTCCCCGCCCTGGTTGCGGACGGTGGTGTAAGCGCTGACCAACTCGCCGATGCCCGAGCTGTCGATGTAGTTCACGTCGCCCAGATTGAGAAGAATCTTCTTCTGGCCTTTGGCCAGGAGGTCGCGGACCGAATCACGCAACTGCACGCTTCCCTCGCCGAGGGTGATCCGACCGCCGAGATCCAGAATCGTCACCCCGTCCACCTGACGGGTACTGATTTTCATGCTCACGACAAGTTCCTCCTTGGAAATGGTGCGGAAATTAGGCGCCGGTTGGAGCGGCTCCCAGATGTTTGATCAGCGTCAGCTCGGTTCCGGGATGCGTTTGCCTGAAGTGTACCTCATCCATAAAGGAGCGGATGAGGAAGATGCCGCGGCCCGAGCCGCGCAGCAGATTCTCCGGGGCGAGAGGATCGGGGAGGGTGGCGGGGTCGAGGCCTTTGCCTTCGTCGGTGATCCGGATGACCAGATCCGAGCCCGTATTCTCAAAGCTGGCAGTCATTCTCTTATCTGGATCGTACGCATTTCCGTGCAGCACCGCGTTGACCGCCGCTTCGCGAACCGCCATCGAAATACGGAAGATGTCATCCTCGTCCACCCCCGCCTTCCGAGCCATCTGTTCGGCGGTCTGCTCGACTTTGTTCACGCTGTCCAGCGAGGAATCCAGAGTGTAGGTCACGCGCTTTTCCGGCTGTCCTGTCAAATGCCCTTCCTCGCTTTGCGAATCGCGGCGCTTTCGGCGGCACTTTGCCTGTAGGCGAAGTTTGCTTGCTCGCGCGAAAGATGTCAAGCATGGAAGCCGGGCCGGCAGCAAACCATGGGGAGCCACCCGCATCCGCCATCCTCCGGCTCCGAGGCGCTCCCCAATGGCGCGGCTTGGACGCCTCCCGGTCGCCCTGCCGGTAAGATGGGAGAGAGCGATTCATGCCGGATTCCGAACGTTCATCCCGTCCCGGTCCTTCCCAGCGAACCCATGCCGATCCGAAGCAGGGGGCCCGCCCCTCCACCGGACAACAGGATGACGACATTGTCGGCAAGGCCTATGACAGCCGCCTGATGGCGCGCCTCATCCGCTATCTGTTTCCGTACAAATGGGCAGCGATCGTCTCCATTGTGGCCATTGTGCTCAAGGCCGCCGCCGATGTGCTGGGCCCCTACCTGACCATGGTGGCGGTGGACCTCTATCTCACGCCGGCCGTGCAGAAAACCCCGGCGTCCAGGGCGGCCGCGGCGGCCCTGGGCGTCCAGGGACATCCCTGGGTGGCTCACTGGCTCGCCCCTTACGCCAACGGCGGCGCCTGGACCGGCATTACTGAGCTGACGCTGATCTGGCTCGGAGCCCTGATCTTCAGTTACGTGCTGGAGGCCACCCAAACCTGGTTGATGCAGTGGACCGGACAAAAGGTGATGTTCGATCTGCGCAGCCAGATCTTCCGCCACCTGCAGCGAATGCACATCGGCTTTTTCGATCGCAACCCGGTCGGCCGCCTGGTCACGCGCCTCACCACCGATGTCGACGCTCTCAACGAAATGTTCACCTCCGGCGTCTTCGCCATCTTCGAGGACGTATTTGTGCTGGCGGGAATCGTCTTTGTGATGATCCGCATGGAGTGGTGGCTGGCCCTGGTCGCATTTTCCGTCCTGCCCCTGATCCTGGTCGCCACCCGCATCTTCCGCAAATATGTGCGGGATTCCTACCGGCGTATCCGGGTCGCGATTGCCCGCATCAACGCATTCACCCAGGAATATGTATCGGGAATGTCGCTGGTGCAGCTCTTCAATCGCGAGGAGCGCGCTTTTCGCGATTTTTCTGCCGTGAACCGGGTCCACCTCGAGGCCTACAAAGACAACATCATGGCCTACGCGCTCTATTACCCGGTGGTCGAATTCCTCAGCTCCCTCGCCATTGCGCTCATTATCTGGGTGGGCGGCGGCGGCGTCCTGCGCCACGCCGTGCTGTTGGGAACCCTCGTCGGCTTTATTCAATACGCGCAGCGCTTCTTCCGGCCCATTCAGGACCTGTCGGAGAAATACAACATCCTGCAGGCGGCCATGGCGGCCAGCGAGCGCGTCTTCAAGCTGCTGGATACCCCGCCGGAGATCGTTTCCCCCGAGAACCCCAAAAAGGGCGACGGGTCGGGCCGAATTGAGTTCCGCAACGTATGGTTCACCTACCAGCGCCTGGACCCCGAGACGCAGGCAGCCGTCGCCGCTGCCTCAACGGCGGAACTGGAGGCCATGGGCGAAATCGAGTGGGTGATGCGAGGCGTCTCCTTCAGCCTCTCCCCGCACCAGACGGCGGCGATTGTCGGCCACACCGGGGCAGGGAAGACCACCATCACCAGCCTCATGATGCGCTTTTACGACGTCCAGCATGGAGAGATCCTGATCGACGGCGTCGATGTGCGCGAACAGGATCTGACCGCCCTGCGGCAGCGCTTCGGTGTCGTGCTGCAGGACCCCTTCCTCTTCAGCGGCACCGTGCAGGACAACATCCGTCTCGGCACAGAAGGAATTGCCGACGAAGACATGTACCTCGCCGCCGAACAGGTCAATGTCGACGATTTCATCCGCTCGCTCCCGGGCGGTTACCAGGAGCCGTTGCGCGAACGGGGCGCAGGCCTCTCCACGGGTCAGAAGCAGCTCATCAACTTTGCGCGAGCGCTTGCCCACCGGCCCGGCATTCTCATCCTCGATGAGGCCACTTCCAGCGTCGATACCGAGACGGAGTTTCGCGTTCGCGCCGCCCTGGAGCGGATGGTGGAGGGCCGGACCTCCGTGGTCGTCGCGCACCGTCTCTCGACAGTGCAGCGGGCCGACGTCATCCTGGTGATGCATCGAGGGCAACTGCGCGAAATGGGATCGCACCAGGAATTGCTCGCCCTCCACGGGATCTACTGGAAGCTCTATCAGCTCCAGTACAAGGATCAGGAAGCGGGCGAGCCGGGAACCGGATTAACGCCTTCGCTGGCGGTGGGAACGGACTAGATTGGCCACGCCAAAAATCTTTCTTTCCGCGGGAGAGGCCAGCGGCGAGCACTACGGCACGCTTCTGATCGCGGCTTTGCGGCAGCTGTGCCCCGAGGCAGAGTTCTTCGGCCTGGGCGGCCGCCGGATGGAAGCTCTCGGCTTTCAGCCTGTGGTGCGCGCCGAGGACGTGGCCGTCATGGGCATCACCGAGGTGGTACGCCACCTGCCCCGCATTTATCGCGAGTACCGCCGCCTGCGCCGCTCAATTGCGCAACACAAACCGAATGTCGCCGTCCTGATCGACTTTCCCGATGTGAACCTGTCGCTGGCGCGGCGCCTTCGACGGCAGGGCGTTCCCGTCATCTACTTCGTGAGCCCGCAACTTTGGGCCTGGAAGAAATACCGCATCCGCAGCGTGCAGCGCTACGTCGATCGAATGCTCACCATCTTCCCCTTCGAGGAACGGTTCTATCAGGATCGCGGCGTGGAGGCAGAGTTTGTCGGCCATCCCCTGGCGGAGCTGCCCCCGCCCGCCGTCAGCCGCGAGGAATTTGCCCGCCAGGCTGGCCTGGATCCGGCAAAGACCTGGATCGGGGTACTGCCCGGGAGCCGGGGCAAAGAAGTCCGCCTGAACCTCCCGGAGATGGTTCGAGCCGCCGCCCTCCTGGGGGAGAATGCCGAGTTCCTGATTCCCCTCGCCCCGACCCTCACCGCACCGCAGCGCGATCACATCCGGCGGCTCTTGGCAGAGTTGCTCAGGCAACAGGCCAGCGCCCCGCGTATGGTCTTTGTGGACGATGCCCGGGCGACCCTGCACCATGCCCGGGCCAGCATGGTCGCCAGCGGGACCGCGACCGTAGAGGCTGCCCTCATCGGCAACCCCTTTGTCGTGGTATACCGGATTTCACCCGTTAGTTATGCCATCGCAAAGCGGGTGGTGGATGTGCCTCACGTGGCCATGGTGAACCTGATTGCGGGAAAACGCATCGTACCGGAGCTGATTCAGGGTGACTTTACCGCCGATCAGGTCGTCTCACACCTGAGATTGCTGCTGGAGAACGAAGAGGCTCGGGCCCGGATGCAGGCCAGCCTGCGCCGTGTAAGCCAGATGCTCCGCAGCGAGCAGAGTGCCATCGAGCGTGTGGCGCAGGTAACCTGCCAGAAGATGAGGGAACGATCGAAGAACGAGGGACAGGCTTGGATTCCATGAGGACATTCAGGATCGATTGCGGGTTGGGCTGGCGCCGCCGGCCGCATTTTGCAGGGACTTTTGTCCTGGGAATCTTTCTTGCGGCAGTGGCTGGCTCGATCTCCCCGTTTTGTGCGGCGCAGAACGTCGCCCCCAAACCCACACTCAATATCACCGCTTATACGATCGACGCGGAAATTCGTCCCACCGACCACACGCTGGATGCCACCGCCCAGGTGACCTTTACCCCTCTGGAGAACCTGCCGACGGCGGTCTTCGATCTCCATGGAGCCCTGCGCGTCGATAAGGTCACGGATGCCGCCGGCGCGAATTTGAACGGCACGCGCGGCCCCAATGCGACGCTGGTGGTCACCCCTTCCGCTCCTTTGCCCAAAGGACAGCCCGTAACCTGGACCTTCCATTACTCCGGCGACCTGGAGAACGGGGAAGGCGGCCCGGTCGAAGGCCTGAAGCTGGCCTATGTCGGCGACCCCATCACCTATCTGCTCTACGCGGCGCGCTGGTTCCCCATGGCCGGCTACATGACCGATCGCTTCACCGCCGACATCCACATCAAGGCCCCGTCCGGGTATCGCGTGATCGGCAGCGGAAGCCAGGGGATGCCGAAGCCCTCCGGCAACGGCGAAGAGGAATGGGACTTTCGCTGGGATCGTCCCGGCTTCCCGGGAACCATCATTGCCGGCAAATTTGAGCCGCCTGTCTCCGGAGCCGCCCCGAATATCCACGTCTACGTCACCGCAGCTCACAAAGCCGCTGCCGCCGATTACGCCGGAACCGCGCTGCGCGAATTTGCCTACTTCACCAGCACCTTTGGCATTCCGGAGTCCACACAGCTGAATGTAGTGGAGCTGCCGGACGATACGGTGCCGGCCTTCTGGGCTCCGGAAATTGCGGCGGTGGCCGGATCGCACATTGGCAATCGGAGCGATTTCCGTTTGCTCGCCAACACCATTGCCCATCAGTGGTGGGGCAGCCAGGTCAGTCCGGCGACCCTCAACGACGCCTGGATCACCAATGGCATGTCGCGCTACGCGGAGCTCATGTACCTGGAAGACGATGCCGGCGCCGGCGCCCTGAAAACGGCAATCGGGGATGTTTCGGCGGGTGCCCTCGCCTATGACACCATCCCGCTCTCCAGCGCCGGCACGCTGCCCGCTTATTCGCCCCAGTTCCAGTCGATGACCCTCGAGAAAGGCGCGCTGGTCTTCCATATGCTCCGCTGGGAGGTCGGTGAGGACAGCTTCGACAAGATTCTCCGCGCCGTCAATACGGAGTACAAAGACAAGGGCATTCGAACCGATGAATTCGAGCGCCTCGCCGAAGCCCAGTCCCAGCAGCAGCTCACCCCCTTCTTTGCGGAGTGGCTGGACGGCACCGGCGCCCCGGAGTTCACCGATAAATACGCGGTCTACCGCCTCGGAAACAACAAAGGATTCCGGACCATCGGCGAAATCCAGGGCGACATGGATCTGTTCAATATGCCGGTCGACCTGCGTGTGGAAACCGAAGGCAAAACCATCGACAAACGCGTCGATGTAGTCGGCACGGATTCGCAATATGTGATCGATACCTTCGGCCGCCCCCGCCGCGTCATCATCGATCCGGACAACTGGGTGCTCAAAACCACGCCGGACCTTGAGGTGCGCGTGGCGATTCTGAAGGGCCAGCAACTGGCAGCCCAGGGCGATTCCGCCGGAGCCCTCGCCGAGTATCAGAAGGCGCTCAAGTCCAATCCCCAAAGCTCGCTGGCCAGCTACCGAATCGGCGAACTGCTGTTTAACATGCGCAATTACCAGGCGGCGGTGAATTCCTATCGGGATGCTCTCAACGGAGACGATGAGCCAAAGTGGACCGAGGTCTGGAGCCACGTTGCCATCGGCAAGATCTTCGATCTCACCGGCCAGCGGGATCGCGCCATTCAGGAATACCGTGAGGCCCTGCAGACCAATGACAATACCGCCGGAGCCCTGAATGAGGCCCGCCACTGGATCCGGACCCCCTACAAGAGGTCGGATGCCGGCTAGAGCGGCCAATGATATACTTCTGTTGGATGTATATCCAGGAGCCGTTCGATGCGTGTCGCCAAATGGGGTAACAGCCTTGCCATCCGACTGCCCGCTGCCGTGACCGAGGCGCTCGCTCTGAAAGAGGGCGACCAGATCGAAGTGAACATTATCGATCGCGGGCGTTTTGAGATTGCTCACGATCGGAGCAGGGAAAGAGCCATCGAGCGGCTGCGATCGCTTCGTCGCCCACTGCCCCCCGGCTTCCATTTTGATCGTGGCGAGGCGAATGCCCGCTGACGCATTCCCCGCTGAAGCATTCCCGTCTGGCGCGTTCCTCGACACCAGCGTTCTCATCTACACCCTGGTGCGGGAAGACCGTCGCACAGCTGTGGCCGAGGAACTTCTGCTGTCCGGAGGCCTGGTCAGCGTCCAGGTGCTGAACGAACTGGTTGCCGTCGCCCGACGGAAGCTGAACCTGTCCTGGAACGAGATCGCCACAGCTCTTTCGGCGATCCGGGAATTGTGTGGACCTCCGCTCTCCCTGACCGTCGAGGTCCATGAGCAAGCGCTTAAGCTGGCGGAGCGATTCGGATATCACATCGATGACTCGCTTGTATTAGCGTCTGCCATCGGCGCCGGCTGCAGGATCCTCTATTCCGAAGACATGCAGGATGGGCAGTCCATCGGGAAACTACATATTCGGAATCCCTTTCGCTAAATCCCCTTGTAGCTCCCCCCATCCACCAGAATCGTCTGCCCGGTGATGCTGGCGGCCGGCGCCGAAGCCAGCCACACGATCGTCGCGGCCACCTCTTCCGGAGTCGCCATCCGGCCAATCGGGATCTCCTGCTCCAGTTCGCGCTGCACCTGCTCCACCGGCACACCGCGTTTCGCCGCCCTGCCCTCGATCAGGCTCCGCGAGCGATCGGTGTCTGTGAACCCCGGGCCCACATTGTTCACCGTGATGCCGTCGCGTCCAAACTGCCCGGCCAGAGAGCGTACCAGCCCCAGCATGCCGGCGCGAATCGTGTTCGACAGGATCAGCTCCGGCACCGGCTGCTTCACCGTGTACGACGTCAGAGTGACGATGCGCCCCCAGTGCTGCTTCTGCATAAGCGGAAGCACGGCCTGGGCGAAGACGATGGCGCTGCGCAGGTTCAGCTGCCAGGCGCGCTCCCATTCTTCCAGGGTGGTATCCAGAAAAGGCTTGGCCGGCGGTCCGCCGGCGTTGGGTACGCAGATATCCACGCGGCCAAAGCGTTCGTGTACTGCCGCGACGAACGCCCGTACCGCCCCATCATCGGCCACGTCGAACGCTCGGGTGAAAACCTCTGCCCCATGCCGGCTGCGGATCTCGGCAGCCGTCTTCTCCAGCTCGGCTTCGCGCCGGGCGCAAAGAGCCACAGATGCGCCTTCAGCGGCAAAGGCAAACGCGGTCGCCCGCCCGATTCCCTGGCTCGATCCTGCGACGATCGCAACCCGGCCTTTCAGTCCCGTTTCCATGGGCCCTATGATAGTGCAGGCGCAACGGCCGCAGATCGGAGAGTGGCTGGCGCACGGAGGCGATTTTGTCCCGGCAAAATGACCTGCAGTACATCGACTTCGAAAAGATGCCGCTCGAACACCTCAATCCCCTCATTGACCGTCAGTTCGTCTGCGGCGAACGAGCCATGCTGGCGCGCGTGCTGCTGCGCAAAGGCGCCGTGGTCCCCGAGCATAGCCACGAGAACGAGCAGATCACCTATATCCTCGAAGGCGCTCTGCGCTTCACCATGGGTAACGGTCAGGTTATTACGGTGGCGGCCGGTGAGGTTCTGGTCATCCCTTCCCACATGCCGCACCAGGCCGAAGCGCTGGAAGACACGGTCGACCTTGATATCTTCACGCCGCCCCGCGCCGACTGGATTGCCGGAACAGACGCCTATCTCAGGAAGTAGAAAAAGCGGCTGCTCCAGGAATGGTGCATGGCAGGAGGGTAATACCCAAAAGGTATTACCCTCCGCTAATTGAAAACAGGGTAGTTGTTGAGGCCCTCAAAGGGGGGGCCCCCCTTTAGGCACCTGACGGAGGCACAAGGAACAGCCGCCCGAAGCCATGGCATGACTCGGGAGTCCGCGCGCAGATCCACGCTCCAGCCAGGCAAAATGAAACCGCAAGCCCCGGCAAACCCTCGCCAGACGATGAGCGGAGTCATTGGACCAGCCTCTTCCATCGCCAGGCGGCTCTCTGAATATAGATCGGAGAAACGGCCTGAGACACAAAGAGCCTTCGTGCGCCAAGATACTGCGCCCGTAACACCTTTTGCCCCGGCCGCTCCAGCGACGGCTTCGAATCCGGAATCGGTTGTCTACTGCTTCTTGGCGCCCTGCGCTGCTTTCTGTTTTGCCCAGCGCCGCTTTTGGGCGGCGGCGATGCGCGCGCGGGCATCCGCACTCAGAACTCGCTTCTTGCGGGGACGATTC
>DASXFH010000213.1:0-3317 GCA_036489655.1 Acidobacteriaceae bacterium | reverse complement strand
CCCCCCGGCCCCTTCCGCGCCTACCTCTTCGACATGGACGGCACCATCGCCGACTCCATGCCCCTCCACTACCTCGCCTGGAAGCAGGCCCTCGCCGAATACGGCTGCAACGACTTCCCCGAAGACCTCTTCTACGCCTGGGGCGGATGGCCCGTCACCCGCATCATCGCCACCCTCAACGACCGCCACGCCCTCTCCATGCCCGTCGAAGAAGTCGCGCACCGCAAAGAGAACCTCTACTACGAGCTCCTTCCCCAACTCACCGCGGTCCCCGAAGTCCTCGAGCAGATCGAAGCAGAGCACCGCCGCATCCCCTTCGCCGTCGTCAGCGGATCCACGCGCGAATCGGTCACTGCCTCGCTCCGCGCCCTCCACCTCGGAGACAAATTCGACGTCCTCGTCTGCGCCGGCGACTATACCCACTCCAAGCCCGACCCCGAGCCCTTCCTCCTCGCCGCAAAAAAGCTCAGCGTTCCCCCCGAATCCTGCCTCGTCTTCGAAGACACCCAGATGGGCATCCAGTCCGCCACGGCAGCAGGCATGGCTTCGGTCCGCATCCTCCAGCCCTGGGAGCGCCCCAAACCCGCGCCCGTCGGCTAAGGCTGTCAGAAGCCCACTAAGCCTGCACGACCGCCGCCGGAACAAACGTCAGCGTCAGCACCGTGATGTCGTCCCGCTGCCCAAACCGCTGCGCCGCCGCCGCGATCGACGCAGCCGAATCCCGGCTCAGCCCGCGTGTCCGCTCGAAACCAAACAACTCCTCCGACGCCGACTGCGCCTCCACCACCCCATCCGTCAGCAGCGTGATCCGATCCCCCGCATCCAGCTCCAGAGTGGTCTGCTCGTACCTCTCGCCCTCCCGGATGCCCAGAGGCAAACTCGCTTCCAGTTCCAGCTCTTCGCCGTTGCGATACGGCGGCAGATGCCCTGCGTTCGCCAGCGCGATCCTTCCGTCCGCCGCCACCGAGGCGCACAGGCAGGTAATGAACCCTCCCTGCTGTGCCGCCACCAAC
The DNA here is from genome assembly GCA_036489655.1 of Acidobacteriaceae bacterium. Lineage (GTDB taxonomy): Bacteria > Acidobacteriota > Terriglobia > Terriglobales > Acidobacteriaceae > Palsa-343. The sequence continues at coordinate 2,304 of DASXFH010000213.1, read as the reverse complement.
TGCTGATTCAGCCGCGTCAGCAGCATCGCCGGTGACACCACCTCGGCCGCCAGCGTTCGCAGCGACCCGATCGCCAGCGCGCCCGTCATCGCCGCCTTCAACCCCTTGCCGCTCACGTCCCCCACCACAATCAGCGACGAGCCATCCGGCTGCGGCAGCACCTGATAAAAATCGCCCCCCACCTCCGCCGCCGGCAGATACACCGCCTCCAGTTCGCACCCCGGCACCATCGGCAGCGCCGCCGGCACCAGTTGCCGCTGGATCTCCCGCGCCGCGCCCATTTCCGCCGAGGTCCTCGCCTGCTCCGCGGCCAGCCGGCTGAAGCGGAAGAACATCACCACCCCGATGGCCAGCAAAAAGATCAGGTCCGCCAGGTCATATCCGAAAACCCGAACCTCGCCCCACAGATACATCGGACGCGTCAGCCAGCTCACATCCCAACCCAGGCTTCCCGCAAATTGCGGAAGATTGGTGATGATCACCCCCGCCGCCGGAAACAGGCTGGGCACGATCAGCAACCGGGCCTCGTGATTGCCTCTCCGGCCCCAGTACAGCAATACCAGGGGCAGTGCAATGGCCGCGGGCAGCGTCATGACCGACTCGAAAAAGAAATACACGGTGTTCGGCAGGATTCGAGCCGCGCACAGAACCGCCCCCACCGGAGCCAGCAGCAGCAGCCCTTCATACACGCGCCAGACGCGGTTCGAACGCCGCCCGATGAAGGCATATGTGAACTCAATTTGGGCCACGATGAACAGGTAGATCGCGGGGTCCGCATAAAGATCGTTGGCGATCCCCGGCAGCAGGGCATCCTCGGAGCCCGACAGCAGCCCGAACGAGCTGCCCAGCAGCACCAGATACAAGCCCAGCCACAGGTACTCCCGCCGGCCCCGCTGCCCAAAGAACAGCAGCAATACCCCGGCCCCGGCGAGGAAGATCGCCAGGTTCACAGTGCCCGAAAATACAAAATCCAGCAGCCGGTCCTCTTTAAAGAGACCGGCCGTCCGTTGCGCCTCCTCCAGCGAACCGATCTCGGCGGTCATCCTCGCGGCCTCAAAGGAGTCGTCCGCAACCCGCGGCACGTGGACGCGAATCGCCAGCACCACCGCGCCGTTGTCTCCTGGAATGGCCAGCACATGTTCCGAGGACTCTCGTTCCAGCCACCAGGGCAGGAAATGTAGATCTCCCGAGCGGCGCCCGTCGATATACACCTCGGCAACTCCCTGGGAAGCATTCAGAAAAAACGCCAGCGGCGCATGGTGCGGCGGCAGCTCCACCCGCAGCCGATACCAGCACGCGGACGTACAGTCATCGTTTCGTTTCGGAGCCAGCCTCTGCCAGCCGCTGTCGTCAAACCGCGGATCCGCCCATGCGGGATTGTCGCCCTTGTGATACCGCCAGCCTTCCGTCAAATGCACGATTCCCGGCGGAAACGGGTCGATCCGCGTCTGCGCCCATCCCGCCGCACTCAGGCACAGCAGAAGAAGAAGAAACCCCTTGCGCATGGTAGTCGCGATTCTACCGGCAAACGCCTCCCAACTCCCGGCTCCTCCCAGCTCCTCCTCCCGGCTCCTCCCTCCCAGCTCCTGCCTCCCGGCTCCTCTCCCGGCTCCTCCCTCCCGGCTGTAACGTGTGCCCCGCAGCCTGCACGCCGCTCTCTCCCAGTGATCCAACCTCTCTGTGCTGCGTAGCCGCACGACGGAGAAAGCCTCGGCCTTCAGGCCGTGGAATCAGCGCCCCTGAAGAAACCGGGCTTCAGCCCCGGCAATTCCCCAGCTCCCAGCTCCTCCCTCCCAGCGCCCCCCTCCCGGCTCCCAACTCCCGGCTCCTCCCTCCTCCCTCCCAGCTGTAACGTGTGCCCCGCACCCTGCACGTCGCTCTCTCCGTGATCCAACCTCTCTGTGCTGCGTAGCAGCACGACGGAGAAAGCCACGGCCTTCAGGCCGTGGAATCAGCATCCCTGAAGAAACCGGGCTTCAGCCCCGGGAATTCCCACACTCCCGGCTCCTGCCTCCCGATGTACCCTGTTTCCGTGCTGACCCGCCGCCACTTCCTAACCCGCTCCGCCGCCCTCGCACTCACAAGCCGCCTCCCCGCCTTCGCCGAAGTCCCCTCCGCAACCCTCGCCAACGACCCCCGCCGCCCCCAATACCATCTCCTCCCCGCGCGCAACTGGATGAACGACCCCAACGGCCCCATCTTCTGGGGCGGCCAATACCACATGTTCTTCCAGTACAACCCCGAAGCCGCCGTCTGGGGCGACATGCACTGGGGCCACTCTGTCAGCCCCGACATGGTCCGCTG
>DASXFH010000210.1:0-3946 GCA_036489655.1 Acidobacteriaceae bacterium | reverse complement strand
CCCAGTCTGCGCGGCTCCGATCGGATCGCGCCGCCGGCCCTGACGATATCTCCAGGAGGCAGTCCGGTCGAGAAGGAAATACCGCCTGGCGCCAGCCTGCGCCTGACGATCAGCGTGCCGCCCGGCGCCGCCGTGATTTTAGATATCACTGAGATACAACAGACCTCGAATGTTATCTGGACGGCCGCGACCGGCCGCGCACATACTCCGCGAACGAATCTGGCGGGGAAGAACGCGCAGATTCGGTTGACTCTGCCGGGCGACCCGACGCCGCAGTCGTTTGCGATTGCCGGTGTGAGCAAGCGGAAGGCCGCGGTGGTGCGGATCGCAGTCAGCGCGGCGCGTCCGGAAGACGCGAGGGACAAGATCGCTGAGCCTGCAGCATCGATCTGCTGCAGGGGAGAATGCAGGCCGCGTTCGAGGCATACTCGCAGGTCCTGCAACTTGAGGGAATCAGCGCCTCCGACGTCATGATCCGATTTGCGGAAACCGATCTGGCCAGCTTCCCTGAGGTCGCTGCGGAGCCGGTTTCTGGTTCCGGGATTTGCGCTGGCGATTCTTCTCCTCTTTTTCTTTTCCTACAAACCTGAGCACCGGAATGCACTGCCGTCGCAGGGTATAGAAAAAGCCGCTGCGCCCGTGCCGGGGGCGTCGGCAAACCGGCAGGAGGCGATGTCGCAGGCTGCCGCCGTGCTGTTTCTTCCGGCACATGGTTCGCGCGGGGCAGCGCAGCCGGCGTCGGTTCTGCACCTGGGGAATGCCACCCTGGTCAGGCTGGAACTGGAGACACCGACAGCCGAGGCGTCGACGCAATGGGATGTTCGCATCAGCGATGCCGGGGGAAGCGTCTTCACGGCCGCGAGTCTGAGGCCGCAGCAGGCCGGCGTGGTGTCCTATGTGGTGGCAGAAGTGCAGGCCTCGCAGCTTCGGCCGAAGACCTATCGCGTGACATTGTCTCCGCAGGCGACCGTGGGCGCGGCGTTTTCCTGGGACCTGCAGGTGGCGCAGTAAGCCTCGTCTTCAGCCTCAGGCAGCCATAGTCGAACCTGCATCCTGATGGGTGGGACCGGGATCGTGCATCTGCGAGGGATCCAGCTGCGGCATTTTTTCCTTCCATCCCTTACGAATGAGCCAGGCGTTGGCCGGGAGCGCGGTCAACGTGCCGACGATCATGGCGATCTGCATCATGAACCAGAAGACGGCCATGCCAGGAGCCAGATGCGGGGCGGGGAAGACCAGATAGTAAGTGACCGCCATCCAGGCAAACATGCCGACCTCAAAGAGCGCGATGGAGATGGTGTCGGCGCGGGCGGCGGCGATGATGCCTTTGCCGAACGAGAGGCCGCGCATCGGCACGATGGTGAAGTACTGGAAGACGATTCCGAGGATATAAGCGAAAGCAAAGTCGAGGATCAGCTTCGATCCAAAGGCTCCGGCAAAGGCGATCCCCAGAGCCGGGACAATGGACTCGGCAATGAGGTCGCCGAGACTGCATCCGGCGCCGCAGTGGAAGACGGCGATGCTGTTCTGAAACAGCGTGGGTGGGTCGTCCTTATGGCGCGACACGGCGGCTTTCATTGCGGGTGAAGTCGGCCCCTTCCGAGTGAAGGGCAAGGCTTTGCCGTACATCCAGACTGCGAACGGCCCCAGGTAAAGGGCGGTGATGGGCCAGACCACTCCCATGATCGCCATCTTCTGCGGGCGCAGGAGGGTATGGATCGCCAAAGCGAGAGCGCAGGCCAGACAGATCGCAATGTAGAGCCAGGCGAGAACGGGAAGCCACGCGGGATAAGGCGGCATAGTTCAGTGGATGCAGGACAAACGGCGAAAGAGTTGAGATCGCGAACAGAAGAAGACCCCATTCCAGTGGAGCAGAATGGGGTTTTCTTTTTTCAGTTCGCCTGACAGTTTAGTGACCGTGGCCGCCGCCAAAACCGCCCGCGCCGAGGTGAACTCCGCCTCCACCGCCATGGAAGCCGCCCATTTCGCCGCCGCTGCGGAAGGCGCCGCCGCGGAAGCCGCTATGTGTACCTGCAGCCGGACCGCCGAAGCCGCCGTTGCGGAGGTGCACCGGGCCGTGCGGGCCGACTGCGTGGCCGCCGTAATACCCTCCGCCGTAGTAGCCCGGATAGCCGCCGTAGAACCCTGCGCCCCAGCCAAACGGGTAATAGCCGAATCCAAACGGACTATAGAACGGGTAGGCGCCGAGGAAGGTGTAGTCGTACATATAGGGATCCCAGTACCATCCGGGGGCGTAGCCGGGAGCGTATTCGCCGGCCATCTGCTGGTTGGCCTGGGCGAGGTAGTCGGAACGCAGGCTGCTCCAGCGCAGCAGAGCGGTATCTTCCTGCTGGTCGAGGTTGAACTTCGTCGGGTTCACGGCTGCGGCACCAGCCGTGACATTGACGATGTGTTTGGGCTTAATGGTCGCCCAGTGGCCGCGTCCTTTGTCGATGGCGGCCTTGCCCTGGAAGACCATCACGGTTCCCTGGTCGGCATTGAACTCGTAAAGACCTGTCTGGACAAGTTGAACTGGCACATGATCTTCCAGCACATGAATATCGTTTTCCTTGAAGAGCTGGTCCACCTCGACAGTGGCGCGGCCGCGTTCGACGCTCACCACGGTGTTGGTGATGTCCGGGGAAACCATCTTCACCGCGCTGTTATGGCCGAGGCGCAGGAAAATGCCGGGAGTCAGCAGGACTTCAGCGCGGCCGGTGGCGGTGGAGAGAACCTGGCCGGGCGAGAGAGTTGCGTTGCCGATGGCGTTGTTGGCGATGGTCTGGCCATCGAGGTTCGCCGATCCTTCGATATAGTTGAGCGTCCCTGGCACGGCAGGGTTCGTTGGGGCCGGAGCAGTCTGGGTATCCAAAGCAAAAAGGGCCGGAGCGAACAGAGCCGCCAGGGCTGTTGTAAATATTGTTCTAAGCCTTGGCATATGAAATCAGTCCTCTGTTGATTAGATCGCTAACAGAGGCAAAAGTTGCGGTGCGGCCGGGGGGCGGGAACAGGGTACAGGGTGCAGGATTTTATCCATACGGAGGAAGCAATGATTGCACGGGTATGGCACGGGGTTGCGAAACCGGGACATGCGGATGCTTATGAAGGGATGCTGAAACCGGAGCCGCTTCCTGGGCTAAGCCAGATGGCGGGATATCGAGGGTGTACGGTGCTGCGGCGGCCGGTTGGCGAGGAGACGGAGTTCATCACGATCCTGTTTTGGGATTCGGTGGAGGCGATTCGGGCCGTGGCGGGGGAGGATTACGAACACGCTGTGGTACCCGAGGAGCGGCAGCAACATCTGGCTCGGTGGGATGAGCGGGCGGCGCATTATGAGGTCGCAAGCGTGCAGGGGCTGTGAGGCAGGTTACAGGTGAGACTCCAGCCCGGCTGCAGCGAAAAATTCACCACAGAGGGCAGGAGGACACAGAAGGTTTCGGGGGCATGGCATGAGAGTCATGGCATGTTGGACATGGCAGGCGTGGCTGCTTTTCCGGATCCGCCGATGCGGAAGCTTTTGAGATGCATCGGCTGTGGAGTGCCGCCTTCGCGGAGACGGTAGATGTGGTCGGCGACGATGTTGGTGAAGCGCTGTGCGGTGCCTGAGCCTGGCCAGCGGACTTCCAGCGAGCGGACCGTCGTGGCCTTGCCGAGACCGATGTGCTGGCGCAGGGGATTGCCGCCGAAGCTGGAGCCAAAGCCGACGGTCCGGTAGACATGGCGTTCGATGCCGGCGTCGGTGAACCACAGATCGAGGCGGGCGCCGATGGCGCTGCGGTTGGCTTTGACACCTTCGAGGTCGAGTTCGATCCAGTGATTGCTGTTGCCGGGGTTGCGGTAGAGCACGCTGGTGAAGAGATCGCCGGGGAGAGCGCCGCCCATTTCTTCGAAGACATCTTCGTGGCCGTTGTTGCCGGGGTCGCCGAAGGCGATGCTGTGGCCTTTT
>DASXFH010000200.1:0-7513 GCA_036489655.1 Acidobacteriaceae bacterium | reverse complement strand
GGCATTGCCCACGTCTTCGCGCGCAGCGGATTTCCCGTGGTGCTCTGCGAAGTCGAACAGCGCTTTCTGGACTGCGGTCTTGAGACGATTCGGAAGAATCTGGGACGCGAGGCGGAAAAGGGCAAGATCTCACCGAACGAGGTTCAGGCGGCGCTGGGGCGGATCGCGGGGACGCTGGACCGGTCTTCGCTGATCTCGTGCGATCTGGTGGTGGAAGCGGCGACCGAGCGCTTCGAGATCAAACGCTCCCTCTTTCAGGATCTCGACGCCTTGCTGCCCGCGGAGGTGATCCTTGCCTCCAATACATCCTCCATTTCCATCACGAAGATCGCCGGGCAGACGGGGCGCCCCGATCGCGTGATCGGCATGCACTTCTTCAATCCGGTGCCGGTGATGAAGCTGGTGGAAGTCATCCGGGGACTGGCGACCTCGCAGGAGACCTTCGACACCGTTCAGGCGGTGGCGCAGAAGCTGGGCAAAACGCCTGTGGAGGTGAACGACGCGCCCGGTTTCGTCTCCAACCGCGTGCTGATGCCTCTGCTCAACGAAGCGATGTTTGCGGTGATGGAAGGCGTGGCGACCCCGGAAGCTGTGGATGAGGTTTTCAAGCTGGGCATGGCTCATCCCATGGGGCCGCTGACGCTTGCCGACTTCATCGGGCTCGACGTTTGCCTGGATATCATGCGGGTGCTGCACGAGGGGCTGGGCGATCCGAAATACCGGCCATGCCCGCTGCTGATCCGAATGGTGGACGCCGGATGGCTGGGCCGCAAAAGTGGGCGCGGTTTCTACACTTACGAGTAGCCCAGGAAGGTTCGGCTCTCGGGAAAACCCGCTTCCTCCACACCGTTTCATCGTATGCTCACAATCATGGCGAGGATGACGGTGCTGGCCAGCGGTTCCAAAGGCAACAGCACCCTTGTCGCCAGCTCCACGACGCGCATCCTCGTCGATGCCGGCATTTCCTGCCGTGAGCTGCTGAAGCGAATGCAGACGGCCGGCGAAGATCCCGCGAGCCTGAATGCCATTCTGGTCACTCATGAGCATCAGGATCACGTGCAGGGGCTAGCCGTCACCGCCCGCCGGCTGGGCATCCCGGTCTACTGGTCCGAGGCGACACATCGCGGCTGGGTTCGCTGGATGACCCCGCAGAAACGCGTCACCTACGCCGAGTGGCTGGAGCGCCGCCGTGCCCAGGCCAACAGCACCCCGCAACCAGGTCCGGAAGAGAAGGCGGCCGCTGAAGAAACCCTGAGCGAACCGCAGAAGGACCCGACTGCCCTGCCTGCAGTGCAGTATTTCCAGTCCGGCAGCCGCTTCCGTATCGGCGACATCGCCGTTACCCCGTTTACCATCCCGCACGACGCCGTTGATCCCGTGGGGTTTGTCTTTGAGACCGAGGGTGTTCGCATAGGATTGGCGACGGACCTGGGTTACATGCCATCTAATGTGAGTGTGCAGTTGCGGGGATGCGATGTGCTGATGCTCGAGTCCAATCACGATCTGGACATGTTGCGCGACGGTCCCTATCCATGGGCAGTCAAACAGAGAGTAATGTCTCGTGTGGGTCACCTTTCCAATGATGCGGCCGCTGATTTTCTGGCCAGAGGTTACGACGGTCAGGCGACCTGGGTGGTTCTGGCTCATCTGTCTGAGAACAATAACCTTCCTGAGCTGGCACGCATAGCCGCCGAGCGGGCCCTGCAGGACCGCATGAGCCTGCTGGCGAATCGCATAATCCTGGCCGAACAGGATCGGCCCATGGACGCTATTGTTTTGAAATGAAAAGGGGTTATATAATCAAAGATAGTCGCCCTTGCATTGGATTCTCACCCTCCTGGGCTGTTGCGGCGCTGTTTGGGGTGAGGGGAAAATGAGGACCTGAACGATGAGCACATGCACCGATTCGGTCGTCGGGGACATTCTGTCGAGCTGGCGCTACGATATCTCCGGCATCTCCCCGGAGATGCGCATTGATTACGAAGAACATCTGAATAGCTGCGCCTGGTGCCGGTCCCGGCAGCGTCTGCACCGCACGGTGGATGTGGCGCTGATCGGCCTGAGCACCCTGTGCATCATTGCGTTCCTGCTGGCGCTGGCCATCATCCACCACGTGGAGCCTCTGCGCAGCGCCGCGGTGGTGATGCACCTGGAGCATACGGCGGTGGTTCTGACGCTGCAGGCGGCGGCCATTGTCGGACTGCTGGCTTCGCTGGCGGCCTGGATTCTGGTGGCGATTGCGACCCCGGCTCCGGTTTACATCACCGGCGTTGCTCTGGAGCAGGCTCGGGTTCTCCAGGACCGGATCCCCGAAGAGCTGCGCAGCCGGCTGCGGGCCTGAGACGTCCTCCGCATTCCGGTCAAGCCTGTTTATATTCCAAAAAATAGCTGTATCTTCAGCAGCTTACACCTCTGCTCACATCTCCTAACAACCGGGGTGACATTCGTCACATCGAATACGCAGGCTATTTGTGACGATAACCCTCGTCCCTGCTGTCTGAACGGGAGAAGGGAGCTGATCAATGGCGACACCCATCGATGCTGTTCGATTTCATTCCACGTTTGTGGAAGCCGAATATTGGCTTCGCCCGCAGGAGCGCGATTGTCCCGCCCTGGACACCGATGAAGGGGAGAACTTGTCACCTGCGCGCGGAGCGTTGCTGGGCCTGGTTCTCGGCAGCCTCATGTGGGCCGGTCTGATCGTCGGATTTCGGACTATCTTCGGCTTTTGATGGTGTTGCGCTTTGATCCCTCGTGGCCCCTCACCTGGTGAATCATTGCGCGGCGCGCTCAGGATGAGCAGTTCAGGGCTTCCCCCGAGCCCTTAAGCCAACGCCAGGACCTGCTTCTGAATCTGTGCGGCCACAGCCTGGCCTGAGATCTCTGCCCCCGGCGAACCCCGGGGAGCGGGCCTTTTCGGTCCCCTGCGAAGAGAGTAGGATGAGGGTCGACCGCCGTTCAGAACCCGACCCGGTCAGTCAGGATCGCCGCGCGGCAGGGCCTATGGAGGATGCGTGATCTGGGCCGCATTCGATCCTGTCGACTGTCTTTCTCGCGGAGCGTGGAATCGTGGTGAAACTGCATCGAGCATGCATGAGAGCAGGGCTGCTGTTCCTGGCCCTCACTTGCGCTCTGGCGGGCAGGGCGACGGCACAGAATCCCATTACGGCTAACGATGCGCCCAGTCCCGGAAGCACCATGCCGGGCAATCGCGAGTTGCCTCCTCTGCCAGGCGAGAAGCTGACCCCCGATATCTTCACAAAGTACAACAGTGATCCGCTGGCACTGCGTGCCCTGCGCGAGCAGGCTCAGTTACGCGGCCAGGCGCGACAGAAGCAAATCGTTGAGGCCACCAGTCTGCTGCTCCAGATTGCTCAGGATCTCAGGAAAGAGATGGCTGGCTCGCCGGCGGCGGACGCTGCCAGCATCGAGAAAACCCGGCTTGAGCATATCCAGAAACTGGCTCACATGATCCGGGACCGGGAGAGAGCCGAGGACGATATCTCGGCGGATCTGGCTCGTGTGGGGGTCCTGTGATGCGCCGCAGAGTATTGCTGACGGTTTTGCTGCTGGCGGTCTGCGGAATGGCGGCCGCCCAGAGCCCTGCGGCCGCCACCCCGGCTCCAGTGGCCCAGCAGCCAGCCGCGGCCCACCCTGCGGCGGCTGATGCCAACGATGCGTCCGTCTCTGCGGTGCCCGCCGCGGCCTTGTCTCCGCAACAGCAGCGGCTTCTCGACCAGGCCGATCAGCTGGTTGCTCTGGCACAGCAACTCAGGGCCGAAGTGAACAAAACCACCCAGTACACGCTGTCGCTCAACACGCTGCGGCGGGCCGACGACATCGAGAAGCTGGCGAAGACACTGCAAAAGCATATCGAACAACAGGATCGCTGACCTCCCCGAGCGCGCCTACTCCGGATCGGGGGCTGTTGCTTTGTGCGTCCCCGAGATTTGCTGATAGACACTCTGGTACGCCTGCTTCTTCAATTTGCTGACCAGAATGGATTCGGCGCGGGCCTTGTCCGTCTGCCCCATGGACTGATACAGCCGCGCCAACCGCCAGTGTGAATCGGCATCCTTCGGATCCAGGCGGATGGCCTTCTGGTATTGAGCCAGGGCAGCTTCATTGCGCCCCTGCGATGCGTAGATGATTCCCAGATCCAGATGAGTCAGTGCGATGGAGGGGGCCGCCTGCAGGGCCGTCTCCAGCTCCGGCTGCGCGTGGGGATAGTCCTCGAGATGGACGTAGCAGTCGGCAAGGTAGACGCGGGCCAGCGTGTGGGACGGATCGTTGGCCAGTTCCGCCTGAAACTCAGGAATCGCATCCTGGAAGCGCTTCTGCGACATGAGCAGCCAGGCCAGGGCGAAGTGCACGTACGGCTCTTTGGGATTGGCCTTCTCCGCGGCGCGGAATTGTGCGAGGGCCCCGGTGTCGTCTCTCATTTCATCCAGAGCTTCGCCCGCCAGCATATCCGCTTCCGCCGACTCCGCATTGAGGGCAAGGATCTCGTGATACGTGTCCATGACGCACTGATACTGTTTTGACCAGAGGCAGCTGTGCGCCAGGGCAAGCCGCAGCGGCAAATTCAGCGGATCGTGCGCGGCCGCTCGTTTGAGGAAAGGGACCGCCTCGGAATATTCGCCCATTCCGTAATACGCCGTGCCAATAAGCAGGCGCAGACGCTGCGCCTCGGGCGAACCGGGCGGCGCGGTTCTGAGCAGGTTCCTGAACTCCGCGATCGCCTCCTTCGGACGGCCACCTTTGAACAGCGCCAGTCCAAGATTCAACCGCAGCCCCGGCACGTTTGGATTCATCTGCAGAGCCTTGCGATAAAGCGGGATCGCCTCCGCATAACGTCCCTGGCGCGCCTCCAATAGACCCAGGTGCGCCCAAGGTTCGGGATTTTCAGGATGGGCTTTGCTGTAAGCGCGCCAGGCCGCCTCTGCCTGCGGGAGTTCGTTCTGCTGCTCCAGCGCGAGGGCCGCCTGCTTTTGCGTGTCTGTGGTTGGAGCGCCCTGTCCCCGGGCTGCTGCAACCATCGCGAACCCGACGACACCTGCCAGAAGAACCCGTTTCACGGTCGCTCCTGCATGGGGCGCAGAGAATCGCCACACAAGGAGGCTATCTCCGCTCCGAAGGGCCATGCATGCGGCCTGGCGCGCACATACACCGGAAGGAAGGCCCCGCCTCGCGTGGCGCCGTTTTGCATGAGCCCATTGTCTCGCATGCGCGGGTGATCCGATAAGGGAAGAGGCCTGGTTTCCACGATGCTGCACCCGACGCCCTGACAACAGGCAGGCAACCAACAGAAAAAGGGCGCAGCCGGGAAACCCCAGCCGCGCCCCGGTTGAGAAGCGTAGGTCTAGAAAATGATCTTGCCGCCGAGTTCCAGGTTACGCGGACCCCAGTCACTGCTCACCCAGCCGAAGTTGTTGCCGCCGACTGTGGTGTTCATATTCTGGAATTCCGTGTGGTTGAGGGTGTTGAACGACTCGAAGCGCAGTTCCAGGTGAGCGCGCTCGGTCATAGCAAAGGATTTATAGAGTGAACTGCTGAAGTCCACGCGTCCGGGACCGACAACGGCGTCCTTGCTGCTGTTGCCGAAGCCGAGGTTCGGACCGCCATCCCAGGAAGGCGTGGGCGCGGAGAACTGCGAAGTGTTGAACCAGCCCTTCACATGCTTCATATAGTGCACCTTGCCGACCACATTGGCGCGGTTCTGGTAACCCCCGCCAAGGCCGATGGTGTCACTAACGCCGGTGAAATAGATGCCGGTCGTGTTGGTCGGCGGCGTTCCGCTTTCATCGATGAAGGTTCCCGCGAGCTGCCAGCCGCCGGCAATGGACTTGACCAAACCGGAAGACTGGTTGAAGAACGGCAACCGGTAAACGTAATTACCCTGCAGGATGTGGCGACGGTCATAGTTACCCGCGCCCTTGTCGTACTTCAGCACCCACGGATTGCTTACGCAGCACGCGTTATCCGAATTCTGAATGTCAATCTCGTGCGAGTAGGTGTAGTCGAGCTCACCGCTGAGGCCCCAGCGGTTCTGCACGCGAAGACCCGCCTGCAAACCGTTGTAGCTGCCATTGGTGTTGTTCTCCATCGCGGTGATATCGCCGTAACCCTGATAGGTTCTGAAGGAGTTAAGGTTGTTCGCGGTAGGCCCCTGCCCGGAGGTGGGCAAGGTCACTGCCTGGCCATAGTCGTTGGTATAGGTGGCAACGCTGCCGCCGTTGGCCCGGACCTGCAGCGGTGTCGAAAGTGGGAAGTTGTTGGCGTGCCTGTACTCTTCCTGATGCCAGGCCACGTTGCCGACGTACTGGACCACCAGGACAACCGAGGGTTCCAGCTGACGCTGGACGCCAAGGCTGAACATAGCGACCGCGGGATCCGGGAAGCGCTGCGCCATCTCGTACTGATTTCCCGGGAAGAACGGCGTAGACGCAGTTTTGCCCGTCTGAATGCTGGTGTGCGGGTCACTGAAGTAGACCTGGTTGGCGGTAGGCGCGTAGGAGAAAGGCGAATCCGTCGCGCTGTTATAGATCAGGTTGCCCTGCAGGCGCTCGAAGAACGTCCCAAAGCCACCACGGAGTACGGTCTTGCCGTCTCCGAGGAGGTCATCCGAGAACCCGATGCGAGGCTGCCAGGTGTTGTAGTAATTGGTCACCATGCCCCGCGGAGTGCCCGCCTGACCTGCCAGGTCGAGTCCGTTCACGTAGGCCGGGGACGTTGAGCCATCCACTGTAAACGTTGAGAAACCCGGCCCGGTCGAGAGCATCGAGCCGTCCGCATTCCAGTTCGGGACCTGCGAGGACTGGTAGTGACTGGGGTTGAAATTGGCCACCATGTTGTTGCGCTCCCATGCCTGCGGCAGCGCATCATACCGGAAACCCAGTTGCAGCGAGAGCCGCGGGTTGACATGCCAGGTATCCATCGCGTACGCCGATGGTGTCTGGTTCACGTAGTGGCGAATGGGCAAGGCTCTCTGCTGGTTGTAGCTGCCAGCCAGGCCCAGCAACATGTCCATGATGGCATCGCCCTGCACGCAGCCGGGAGCCGTCGAATTTGCCTTGCAAGCCGCCGAGTCCTCGTTGCTGGTGTACTGGACGTTGTTGTTCCCCTTGAAAGTGTAGAGACCGTTGCCGTTTCCAAACAGCTGTTGATTCTTGGTGTAGCGGTTGTAGCTGAACCCGAACTTCAGCGCATGCTTACCCGTCGTGTATGAGACATCCACTTTGGGCTCATAGTCCTCGGCGGCGTTATGCCAGGGCGCCGATCCCATCTCCAGGTTCGTCCCGTAGGGAGCGCCCCAGTCGGCCGAGATGATCTCGTTCGTCCTGCCGTTGTTGAAGTAGCTGCCCGCGCTCCAGCCGGAAAGCTGAGCCGAATTCGCGCTGTTGATGATATCGATGATGTTCCCGTCGTAATTCATGCCGACTTCCACAAGCAGACTCGGCGAAATGCTGCCGCTCAGCTTGATGGCGCCGCTGTTCGACGGGGTAATCTCCGA
>DASXFH010000175.1:0-3733 GCA_036489655.1 Acidobacteriaceae bacterium | reverse complement strand
GTCACCAGCCGCGCGGCCTTGAGGACCTTCAGGTGCTGGGAGACCGCGGGACGGCTCACCTCCATCCCTTCGGCGATCTCGCCTACGGATCGCGCGCCGTCGCGCAGGCGCTTCAGCACCGCTCGCCGCGTAGGATCTCCCAAGGCATCGAGGACTTGCTCTTCGTAAGTAATCACTTACAGTAAGCTATCGCTAACGGAGATAGCCGTCAAGTTCGCAGTTGCACGGTGTGTCGCAGGTAATCACGATGACGGCTGGGTGTGTTCAACCGCGGTTGCGGCGACAGCTGAACGGCCCCGGGGCCAGGGCTCGCAAAGCCACGCATGATTCACGGCGGCACCTCCGGGGTGGGAGTAGCCGCCTGCGATCAACACGTCTCCATTTGTTAGCCGCGTGGCCGTGGAGAAGTAATAGCTGTCAAGGCGGCTTCCCGTCGCTGCAGGAAAAGAATTGGAGGCCGCATCGTAGACTTCCGGCTGTTCGGCTTATTGTTCTTGGTATCCTTGTTCTATGAAGCGTGTGGTTCTTTATAGCCAGCCTGGGTGCCCTCCGTGCTTTGCGGCGAAGCGGTTTCTGGCGGCGCGGGGCGTGGAGTTCGAGTACCGGGATGTGCAGGCCGATCCGGCGGCTTTGCGGGAGCTGGCGGCTCTCCGGAGCCAGAGCACGCCGACCATCGTGGTGGGCGAAGAAGTGATGATCGGCTTCGATCCGGAGCGGCTGGAGTCAATGCTGGCTGCGGTCTAAGGTTGGTTTCTCCCATGTCTGAAAATCCAGACATGGGGCACCCGGCGTCGCGGCCCGATTCGCTGGGATTCTTCGCTTCGCTCAGAATGACGACGTTACGCGGTTAGCGGAGCAGGCGGAAGTATCTTTCTGCCTTCGCTACGTCCTTCATGATCTGGGCTTTGAGGGCTTCCGGGGTTTCGAATTTCTTTTCTTCCCTGATGCGCTTGAGGAAGCAGAGCTCGAGCGGTGTTTCCGGCGTCAGGTCGATTTCGCGAAAGTTCAGCAGATAGGTCTCGATGGCGTAGGACGGCTCGCCGAAGGTGGGGCGGGTTCCGGCGTTGGTTACCCCCTGAAAAACCTGCATTCCCTGCCCGGTGGCGGCGTGGGCCGAACCTACCTTGAGCTGCGTGATGTAGACGCCGTCGGCCGGGAGCAGCTCATCGTATGGGGCGAGGTTGATGGTGGGGACGGTGAGGCGGGTTCCTATGCCTCGTCCGCGAGCCTGGGTGGAGCGAATGGAGAAGGCGCGGCCGAGGAGAGCGCGGGCGGTGGCGAGGTTTCCGGCGGCGATGCGCTGGCGGACCTCAGAGCTGGAGACGGTGATGCCCCGCACCTTGAGCGCGGTGTGAGCTACGACGCGGAAGCCGAGCTCGCGGCCCAATTCGATCAGCTCAGGCGTGCCGGCGGTGGCGTTGCGGCCGAAGCGGAAGTTGTCTCCCTCGTGAACCTCGGCGGCGCGGAGGGAGTGCGACAGCACCTGCTGTGCGAAATCATGAGCGGAGAGTCTGGAGAATTCCTCGGTAAAGGGGATGACGACGGTTGCGTCGAGGCCGGTGGCAGCGAGCAGGTCGAGGCGCTGCGGCATGGGGGTGATGAGGCGCGGGGCCTGAGCGGGGCGGAGGACTCTGACCGGATGCGGATCGAAGGTGAGAGCTATCGACCGGACTCGAGAGTCGGGGGCAGCCAGCTCGCGGGCGCGCTGGCGGACGTTGCCGATGATGGCCTGGTGGCCGCGGTGCACGCCGTCGAAGTTGCCGATGGCGACTACAGCTGGTCCGAAGCTGGATGGAATTTCGTCGAGTGAGCGAAAGACTTGCATGGGCTATAACTCGCCGGACTGCGATTCAAGATCACGCGATTCGAGATCACGGGATTCAAGATCACGCGATTCGAGATCAAAGGGAATGCGGAGGCCGTCGTAGGTGAGGCGTACGTGGGGCGGCAGTTCATTTTCTGTTTCAGCATGGTCGAGCTCGTGAGACATGTGAGTGAAGTATGCGCGGCGCGGGCGGACGCGGTCGATCCAGGCGAGGGCCTGCTCGACGTTGGCGTGGCTGGGATGCGGCTCCTTGCGGAGGGCGTCGAGGATGAGTACGTCGAGGCCTTCGAGGAGCGGCAGGCTGGTGTCGGGGATAACGCTCATATCGGTGAGATAGGCGGCGCTGCCGAAGCGGAATCCGGCGACGGGAAGCTCACCGTGCAGGAGCGGCACGCGCTGGAAGACGGCGCCGGCGATCTCCGCGGAGTCATGGCCGTTGAGGGGCTGAAGATTGACGCGGGCGCGTGTGGGGTACTTCGCGTTGGGCGAGAAGGTGTAAGCGAAGACCGTCTCGAGGACCTTGATGGTGCGGTCGTCGGCATAGAGGGACATGCCCGCCGGATGGCGAAAGCTGAGCGGGCGCAGGTCATCGAGGCCGAGAATGTGGTCGGCGTGGGGATGGGTGTAGAGGACAGCGTCGACGTGATCGATCTTTTCGCGGAGGGCCTGCTGGCGGAAGTCCGGGCCTGTATCGATAAGGACGCGATTCCCTTCCCACTCGATGGCGATGGAAGGGCGGGTGCGGGTGTTGCGCGGGTCGGTGGAGGTGCAGACGGCGCAGGTGCATCCGAGCGTGGGTACGCCCATGGAGGTTCCGCTGCCGAGGATTACGATTTCTGCCTGCATTCCCTTTGTGATTCTATTTTCGCAGTTGTTGCGGGGGTGGGGTTGGATCCCATCCTTCGCATGACGCGCGAAGGATGGGCACCCGGACGGATTATGCCTCAGGAGTTGAAGCAAAGATGATGTACGGTATCGTCATTCTTTCTGAACGCGGCGAAGGGTCTCGACGATGCGGATGTGAAGGCAGCTTCGAGATTCTTCCTCCCGTTGGTCGTCAGAATGACGGCATATTCCAGAAACACTGATTCTGCTCGGAAGCCCGCACCTGCCTTATTTCTTTCCCGGCTGCAGTGGGTTCTGAGCCTGGTGGGCGATGGCGTTGGTGATTTCGAGGAACATCATGCGGACCTCGAAGAGCATCGTTTGTAACAGCCGTTGTTCTTTGTCGTCGAGATTGCCGCGGGTCTTCTCTTCGAGAATGGTAAGCATGTCGATGCTCTGACGCGCGCCGATGATGTCGATGCGAGGCTTCTGTCCGGGCTCGGCGGCCGCGCCCATGGCGACGACGGCGGAGAGATAGACGGACTGGAAGACGTGCTCGATGGTGACAGGTCCGGTGGACTTCATGCCGGGATTCGACTGGCGCAGCAGGTCGTCGAGCTGCTGCGAGGATTCCTGGTAGGCGGCATGCTGCTCGGCCGATTCGGCGGCTGTGGGCTCGGGGAGCAGATCGCCTTCGTCGGCGGCGTCTTCCACGGCCTCCTGCAAATCCTGCGGCGGCGCGGACGCGGCCATGGCGGGAACGGTCGACGCGGGCGGCGGTGGTGCGGGAGTGGTGGGAGACGGCATGGTCACCACACGGGCACCGAAAGTACCCGGCGCGGGGTGAACCGCTTCCGCCATATTCGCGTTGAACGCGCCGGGAGCCGGGTGAACAGCTTCCGCCATGTTCGCGTTGAACTGACCCGGGGCGGGATGTACAGCTTCGGCCATGTTGGCATTGAATTGACCGGGGGCGGGATGCACCGCTTCGGCCATGTTGGCACTGAACTGGCCGGGGGCCGCGGCGGCCGATGGTTGGGGCACCGCCGCCTGCTCGGCGGGGGTCGCGTCCTCGCGGAGGTC
>DASXFH010000149.1:0-3797 GCA_036489655.1 Acidobacteriaceae bacterium | reverse complement strand
GTGGGCCAGATCACGGTTTTGACCAGCGCTTATTCGGCCGAGTACGGACGCAACACCGGCGCGCAGATTCTTACCGTGACCAAGAACGGAACGAATCACTTCCACGGCAGCGGCAGCTTTACCTATGACGACCCCGGACTGAACGCCTACAACGACTATGGTGGTCCAGCGGGCCAGCCGACGGTCCGCGTGCAGAATAAGGAGCGCGACTGGGCGGGCGGTCTGGGCGGTCCGATCCTTAAGGACAAGCTGTTCTTCTTTATCTCCTTCGAGGGCTTCAAGGCGAATAATCCTACTTATCTTTCGCAGTACGTCGACACGCCGGATTATCGGGCGCTGCTGGGTTCGGCCCGGTCGGGCGGCATCTCGGCGGGGACGGCGACATCTGCTGGAGAAGTTCCGCGCATCAATGCGGCGCTGACCTCAACCTGTGCCCTGGCGAACGCGACGCAGGTTTCGACGGTGGTTACCGGAAACAATGCCGCGTATCCGACAACGGCGTATCCCTGCAACGCGCTGCCTGGCGGTCTTGATTTTGGTTCGCCTTACACGGCGCCGGGCATGACCGGGCTAGGTTCTTATGTTCCGAGCGGCAGCGTTCCCGGCACCACCACGAATTTCTCCTCGATCGGCAGCGGGCTGGATAACGTTCCGGACGTGCAGTACGCGCAATTGATCGAGCCGGCGCACAGCCGCGGCAAGCAGTGGAACGGCCGCATCGATTACTACCTCACGCCGAGGGATCAGCTGGCCGGCGTGCTGTATTTCACCAAGCTCGACAGTTACGTCGCCGGATCGGCTACAGATTCTCGTCCGGACGGCGATGTGCCGTTCAAGCCGCTTAACTCGGCGGGCACGATCATTTACATTCACACGTTCAACGCGAACACCATCAATGAATTCCGCGCCAACGGCACAAGGTTTTCCGATAACGGCGTCACCGATTCTGCCGGAGTGGTGAACTGGGGCATTCCCTACAGCAACATTCAGGGCATGTCTTTTGACGGAACCAATGACATCAACTTTGGTCCGGCCGCGTCCAGCACCACGCCGTCCATTCTGGCCGAGACCACTTACGAAGCTCGCGATATGGTGATCCGCACTTTCGGAAGCCACACCGTGCGGGCCGGCTTCGAGTATCGGCTGGAGCAGGACAACGATAACCTCGCGGGCTCGGCGCGGCCCACCTATGCCTTCAACGGGTTGTGGGCTTTCGCGAACGACACTCCGATTTACGAGCAGATCTATGCCGATCCCACGACGGGCGGCGTCGCGAACACTGCGCGTTATCTGTGGGACCATTACTATGGCGCATTCGTTCAGCATGACTGGAAGGTCTCGCAGAACCTGACGCTGAATACCGGCCTGCGCTGGGAGTACTTCGAGCCTCTTTACAGCCACGGCGAGGACATCAACTATCCGGTCTTCGGACCGTCGGGTTCGGAGTTGTCCGGCGCGGCGCTGGTCCCTCACCACCACCTTTGGAATTCGCAATACAACAACTGGTCGCCGAGATTCGGCTTTGCTTACACGCCGCCGTTTGCGAACAACAAGATGGTGGTGCGCGGCGGATTCGGCATGGCTTACAATCGTCTGCCCGCAGCGCTGTTCAACAATGCGGCTGAAGATGGACCTGGTTATTTCAACTTCAGTGTGTGCTGCGCTACATCGCCTACCAGCAATCCGGGAATCATCTACACAGCGGGCTCCAGCACGTCGCCCTTCAGCTATCCTGCGAATCCGAACCTGATTACTCCGCTGAATGCCAGCAACCTGCCCGCCAACGGTCAAACGATCGAAGTCTACGGCGCGCAGGCCGATCTCAAGACGCCCTATAGCTACATCTATTCGATGGAAGTGCAGCGCGAGCTGCCCTGGGACATGGTCGCCACGGTGGGCTACCAGGGAAGCACGGGACGCCACTACAGCCGGCTGGTGAACCAGAATTTCCTCTATGACAACACCAACTCGCCGTTCTACGCGGCCTACGTCGCCCAGAACGATTCCAACGAATACTACAACGGGATGAACCTGCACCTGTCGAAGCGGATGCGGCATGGCTTCCAGCTCGACGCCATCTATACCTATTCGAAATCCATGGATCAGGTTTCGAACGGCGACCAGGCCGACTCGGCGGCTAACCAGACCGATCCGGCGCACAACAACACCGAGCTTGGGCCTTCCGACTATGATCTGCGGCACCGGGTGACGGTCTCCGGCGTGTGGACGATTCCGGGTGCGCATAGCGGCAACGGCCTGGTGAACGCGCTGACGAACGGCTGGCAGATCAACGGCATCTTCACCTACCACACCGGTTTCCCGTTTACGCCGGTTACTTATCAATTGCATGGCCTGCCTACGGTGACGAACGCGGCGGTGGTGACTCCGGTTCGTCCTCTGGCGTATTACGGCGGCGCGAAGTCAGGGTGCGGCAACTCGCTCTTTGAACCGGGCCCGGACAACGCCTTCGCCGCGGGCGGCTCTACCTACTTCGACATCGTGCCGCCGACGGGCGGCGCGGGCACGGCTCCCGGGATCGGCCGCAACTCGTTTCGCGGACCCTGCTATCGGGACACGGATATGAGCTTCGCCAAAGAGCAACACATCAAGTGGCTGGGCGAGGCCGGCATGGTTCGCTTCCAGGCGAATTTCTACAACCTCTTCAACAACACGAACCTGACTCCGTTTGTTTTTTCAACGAACGCTGCCCTCATCGAGAATCCGGAGTTCGGGCAGGCGCAGTCGGCGGATTCGGGCCGGGTGTTGGAGTTTCTGGCGCGCTTGCGATTCTAGGACGACAACAAGCGCAGCTTTATGATGTCCCAGGTCTCGGAAGCGAGACCTGGGACACCGTTTCCGCTTCTCGGGGAGCTTTGTCCCGAACGCGTCGAAATCCTCCCGTGGTGTACACTTCGCGTGGTCCCATTTGCTTGCCGTTCGGATCCCACTGTGAATTGAAGGAGCTGTTTTATCGCCATGATGAAGAAGACTTTGCGCTGTGTTCCGTTTCTCGTTGTAACCGTTTTCCTTGCGCTGCAGGCTGGCGCTCAGTCGAGCACGCTTGCCGCTACTCCGCCGATGGGCTGGAACAGCTGGAATCACTTTGCCGGCAAGGTGACGGACGCCGATGTGCGTGCGGCAGCGGATGCGCTGGTGTCGAGCGGGATGCGCGATGCCGGCTACATCTACGTGAACATCGACGATACCTGGCAAGGCCAGCGCGATGCGCAGGGCGTGATTCATGCCAACAGCAAGTTCCCGGACATGAAGGCGCTTGCCGATTATGTTCATTCGAAGGGATTGAAGCTGGGCATTTATTCCTCGCCCGGACCGAAGACCTGCGCGGGCTATGCGGGCAGCTACGGCCACGAGGAGCAGGACGCGAAGACGTACGCGGCGTGGGGCATCGACTACCTGAAATACGACAGCTGCAGCTTTGGCGACATCATGAAGAAGGAATCGGGCGGGGATCGCGAGAAGGAGTTCGCGATTCAGAAGGCCGCATATAAAAAGATGCACGATGCGCTGGTGGCCACCGGACGGCCGATTGTCTTCAGCCTGTGCCAGTACGGACGGTTCCACACGTGGGAGTGGGCCCCGGAGGTAGGCGGCAATCTTTGGCGCACGACCGACGACATCAACGACCACTATGCACGCATGGCGGCAATCGGATTTTCGCAGGCGGGGCTGGCGAAGTTTGCCGGGCCCGGACACTGGAACGATCCCGACATGCTGGAAGTTGGCAACGGCGGCATGACGGAAGACGAATACCGACAACACATGACGCTGTGGGTGAT
>DASXFH010000118.1:0-3031 GCA_036489655.1 Acidobacteriaceae bacterium | reverse complement strand
ACGATGATTGGCACCTTCGCCGCACGCGCATGGTCGATGGCTTCGAGCGTCTGCGGCATCACGCCATCATCGGCTGCGACCACGATCACGACAATGTCCGTGATCTTCGCTCCGCGGGCACGCATGCGGGTAAACGCCTCGTGACCCGGTGTATCGAGGAACACGATCTCGCGCCCAAACGCCGGCGAATCCGGCTTGGTGATCTTCACCTTGTACGCGCCGATGTGCTGCGTGATTCCGCCCGCCTCACCCGCCGCAACATCGGTCGACCGAATCGCATCCAGCAACGACGTCTTACCGTGATCGACGTGGCCCATGATCGTAACCACCGGCGCACGCACCACCTCAACCATGTTGGAGGTATCTTCCAATAGGCCTTCAATGGCCTCATTCTCCAGCTGCTCTTCGACCGTGATGACGGTAGCGTCGGCGCCGAACTGGCGGCAAACATCCTTGACCAACTCGCCATCCAGCGACTGGTTGACGGTCACCATGACGCCGCGCATCAGCAGCGTCGCAATCAGGTCCTTGCCGCGCACGTCCAACTTCTCGGCCAGGTCCTTCACCGAGATGCCTTCCGTCACCGTGATCGTCTTGGTAATCGGCACCTCGCCCTGCGGGATCTGCGGCCCGCCAAAGCGCGGCACACTGTAGCCCTTGAGCGCGACTTCCTTGTTCTTCTCGTAGCGCGGAGCGCCACGGCCACGCTGTCCAGCGCGAACCGGACGGCTTGGTCCCGGAGCCTCGCCAGGAGCAGGCATCAGCCCGCCCGGCGCAGCCCCTGGCCGATTCCCGAACCCAGGTCGTCCCGCACCAAATCCCGGACGCGGAGCAAAACCCGGTCCACCAGGGCCTCCACCCGTTCCTCCTGGGAACGTCCTCGTCGGATGCATCGGCCGGCGAGCGCCCGGAGCCATCCCAGGACGTGAGCCCGGCGCTCCGGAACCTCCCGGGGCATTCGACCCGCCCTGATAACCAGGACGCGGCCGCTGGAAGATCGGTGTCCGCGGTCCACCCGGAGGCGGAGGCGGCGCACTGTAGGTCGGGCGCGGTCCCGTCTGCGGCATCACCACGCGGCGCGGGGCAGGCACATTGGCAACCGGTGCCTCGGGGGCCGCCGCAACCGGTGCTGGAGCAGGCGGAGCAACAGGCTCGGCGACCGGCGCTGCTGCCACTGGGGCCGCAACTGGAGCAGGCGGAGGAGGTGCAGCCGCCACCACAGGCTTTGGCGCCACCGGCTCGGCGGGCGGCACCGCCCCGACGGCCGTTGGCGCGGTCCCGACAGGCGGGCGCGCAACCACAGGCCCTGTTACAGGGCGGCTCGCGATTGCAGGCGGCACAACGAAGTTCGCTGTAGCCGGGCGCGGAATGGGAACGATGCGTCGCGGCGCCGGAGCGGCAGGCGGCGCGGCAGCTACAGGTGCCGCAGGAGGCGGAGCAGGAACTTGTGCCGCCGGAACATGCGCTGTCGGAGCATGCGCTGCGGGAATGTGCGCCGCAGGGGGTGCCACCGCGGGCCGCGTCACCACAGGAGGACGGTTCGCCGGCGGGGCTACCGTTACGGCAGGCCGAGGGGGTGGCGCCATCCGGGCCGCAGTCTCCGCCTGCTTGCGCTCCAGAATTGCCTTCAGCGCATCGCCAGGCTTCGAGACGTGCGAAAGATCAAACTTGGGCCTGGTCTCAGCAGGCGCCACGCGGGCCGCACTCGTGCGGCCTCCCCGGTTGAAGTAGCCGCGCACCTTCTCGGCTTCATCCTCTTCGATGGAGCTGGAATGCGTCTTCTTCTCGGTGACGCCAACCGCCGTCAGAGCATCCAGAATGGATCTGCTCTTGACCTCTAACTCACGTGCAAGATCGTTGATGCGAACTTTGCTCATCTATCCCTTTTGTAGGTGCTGGCGGTTTCCCGCTCGGCCCTTTTCAGTTCCACTACGCACTTAGCTGTTCATATCAGCCTCAATCGAAGTAGGAGTTCGTTCAAGGTTATTATCCCTTGAAACCGTTAACTTTTCAGCCGGGGCCCCCAACGGGCGTTCTTTGCCCGTTGGGGTGGAAGCCGTTTGGCTGGTATTTCTAAAAACCTCGCCGAATGCGGCCGTCCTAATCACGGTCGCGCTCGCCGTCGTCGATCCCTTCATCGGAGACTTCCTGGGCCTGGTCGACCAGTTCGTCCACGGTGTCGTTATCGAGTTCAATGCCCGCTTCGCGAGCGTCGTTATCGTCATTCGCGTCGATATCCGAAGATTCATCCTCGGCTTCCGCGATATCCTCGGTTGAAAATTCGTTGACTTCTTCCGCTGAGCCCGCATCGGCAGCCTGCCCGGCGAGAATCTCTTCCGGCGAACTAGTCATGGAATGCACCTCGTCTCCCGCCTCATCGGATGCAGCCGCCGCCGCAATAGCTTCTTCGCCCTCAACAAGAATCGGCTCTGCAGGCACCGGAACCGGACGCTCTTCACCCTCTTCGTACTGCCCGAAGTAGTGCCGAACGGCGACGGCGATCTTCTCCACCGTCTTCTCCCCGATGCCCGGGATCTCGCTGAGCTCCTCGGCGGTCATATCGGCCAGCGCCTCCACGGTCGTAATGCCTGCGGCAATCAGCTTCTCCATCACGGAGTCGCCGAGCTCAGTAACCTGCTCGATAGGCGTGGATGGTCCGCCGCCCATGCCCTGCATCTGCTGCTCGACCTCCTGGCGCTTCTCCTCTTCGCTCTTGATGTCGATCTTCCACTGCAGCAGCTTGGCGGCGAGACGGACATTCTGCCCCTTCTTGCCAATCGCCAGCGACAATTGCGTGTCGTCGACGATCACCTCGAGCTGCTTCTCCGCAAGGTCTGTAATTGAGACGCGCGACACCTTCGCAGGCTGCAGCGCTTTCTCCGCGAACGTGGTGATCTCGTCCGAGTACTCGATGATGTCGATCTTCTCTCCGCGCAGTTCGCGGATGATCGACTGCACGCGCATGCCCTTCATCCCGACGCAAGCACCAACCGGATCGACGTCCTTGTCGCGACTCATGACCGCAATCTTG
>DASXFH010000286.1:0-10182 GCA_036489655.1 Acidobacteriaceae bacterium | reverse complement strand
GTGGCGCCGGTGGGCGAGTCATTGGAGGGGTTGCCGATTGGGGTGCAGGTGGCAGGACGCCCTTATGCGGATGAGCTGGTGCTGGCGGTGGCGGCGGCGGTGGAGGGGGCGTTTGGGTATCGGGCGCCGGCGATGGCGGTGTAGATCCCACCCTGTCTTCTCGAACAGCACGAGAAGACAGGGATGGGGCACCCGTGGTTTTTCCTGCGGACAGGTTATGCAGTCGGTGGCGCGAGGGCTTTGGTCATGGGCGATTCTTCGCCGAGCCATTGCGGGTTACTGGCGGTCGCGTCGAAATGCGCGCTGGTTTTGAAGAGCTCGAACTCGCCGGTGAGCGCGGCCTTCTGCGTTTTGGCGATGAGGGCGGCGACCTGCTGCTCGTTCATGGGACGGAAGGTTTTGACCGCCTCGAAAGCCTGATCCATGATGGGCTGGCTCTCGATGCCGGTGATGAGGACCGAGACGGGCAGATTGAGCGAGTAGTGCAACGCCTCAATGGGCTGGACGGTGTTGCTCTTCAGGATGACGTGGTCGCCGAAGCACTTCATGCCGAGGACGCCGATGCCTTCGCGGAGGAGGCGGGGAAGGACAAGCTGGGCGAAGCTGCGGTAGTGCGCGTCCATGACATTGAGAGGCAACTGCACGGCGTCGAAGTGGAAGCCGCGGGAGATGGCCACATCGAGGGTGTAGAGGTGGATGTGCGGGTCTTTGTGGCCGGTGAAGCCGATGAAGCGGATTTTGCCGGCCTGCTTCGCCGCGAGGAAGGCTTCCATGGCACCTTCGTTGGCGAAGATGCGGTCGGGATCTTCGAAGCGGATGATTTCGTGGTGCTGGAGGAGGTCGATGGTATCGACCCTGAGGCGGCGCAGTGACTCATCGAGCTGCTGCTGGGCGGCCTGTTTGGTGCGGCCGTCGAGCTTGGTCATCACGAAGGCCTTGTGGCGATAGCCGGTCTGGCTGAGCGCTTTGCCGACAAGTTCTTCGCTGCGGCCGTTGTTGTAGTCCCAGGAATTGTCGATGAAGGTGATGCCGCGGTCGAGACCCTGGTGGATGAGGCGAATGGATTCGTCGTCGGAGAGCGAGGGCTGGCCGAGGTGGAAGCCACCCATGCCGATGGCGGAGACTTCGACGCCGGTGGCGCCGAGGGGGCGGTAGAGCATCTCGCCACGGAGGACGCCAGGGTGCTCGACGCGGGGCAGGAGGCGGGCGGTATTGGGATTCGGAGCGGTGAGGAATTCTTCGCCGAGGGGGATTTCGGTGCGGGGGTTGTGCGGCACAGAGGCCTGGATCTGCTGTCCCTCGATGTCCGAGCTTCCGGCGGCGGTGGCTCCGTGAAGGGAGGTGCGACGGTGCATGGGTGAACTCCGCAAAGGCATTCGGATTGGATTCTGCTACGGGGTGGGATGCGCGAGCAGCAAAAAGGCCTGTCCTGGGGGGGAGTCGTGACGGGCCCGGTGCCGAATTCAGGGTTTGAGCTTGGAGAAGAGGTTCAGCTTGGAGACGTCGTTGACCATGACGATGGCAAAGAACAGGATGAGCATGACGAAGGCGACCTGGTAGACGCGCTCTTTGAACTCCTGTTTGAGGTCGCGGCGGAGGAGACCTTCGATGCAGAGAAGCAGGATCATGCCGCCGTCGAGGATGGGGATGGGCAGCAGGTTCATGATGCCGAGGTTGAGGCTGATGAGGGCGGTGAGGCCAATGATGGGCTCCCAGCCGTGCATCTCGGCGGCTTCGCCGGTCATGCGAGCGATGCCGATGGGTCCGCTGAGCTGCTGCATCACGGCGGCACGGCGGGTGAAGAGGCGATGCAGGATATCCAGAATGTAGCCGGAGTAGCGCAGGTTATAGCTGACGGAGCGGCTGATCGCCTTATTCAGGGGGAGCTGCTCAACGGTATAGGGCGGCGGTTTGGGGGTGAAGCCAAGGCGATAGCCGGCAGGCTCGCTGGTGCCGAAGTCGGTCCAGATGGGCTGGATGGAGAGATTGAACTGGCGGCCGTCGCGCAGGACGAGCAGGTTGGCGGCCTTGCTGCCGTTCTGGTCGAGGACGGCGATCATGCTGAGGACGCCGTGGACGGTCTGGCCGTCAATGGAGAGGATGCCGTCACCGGGCTGGAGTCCGGCCTTGATAGCGGGGTCGCCGGGGATCAGATCCTGGATGATGACCGGGCCATTTTGTTCTTTGGGAATGAGGCCCAGCGAGGTGATATCGAAGTCCTGCCCTTTGGAGGGATCGGCGAGGAGAAGCTCGGTGCTGAACTGCCGGGTCTGGCCATCGACGGTGCGTTCGACGGTGATGGGGACGGTAGAGTTGGCGTCGAGGACGGCGCGGTCGCCCAGTTGTTCCCAGGTGGGATTCTGCTGGCCGTCAAAGCGGATGATGCGGTCGCCCGATTTCAGGCCGGCGAGGCCAGCGGCTGAAGTGGGGGTGACGACATCGAGGACGGTGGGCTGGCTGAGGTAGAGCTCGACCTCGTTGTGCATCATGTAGAGGCCGGCCATAAGGACAAAGGCGAGGATAAAATTGGCAACCGGACCGGCGACGGCGATGAGCACGCGCTGCCAGCGAGGGTGGGAGCCGAATTCGCCGGGATCGCCTGTAGTTTCGGAGCCGGGAGTCTCGCCGGACATTTTGACGTAGCCGCCGAGGGGCAGGGCGCTGACCCGGTAGTCGGTATCGCCCCACTTCATGCCGAAGAGGCGGGTACCGAAGCCGAGAGAGAAGACCTCCACGCGAACACCGCACAGCTTGGCGACAGCAAAATGGCCGAACTCATGGACGAGGACCATGATGCCGAGGACGAGAAGGAAGGAAACGGTGGCGGTGACGGCAAAAGGCATATCTATAGAAATCGACGAACCTTAGAGTACCGGAGATGCAGGAACCGGCACCCGCCGACCTGACGACCTGGCGAGAACCTCCCTCGCCCGATCGCGTGCCTGACGGTCCAGCGCAAGTACCTCTTGTATGGTCGCCGGATGGGTGTCGGGGGTTGTCTCGAGTACTGATTCTATTGTAGACGGAATGCCGGTAAAGGGAATCCCTCGTTCGAGGAACGACTGGACGGCGATTTCGTCAGCAGCGTTGAGGGCAATAGGGTAAGCGCCTCCTTTTTCGGCGGCTTCATAGGCGAGGCGAAGACACGGAAACCGCAGGAGATCGGGGGGCTCGAAGTGCAGGTCGCCGAGGGCAGCCATATCGAAGCGAAGATCGGAGGGGATGCGCTCGGGATAGCTGAGAGCGTAGAGGATGGGCAGGCGCATGTCGGTGACGGAAATTTGCGCCAGCAGGCTGCCGTCGATGTATTCCACCAGGGAATGGACGGTGGACTGAGGGTGGACGGTGACTTTAACCGCAGAGGGAGGCAGGTCAAAGAGGCGGCAGGCTTCGATGATCTCGAGGCCTTTGTTGAGGAGGGTGGCGGAATCGATGGTGATGCGGCGGCCCATGACCCATGTGGGATGGTGGAGGGCCTGCTCGACTGTGATGTTGGGGAATTCAGAGAGCGGGAGGGTGCGGAAGGGGCCACCGGAGGCGGTGAGCCAGATCTGGCGGACCTCGCTGCGCTGGCCGGCACGCATGCACTGATGGATGGCGTTGTGCTCGGAATCGATGGGCAGGAGGGCGACACCTTTGGCGCGGGCGGCGGCGGTGAGGATTTCGCCGGCGGCAACCATAGCTTCTTTGTTGGCGAGGCCGATGGTTTTGCCTGCCTGGACGGCGGCCCAGGTAGCTTCGAGTCCGGCGACGCCGACGATGGCGGAGACGACGAAGTCAACTTCCGGCAAGGTGGCGACGCGGACCGTGCCCTGGCTGCCCCAGACGACCTCGGTGCCAAAGTGGCCCTTCTCGCAGAGGCGGCGGGCGAGGCCAGCGGCGAGTTCTTCAGTGGCCAGCGAGACGACGCGCGGATGCCAGCGAAGACATTGCTGGAAGGCTGAGTCGACGTTGCGGCCGGCGGCGAGCGAGGCGACCTCGAAACGGTCGGGATAGCTTTCGACGATGCTGAGGGTGCTCTGACCGATGGAGCCGGTCGAGCCGAGGATGGCGATGCGTTTCAACGGAGGTCCTTCGAGAGAATTTCGGCGGAGGGGTTCACGCCAGGACTGCGCTCGGGCTGAAGAATCATCGAGCTAAAAGGACTGCTGCGCTAACTGAGCGTACCACAGCACTGGCGCCGCCAGCAGGAGCGCATCGATGCGGTCAAGCATGCCGCCGTGGCCAGGCAGGAGGTATCCGGAATCTTTGACGCCGGCGCCGCGCTTGATGGCGGATTCAACCAGGTCGCCGAGCTGGGCCGCGACATTGACCAGGACAGCATAGCTGATCCAGATGCCGGGGTTGCCGGGATAAGAAAGCGTGGCGATGTCGTGGCCGGAGAGAACGCGGGAAATGTAGATCAGCAGGATGATGATGAGGATGCTGCCGGCGACCGAGGCGAAGGAGCCCTCCCAGGTTTTGTTGGGGCTGAGGGTGGGCGCGAGCTTCCAGCGCCCGAAGGCGCGGCCAATGTAGAGAGCCGCGATATCTCCCGACCACACCACGAGGACGAGAAAAAGAAGGAGCGAGGGGCCGTTGTCCTGGGTGGAGAGCAGATACAGCGTGGACAGGGAGAGGCCGATGTAGAGAAGACCAAAGACGGAGAAGGCCGCATCCACGAGGACGCGGTTCACGGGTGAGCGAAAGGCACAGATGACGAAGATCACGAGGGCCAGCGCCCCGGTGAAGGGAGCCATCAGATCGGGGCGGCGAAAGATGGCGGCGTAGAGGATGGCGAGACAGACGATGACCATGATACGGGGCGTCTTAGCGCCCAGGGCATCGGCGAGGCCGAGATATTCCCAGAGAGCGAGGGCGGCCACGGCGAAGACCACGGCCATGAACAACAGGGGCCATTTGGGAGACACGAAGATCAGCAGGAGGACGAGGGGAATAAGAACGATCGCAGTGAGGATGCGCTGCATGCTAAGGCAGGATACACGTCGGAATCGACGCAAGAGGAAGCGAAGCCGGCCAGGACTCTATAGGAATAACCCTGAAGGGCTGGAGCTGGGGGGAGGATGGGCCGTGTTGTCCTGATTTGGAACATGCAGGGCTTATTTGGCATCGGGTATGCGTGTGGCCGGCATGGCGCGGAGGATCGCCAGCTCCTTCTGGACTTTTCTCCATTTGCGGCGGTGCTTTTTGGTTTGGATGGGGGCGTTGGTGTCGGAGTAAAACGCAAGGATGTTCTGACGCAGGCCGAGGGGAGGCATGGCGGTGGTGGTGGTCACCTGCTTGAGGAGGGTGGCGTAGGTCTTGTCGGTGAGGTGGTAGGTGCCGGGGCGCGTGGGGTAGCCGGTGTCGAGATCGAGATCGGGGACAGCGAAGCCGTCCTTATTTTTCTGCGCGAGTTGGTGGAGCAGGTCCAGATAACGGTCGGTGGCGAGGTTGACGCTTTCGACGTATTTTTCTTCGGACTCCCGGCTGGGGCCGCGGATGGCAAGGTCAGAGAGGATGCCGACTTTGGGGACGATGAAGATCAGGGCGGCGACGATGCGAGTCTCAAAGCTGGGCTTATGCTTGCGGTACGCTTCCCATCCGTTGCGGGTGGAGGCGTCCTGCAGCCGCTTCTGGAAGGTGGTGAAGCCGGGGAGATCTTCGTCCGGGGGAAAGTTCTTCCGGTGAAGGAGGACTTCGGCGTAAGAAATGCGAGGCAGGAACTGGCGAACGGCCCAGGTGTAGACGTGGATGGAGCGGAACTCATTGCCAATGATCTTGTGCAGCGGCAGGCCGTAGGTGGCGTAGAAGGCGCGTTCCATCAGAGCGCGCGGGACGCGGAATCCAACGTGGCGCAAATAGGCGGCGGGGGCGAAGCGGGAGTGGCTGAGTTGATCGATGTCGAAGGCCCATTCGGTGCGGATATGGGCGTGTTCGGATTCCTCGTAGGTGACGATGGGACCGTATTTCTTTCCCAGCTTAGGAAACTCAATGGGGACGGAGGTGTTGACCGCGTCCATGTGGCCGAGGTTGTCGCCGACATAGTGGGAGAGCGCGCCGAGGGCGAAGGCCAACTCATTCACGTTGTGCGCCTGGCGCAGGAGATTCGTGACGTAGTCGCCGGTGCGAACGTAGTGGGCGAGATCGCTGAAGGGGGGGTGGCCGAAGGGGTAATAGCCGGCATCCTGCATGGCACAACCACCGTAGGCATAGGCATGGGCGAGGCGGAGTTGCTGGGGCGTCGTATTGGGATAGCGAGCCAGGAGGACGGGCTTGATGCCGGACTCCCAGGTCATGTCGATGATCATTTCGTGGGTCAGAAATGAGTAGGCGAAGCAGAGCGGCGCGCACAGGAGAAGCAACAGCACGGCGATCGCGGGCTTACCGTTCATTCGTACTCGGACCTCTTCGGCGTTTACTCGTAGCGCAGAGCCTCGGCGGGGAGCACGCGCGCCGCCGCAGTAGACGGATACAGGGTCGCGAGCAGAGAAACGCCGAGTGACACGGCGGTGACAATCACGCCATGTAGGATGCGCGGTGCGAAGGGGAGATAGTCCAGGGAATAGACATCCGCCGATAAATGAATAAAGCGGTAATGCTGGCCGAGGAAGGCAACGCCGTAGCCGAGCACGAGGCCGAGGGCGGTGCCGATGATGCTGATGAGCAATCCCTGGTAGAGGAAGATGCGGCGGACCTGGGCGGGTTGGACGCCCATGGAGAGGAGGACGGCGATGTCTTTGGTCTTCTCCATGACCATCATGGTGAGGGCGATGAGGATATTGAGGGCGGCCACGCAGACGATGAGGCCGATGACGATGAAGGTGACGATCTGCTCGAGCCTGAGAGCGCGGAAGAGCTCGCGGTTGGACTCCATCCAGTTGGTGGTGGTGAAACCGGGACCTGCGGCTTTTTCAATTTCGTTGGCGATGGTGTCGGCGTGGTAGAGGTCATCGACGCGGAAGGAGATGACGGAGATGAGGTCGGCCTCGCCGAAGAGCTTCTGGGCGTCAGGGAGGCGGATGAAGCCGAAGCCGGAGTCGTACTGATAGAAGCCGGAATGGAAGATGCCGACGACCTGGAAGCGCTGGTATTTGGGGATGAGGCCGTAAGGCGTGAGGTCGCCCTGGGGGCTGGTGACCATGACGGTGTCGCCGACTGAAGCGCCGATGGAGTCGGCAAGGTCGTAGCCGATGACGATGGGCGGCGTAGGCTCACCGCTGGAGTCCTGAGGATTGGCGCCGGCGCTGAGGGGCGCAATGGTTCCCGCGGTGAGGTGGTTGAGCATGCTGGAGACGGTGCGCTCCTGGCTGGGAACGATGCCCTTGAGGAGGGCTCCGCCGGAGCGCGCGCCGCGGGAGATGAGAACGGGCTCGTAAAGGCCGGGAGCGTCGGCCACGACGTGCGGCAGGTGGCGAAGGCGCTCCGTAAGAGGACGCCAGTTGCGGACGCCGTCGCTCATGGTGCGCATGAGCTCAACGTGCGCGGTGGAGCTAAGCAGACGCTCCTGCAGGTCGCGACGGGTACCGTTAGTGATGGCCAGGGCAATGATCAGCGAGGCCACACCCACGGCGACACCGATGATGGAGATCCAGGTGATGACACCGATGACCGCCTGGCGGCGCTTGGCCCGCAGATAGCGGGCCGCGACGAAGAGCTCAAATTTCATTGCGACCCGGAGGTGTGGACCACCGCCTTGACGGTGACGACGTTGTCGTAGCGATCGAAGACGCGGACCGCGACGACATGTTCGGCGGGATCGACGGGGGGCGCGGCATCGGGGCGAGGGGCGGGGATGGGCGCGTCAAAGTCGAAGTGCTCGGTCAGGGAATCCGCGATATTGCCGATGGGGGCGATGTACTGCCAGCGTCCCGCGTCGATGGAGTATTCAGCACGCGCGACCGGCGAGGTGGCATCGGTGGCGGTGAGGGAGGCGTGGATTTTGCCGTTGACGAGGCCGGCCTGGAGGTTGGTGACGACGGGCGGCGTGGTGTCGATGACGAAATCGTCGCTGATGGCGTCACCGGTGAGTGCCTCGCCAGGATTATGGGAAGGCGCGTCGCTGGCGACGACCTTGATGCGGTAAAGGCCGTCGGGGAGTCGCGAGGCGTCGAAGGAGAGGTAGCGCTCGCGGAGGTGGTCGCGGAGGAACTGCCAGTTATGCTCGCCGGCGCCGCGGTAATAGAGAGCGAAGCTGAGGTCATCGCCATTGTCGTCATGGGCAGCCCAGCGCACGGTGACGGCATTGCGGTCCTTGAAGGCGCTGAGGGGCTCCTTGCCGGGGTCGGGAGTGTAGTTGACGGAGTTGGCCTGGGTGGAGGGGAAATTGATGGTGACAGGCTGGGGCTGGCCGGGGGACTGGGGATTGTAGTTGGCGCGGGCGCCGGGCACGACCACGATTTCATCGACGACCGGGGGCATATTTACCGGGAGATAGTTGATGCTGACAGCGCCGAGACGCGTGCCGGGATGCTCGACAACCTTCCACTGCATGAAACGGGAAGAGGGGATGCCGATGGCGCCGGTGTTGGGGGTGAACAGTTTCCAGTCGCCCCAGGCGCGTTCGGGATTTTCAATGTTGCCGGCGCGTGCGAACATCTGCACGGCGGAGGGCTGGGTTCCGGCGCCAAGTTCGACTTCGGAGCGGCCCCACTGCGAGAACATGCCCGCATCGAAGACCTCGCTGGTGTAGGTGCCTTCGGCAGCCGGGCCATGGCTCAGGAGATAGAGCCGACCGGAATTCGCGGTGCTGACGTAG
Organism: Acidobacteriaceae bacterium; assembly: GCA_036489655.1. Classification (GTDB taxonomy): domain Bacteria; phylum Acidobacteriota; class Terriglobia; order Terriglobales; family Acidobacteriaceae; genus Palsa-343. The sequence continues at coordinate 1,445 of DASXFH010000286.1, read as the reverse complement.
AGGCCTTTGGGTGAGTCGGCGAAACCGGTGACCTGCGAGGCTTCGAGGTGGGCTATGTCGGCCCAGGTGCCATCGTCGTGAATGCGATCGATGCGGCCGCGATTCCCGGTGGCGGCCAGGACGCCGTCCGGGGTCCAGGCGAGCGCATAGAGGATGTCGTCTTTCCCTGCCCAGATCCTGCGGGGCGGCCCGTCTCCATGAGGAATCTCGTACAATTCGGATCCGCCGGGAACGAGGGTATTGCCACTGAAGGCCTGAACCGAACCAGGCTGGATGATGGTGATGGTCGCAGTGACGGTGGCTTGTCCGGTAACGGCCAGCGGGGGCAGGTTGTTGTGGCCCTTCTCGCCAACACCCGCGGCATAGATATTTCCGTCGGGCGACACAAGGAGCGCGGTGATCTCCTTTTTCGGCGAGTCGTAGAGGACGAAGGCCTTGCCGGAGGGATCGATGCGGTAGATGAGGCCGGTGCCGTCGGAGCCGGCGATGAGGTTGCCGGCTTTATCGAAGGCGATGCAGCGAATGTGCTCCTCATCGCTTTTGAAGAAAAGGTCAACCTTGCTCGGCGTGCCGGCATTGGCGCCGGGGGTGACGCGGTAGATGGCGCCGGGGCCTCCGGTGGCAATGTAGAGGCGGCCCTCTTTGTCGAAGGCGAGATCCCAGACGTATTTGGGCTTTTCCTTCGCGCCGGCAGGATCGAAGACGACGGTTGCGTTGTCATCGTTGAGGTCGTGGGCGTGCGGACTGAGCCGGTAGACCTTGCCGGAAGGCAGGGTGGCGGCATAGATATCGCCGTCAGGGCCGACGCGAACCACCTGAACGCTCATTTCGCGGCTGGTGAAGAGGGTGGTGGATTTGCCGTCGGGGGTAACGCGCAGGACGGTTGCGGGGGTGCCGGTAGCGAGGTAGACGTTGCCATCGCGATCGGCGGCCTCAGACCAGACGTAGGTGGAGGGGGTGGTGAGGATGGGTTTGCTGTCCGGACCCGGAATGAGGTGGCCGTCGCTGGCGATCGCGACGCCGTTGGGGGTGCCGCGCTCCATGTCTTCAAAGCGCGATTCGGTCCAGAGACGGGTGCCCTGGGCGTGCGCGAGCGATACGAAGATCGGAAGGAAGCAGGCTGTGAGAAGGGGCAGCGCCGCCCACCGGCGGAACGAGTTTCGGATCATGCTGGATTTCAGTCTACAGAAAGCCTGCGCGACGAGGTTTGCCGGCAGTTTTTCGCGCGCAAATGAGATGACACAAATCCATGCGGGTCGCCTAAACTGAGGTTTCGCTCGCACCTCTGCAAAACCAATCCTGAACCGAACCTGTGCCGACATGCTGAAACGCTGGAGAACCCGGATCCTGCTCTTCTTCGCAGTGCTGGGCCCGGGGTTCATCACGGCGAATGTGGACAACGACCCCAACGGGATCATCACGTATTCGCAGACCGGGGCGCACTT
>DASXFH010000034.1:0-4831 GCA_036489655.1 Acidobacteriaceae bacterium | reverse complement strand
TCTGCGACAATGTTTTCCTGTGCAAATGATCTGTCATCCTGAGCGAAGCGTCCGCATTCGTTGCGCCGTATTTGGCGCAACACAAATTCAGGCGCGAGTTGAATGCACCTGCATTTCTTCGTTCGAACCACGCGAATGTTTTCGTGATCGACCAGTTCTTCGGCAAGGATCTGTGAGAGATGGCGACTCGAAATAGTCGCCGGCGCACGATCCAGGGAATCGCCGCGCGCCACTCCGCCCCCATCGACCCCGCCCGCTCGCTCCGCCACGAAACGATCTTCGTCGGCATGGTCGCCGCGCTCCTCTCGGTCCTGGCCTTCGGCTACTGCTTCCCGCGCAGCCTGCTCCTGCTCTACGGTGACGCGGTCGCGCACCTGCACATCGCCCGCCGCATCCTCGACTCGCTCAATCCCGGCATCCGCCAGATCGGCTCCGTCTGGCTGCCGTTTCCGCACCTGCTCATGATGCCCTTCGCTGCCCGCATGGCCTGGTGGCAGAACGGCATTGCCGGAGCCATCCCCTCCATGGCCTGCTACGTCCTCAGCGTTGCCGGCCTCTGGCGTCTCTCCCGCTACTGGCTGCGTCCCGCGGGCGCCATCGTCGCCACCCTCTTCTTCGCGCTCAACCCCGACCTGCTCTACATGCAGACCACCGCCATGAACGAGCCGCTCTTCCTCTGCCAGATGATCTGGAGCGTGCTCTTCCTCACCGCCTTCCTCCGCGGCCTGAGCACAGCATCGCAACCTGTGTCCGATCTCGAAAAAGTCCGCCTGGATGGCAAATCCATCACCGCCTGCGGCCTCGTGCTGGTCACCGCCGTCTACACCCGCTACGACGCCTGGATCTTCGCCACCATCGCCTGGCTCATCGCCCTCGCCGCACTGGCTCGTGCCCGCGCGTGGAAATCTCGCGCCGGCGGCGCCTTCGTTCTGTTCACGGGAATGGTCCTCACCGCACCCGTTCTCTGGTTCGCCTGGAATGCCGGCCAGTACGGCGACTGGCTCGACTTTATGCGCGGCCCCTACTCCGCCAAAGCCATCGAGCTGCGCACCGCCACCCCCGGCGCCCCCATGTATCCGGGATGGCACAGCATCCCCGTCGCCGCCCTTTACTTCCTCAAAGCCGCCGAGCTCGGCGTCGTCTCCGCGCGCTGGACCGACCTCCTCTTTGCCCTCATCGTCGCCGGCACCCTCCTTGCCATCCTCTTCTGGCGCAAACGCTCGCTCGCCCCCATGCTCCTGCTCTGGATGCCCCTGCCGTTCTACGCATACTCCGTCGCCTATGGATCGGTTCCCATCTTCATCCCCCTCTGGTGGCCGCACTCCTTCTACAACACGCGCTATGGCATGGAAATGCTCCCCATCTTCGCTCTTTCCCTCGGCTTCCTCATCGCCTGGCTCATCAGTCGCGCCGAATCCCGCTGGCCCCGCCACGCTCAGCTCATCCTGCTCGCCGCGATGCTCCTCATCATTCTTGATACCGCCGCGCTCCTCCGCGCCACGCCGCTGGTCCTCGGCGAAGCCATCGCCAACTCCAAAACTCGCATTCCCTTTGAAGCCGCCTATGGCCGCGCCCTCGACCAGCTCCCGCCTCAGGGCCCCATCCTCGTCTGGACGTCCGACCACATCGGCGCCTTTGAGCGCGCCGGCATCCCCCTCCGCCGCACCATCAACGAAACCGACTACTACCAGTGGAAGGCCGCGCTCGCTCATCCCGCTCAGTCCGCGCAGTGGATCATCGCCGCCGACCATGACGCCGTCGCCCGGTCCGTCGCCGCCCACCCCCAGGGCCTCAAACTGCTCAACATCGTCTGCTCCACAGGCCAGCCCTGTGTGAAGTTCTACCGGTCGGAGCTCTACCACCCGCAATGAAGCCAGTTGGAGTCTCCCGGCTCCCAGCGGCTTTCCGGTGATACGATCAGCCCGAGATGATCCACACCCAACATGCCGCAGCCCCGGAGGAGCGCTGATGCGCTTTGCCAAAGCCCACGCCTGCGGCAACGACTTCCTCATTGTCGAAAGTCCCTGCGATCCAGCCCTGGCAAAAAAACTCTGCGACCGCCACACCGGTATCGGCGCCGATGGCGTCGAGTTCCTGGAACGCTCCGGCTCCCGCCCCGCCCGCATCCGCCTGGTCAACGCCGATGGCTCCCTCGCTGAAATCTCCGGCAACGGCACCCGCTGCGCCGCTGCCTGGCTGGCCCACGAAGAAAATGCCTCCCCCGGTGAAGTCCTTCTCATCGACACCGACGCCGGCCCGCGCTCCTGCACCTTGATCTCCGCCGACGCCAGTCACTTTCAGATCGCCGCCGGCATGGGCGTCCCCGCAGTAGCGCCAGCCCAGGTCACTCTCGCCGACAAAACCATCGTCTACGGCATTCAGGTCTCCATGGGCAATCCTCACTTCGTCCTCACCGTTCACGACGAAAATTTCCGCGCCCACAGCCGAGGCTGGACTGAGCTCGGCCGAGAGATCGGCCCCCACGCCCAGTTCCCGCAACAGACCAATGTCGAATTCCTCCGCATGATCACCGCCTCGGAAATTGATATCCGCATCTTCGAGCGCGGCGTCGGTCCCACCACCTCCTCCGGCACCGGCACCTGCGCCGCCGCGGCCGCCGCCATCGCTCACTGCGGTGCCAAATCGCCGCTCACGGTGCATGCTCCCGGCGGCTCCCAGCGCGTCGAGTGGTCCGGCCCTGGCACGGAGATGATCCTCACCGGCCCCGCCGAACTCATCGCCGCAGGAGAAATCCTCCTTGCCTGATCGCATACCCGCTACGAAAGTGGCATGCTCCTGCATCCCCGGCCCGGCGACAATGGAATGGGCTTTCGCCCTCGAGGAATCCCTGTGAAGCCGCTCAAGCCTCGCTCCGTCGCTCCCGGCGCCCGCATTGTCGTTCTCTCGCCCGCCAGCAGCGCCCGCCACGATCGCATCACCAACGGCGCCGAGTTCCTCCGCAGCCTCGGCTACGACGCCGTCGCCTCCGCCCATGCCTACGGAAAACACGCGCCCTATTTCTCCGGCAGCACCGACGAGCGCCTCGCTGATCTCCACGCCGCATTCGCCGATCCCGATGTCGCCGCCATCGTCGCCACCCGCGGCGGCTATGGCTCTAACTATCTGCTTGAGGGCCTCGATCTCGATCTCATCCGCCGGCACCCCAAGCCCTTCTTCGCCTACAGCGACCACACCTCCATACAAACCTGGCTCCTCGACCAGACCGGCCTCGTCTCCTTCCATGGACCCATGGCTGCCTCCGATTTTGCCGTGGAGAAGGGCGTCCACCTCGAAAGTTTCCGCGCTGCCATCAGCGGCGGTCTGGTCCGCGTCGGCGCTCCCCAGGGTCTGCGCACCCTGCGCCCCGGCACCGCCCAGGGCACGCTCTATGGAGGCTGCCTCAGCCTGCTCGTCGCCTCGCTCGCCACAAAGTACGCGCCTCAAACCGAGAACAAGCTCCTCTTCCTCGAAGACGTGGGCGCCAAACCCTACCAGGTCGACCGCATGCTCCGTCAGCTGATCATGGCCGGAAAATTCGAAGGCGCCCGCGGCTTCGTCTTCGGAGAAATGCTCGAGTGCGGCTCCCGCGGCGCCGATCCCGAACTCCTGCAGCAGGTCATCCTCCGTCTCCTCGAGCCCTTCAAGGTTCCCATCGCCATCGGCGTCCGCTCGGGACATGTCTCCGGCGGCAACGTCACCCTGCCCCTTGGCATTGACGCCGAGCTTTGTCTGGAAAGCGATCAGCCGCTGTTACATTCACTGGAGCGCGCCGTCACCGTCTCCTCATCGGTTCTCAAATCGCGCCATGCCTGACTCGAAGCACATCCACCTCATCGGAATCTGCGGCACCGCCATGGCCTCGCTCGCCGGCCTCCTCCAGCTCAAAGGTCACCGCGTCACCGGCTCCGATCAGGCCGCTTACCCGCCCATGTCCGACCAGCTCCGCGCCCTCGGCATTTCCATCGCCGAGCCGTTTGCGGAAGCGAACCTCGACCCCGCGCCGGACCTGGTCATCATCGGCAACGCCATCTCCCGCGGCAACGCCGAGTTGGAAGCAGTCCTTGACCGCCGGCTGCCGTTCACATCGATGGCTCAGATCCTTCACGACGAATTTGTGACCGGCCACGAATCGCTCGTCGTCGCCGGCACCCACGGCAAAACCACCACGACCAGCATGCTGGCCTGGATCTATGAAGTCGCCGCCCGCCACCGTCCGGAACTCGCCCCATCGTTTCTGATCGGAGGCGTCGCCGAGAACTTCGGCTCCAGCTTCCAGCTTCGCGACGGACGCCCCTTCATCCTCGAAGGCGACGAGTACGACACCGCCTTCTTCGATAAAGGCCCGAAATTCATGCACTATTTTCCCGACGCGCTCATCCTCACCCACGTCGAGTTCGACCACGCCGACATTTACCGGGACCTCGACTCCGTGAAGACTGCGTTCAAGCGCCTGGTAAATCTCGTCCCGCGCCGGGGCCGCATCGTTGCCTTTGACGCCGCTCCGAACGTCTCGGAATGCGTCGGCCACGCCTTTTGTGCGGTGGAACGTTACGGATTCCAGCCAGAATCCACCTGGCGCCTCACTGACCTGCACTACGCCAACGGCGCGAGCCATTGGCATCTCCTCCGCAACGGAGAGCCCTTCGCCGACCTCACGTTACCCATGGCCGGTGAACACAATGCACTCAACGCCACCGCCGCCGCCGCGCTCGCCGCAGGGCAGGGAATTGCCGCCCCCGCCATTGCCGAGGCCCTCCGCACCTTCCGCAGCGTCCGCCGCCGTCTTGAAGTCCGCGCCGAAGTCAACGGCATCACCATCATCGACGACTTC
>DASXFH010000033.1:0-3954 GCA_036489655.1 Acidobacteriaceae bacterium | reverse complement strand
GACAATTCTTCATCGTCGACAATGACAGCGGTCATGGACATAGAAATGCCTGTGGCCGTTCCAGAATATAGGAATCACCGTTGGCGATGCTCAGAGATGGCAACGAATACCGGCCAGGCGCTGTCGACTATTCCGCAAAGGCGTGAAGGCGCGCCGGAGGATGGTCTTCCATGAGGTGATGCCCGCAGTGGACGCAATACAGGTCGGTAATCCGCGCAGTACGGTGGCAATTGCCGCAGCACGGCGCCACTTGCCAGGCGCACTGCGGACAGAAGTGATAGTCGCTCTCGATGCGGGTTCCGCACGCCGGACACCGCGACAGAATCGGCTGCCTCAACAGGAAATAGAGCACGGCACCAATCCCACTGGGAATCACCACGCACACGACCGTCCAGATCGTCGTGCTCATGCCGCGGCGCGGGGAATCCCGGCTGATGTAACCAATCATGAGCATGTAGAGCGCGGCGAGCGCCCCAATGCTGATATCGAAATAGAAACGGAACCAGAACGGCAGATTGGGGGGATGACGCCGATGCGCCGGCACTACCACCCACATCAGCCACTCCATCGCCGTGAACGCCAGCACCGCTGCGGCAATCGACCACAGGGGAACCAGGCTCAGCTCTCCGGAAAAGCCTTCGGCTCTTTCATCTTCGTTCTGTTGAATATGATTCTCCATCCAGGGATCCCTGCGCTTCGCCTCTTATCGCTGTTGGTCGCGGAGACGCCGTCCCCGCCAGCTCACCAGCAACACGGCAAAGATCGCTGAAAGCAGCACGAGGGTCAGCGTCACCAGCATCACCGGCATGTCGAAGAATGCCTCGCCGGAGTTCAGCTCGTTGGCCGCGCTCCACAGCACCGGCGTAACCAGAACCACCAGACCGGCGAACACCAGCAGCGCCAGGCCGATCTGCCGCCGCCGCCTGGCCCGCTGTATCCGCATCTCGTAGGCCGCTTCCATCACCGAACGCCGCGTGCGCAGCAGCACGTCGGGAATGGCGCCCCGGCTCCCGTTCTTCATCGCAGGGACCGCCTCGCCGTTCATAGTGCCTCCTCCCCCGGATCAGAAGGAGCCGTCGCGGAGCGGGTTGCCGCCACGTGCGGCCTCAGCGATGCCAGTCCCCGATACAGCCGCGACTTCACCGTCGACAACGGAGCCCGCGTCACTCGCGCAATCTCTTCCAGGGACATCTCTTCGTGGAAGCGGAGCACCAGCACCTCGCGATGCAGCGGATCCAGCCTGAGCAGAGCCGCGGCCACCACTTCGCCGTGCTCGAGGGTAGCCAGGTGCTCAAAAGGCGTCTTCTCAGAGCTGGCGATCTCGAAGGGCCGTTCCTCGTCGCTCGCCTCGCACATCTCCTCGAGACTCGCCATCGAACGCCGCCTCCGGTAGTCGATCACGAGGTTCCGCGCAATCGTGAACAGCCAGGTATCGAATCGCGAGTTCCCGTTAAACTGCGATCCGCGTACCAGCACCCGCATCCATGTTTCCTGGAACAGATCCTCGGCCATCTCGCGGTGGCCCGTCAGATACAGCAGATAGCGCAGCAGCCGATGCTGATACGCCACGATCAGCTCGTCCAGCAGTTGCGCATCGTGCCGCTTGAGGCCTGCGGCCACCCGGACATTCTCGCGCCGTACTTGTTCCGCCAGTTGCAGCGTGGCCGCATTCATATCAATCTCACAGACGGAAGAATCCTGGCGGAAGACGCTTCCCTGCACCAGTTTTTCTACCTTTCGCGTCAAATCCATGCGCCGCACTCCGCCCCTGGACGCGCAGGCAACGGCCCGGGCGCCTGTAACTCTTCTAGTATCAACCTGTTCAGAAACTCCAGCAAGGATAAACTGGGAAACGATGGAGATTCTGCACGGCTTGCATGCCGTCGAAGAAGCGCTGCGCTCCGGCACCCGCCGCTTCGACCACGTCTGCCTCGCCGCCGAGCGCTTCCGCGGCGGCCACGACCCGCGTCTGGCTGCGATTGCTTCTCTTTGCCGCGAATCCGGCGTCAAAGTCCGCACCGAGCCCCGCGAAGCCCTCACCCGCATCGCGCAAACCTCTGCCCACCAGGGCGTGGTCGCTGTTGTCCGCGAGCGCGACCTCCTCGACCTCGAAGACCTGCTCACGGGAGAGGAACCCCGCCTCGTCCTGGCCCTCGACGGCGTCGAAGACCCCCAGAACCTCGGCGCGCTGCTGCGCACCGCCGAAGGTGCCGGCGTCGATGGCGTCCTTCTCACCGAGCGCCGCTCTGCCCCTCTGAGCGCGGTCGCCGTCAAAGCCTCCGCTGGAGCCACCGAGCATCTCCGCATCGCGCGTGTGGTTAATCTCGTGCGCGCTCTGGAAACCCTCAAGGAGCACAATCTCTGGATCGTGGGTCTCGACGAGCGCGGCTCCCAGGATTACGACCGCCACGACTTCACGTCCAATACCGTAATTGTCCTTGGACGCGAAGGAGCCGGCCTGCACGATCTGGTTCGCCGTACCTGCGACCACCTGCTCCGCATTCCTATGGCCGGCCGTGTGGATTCGCTGAACGTTTCTGCCGCCGGAGCCGTCGTCCTGTTTGAAGCCGCTCGCCAGCGCCGCGCCGCAGCCTCCGCCGAAAGCCGGCCGGAGAAATCGCAGAAAAAAACCAAAGGTCTGGGTTCATGAAGTTGGTTCGTCTCGCTTTCCTCGCTGTTCTGAGCGCTTCTGCAATCGCTCTGGCGCAACCGTCCCAAAATCCCACCGCTCCCGCTCCGAGGCCGCGGGTCCTCTTCTCCGGACCGCCCGTCCAGGCGCAAGCGAAGTCGGAGCCCGCGCAATCGGCCACGCCGCCCGACGCCTCCGCCAATCTCATCACCGATGCTGTCCGACGCTCCCTTGCCATTACTGCCTGGGATCTCGATGTCCACCTCACTGCGCGCGGCCAGTCCCTGGAAGCGCATGCCCGCGTCACGCTGCGCAACACCGGCGACTCACCCCTGAGCGAAATTCCCCTGCAGCTCTCCTCGACTCTGCGTTTTGAAACCGTCGGCCTCGGCGGCCGGCGCCTGCCCTTCCGCAGCTTTCCCCTGGCCAGCGATGCCGACCACACCGGTCATCTCATCGAAGCCGCCATCCCTCTGCCCCAGCCGCTCGCTCCTCGAGCCAGCCTCATCCTCGATGTCGACTACGGCGGATCCATCGCGCTCTCCTCCGCCCGTCTCACCGCCATCGGCGTGCCCGCTGCCACCGCCGAAGCCTCCGACTGGGATCGCATCTCGCCCTCCTTCACAGGGCTGCGCGGATTCGGCAACGTCGTCTGGTATCCCGTTGTCTCCGTCCCGGTCGCGCTCGGCAAGGGCGATACGTTCTTCACGGAAATCGGCCGCCAAAAGCTCCTTGACCAGGACGCCACTGCCGCGCTTCGCATCACCGATGAGTTTTACTCCGAGCCGCCCACCGCCGCCGTTCTCGACGGGCAGACCGTTGCCCTTGGGAAGCCATCCGCTATGCCCACGGCTTCCTTCCCCGGCGTCATCACCGCATCGCTTCCGGCCACGCGCCTCGGCTTTGAAGTTCCTTCCCTGTTCCTCACCGGCAATCCCGAAACCACCGGCAACGGACTCCGCATCCTCGCCCCCGCAGCCGACTCCGCCAGCGCCCAGCGTTATATCGCCGCCGCCGCTCTGGTCGAGCCGCTCGTCCACACCTGGCTCGGCAAAAAAAGTCACGCTCCAGCGACCATCCTCGAATTGCCGGAGCCCGACGACGCGCCCGCCGAAACCGGCGATCTGCTGGTCACGCCTCTCTCTACCGACGATCCACCGCATCTGACGCCCATCGTCGTGCATGCTCTGGCCCACGCTGCTTTCTGCTCGCCGCGTGCCTGGCTCAACGAAGGTGTGGCGAATTTCCTCAGCACACTCTGGATCGAAAGTGAGCAGGGTCAGACCGCTGCCATGGAGAACCTCAACGCCGAGCGTCCGGCACTC
>DASXFH010000032.1:0-5101 GCA_036489655.1 Acidobacteriaceae bacterium | reverse complement strand
GATATCGCCGCTCGTCCTGCGCCGGCGAGGGCGAAGTCGAAGACGGCTGCCTTCGTTTCCGACTTTCGCGATCTCACGGTGGGCGACTACGTCGTGCACGTAGAGCATGGGATCGCGCGCTATCTTGGCCTCAAAGAGATCGTGCAGGACGCGATCAGACTTGAATTCATGGTGCTTGAGTTCGCCGAGCAGGCGCGCCTCTACGTGCCGCTGACGCGCCTGGACCTCATCCAGAAATATCGCTCGACCGACGCCGGGCCCGCGCCCGTGCTGAACCGCCTGGGGACCCAGCAATGGTCTAAGGCCAAGGCTCGGGTGCGCAAGGCGATGCGGGACATGGCCGACGAACTGCTCAAGCTCTACGCCCAACGCAAAGCCGCGCAAGGGCACGCCTTCCCGGCGGACAATGAGTTCCAGCACGAGTTTGAAGACGCCTTCGACTACAACGAGACGGACGACCAGCTGAGCGCGATCAACGACATCAAGCGCGACATGGAATCGCAGATGCCGATGGACCGGCTGCTGTGCGGCGATGTGGGCTACGGAAAGACCGAGGTCGCGATGCGGGCGGCCTTTAAGGCGGTGCAGGACGGCAAGCAGGTCGCGGTGCTGACGCCGACCACGGTGCTGAGCTTCCAGCATTTCGAGACGTTCAAGAACCGGTTCCGGCAGTTTCCAATCAAGGTTGAGATGATCTCGCGATTCCGCACGGCGAAGGAACAGAAGCTGATCCTGGAGCAGGTGGAGACGGGGCGGGTGGACATTTTGATCGGGACGCACCGGCTGCTGTCGAAGGACATCAAGTTCCACGATTTGGGGCTTCTGGTGGTGGATGAGGAGCAGCGCTTCGGGGTTCGGCACAAGGAGCGGCTGAAGCAGATGCGGCGGGAGATCGACGTGCTGGCCATGTCGGCGACGCCGATACCGCGGACGCTGCACATGTCGCTGGTGGGGCTGCGGGATATGAGCGTGATCGAGACGCCGCCGCGGGACCGCATGGCGATTCAGACGGTGGTGGCGAAGTTCGACGAGAAGCTGATCCGGAGCGCGATTGAGGTGGAGCTGGAGCGCGGCGGGCAGATTTACTTCGTGCACAACCGCGTGGAGACGATTTACGAGATTGCCGCGAAGATTCAGGAGATGGTGCCGACGGCGCGGGTCGTTGTCGGGCACGGGCAAATGGGCGAGAACGATCTGGAGAAGCTGATGCTCTCGTTCATGCACCACGAGCACGATGTGCTGGTGGCGACGACGATCATCGAGAACGGGCTGGATATTCCGCTGGCGAACACGATGATCGTGAACCGGGCAGATCGGCACGGGCTGAGCGAGCTTTATCAGCTAAGGGGGCGCGTGGGGCGGTCGAATCGGCGGGCGTATGCGTATTTGCTGATCCCGCCGGAGCAGGAACTGACGGAGGTGGCGCGGCGGCGGCTGGCGGCGCTGAAGGAATTTTCGGATCTGGGCGCGGGGTTCAAGATCGCGGCGCTGGATCTGGAGTTGCGGGGCGCGGGGAATCTGCTGGGCGGGGAGCAGAGCGGGCACATCGAGGCCGTCGGCTTTGAGATGTACACGTCGATGCTGGAAGAGGCCGTCGGCAAGCTGAAGGGCGAGGAGCGGGTGGAGCGTTCCTCGGTGCTGCTGAGCCTGGGGATTCCGCTGCGCATCGACGAGAGCTATATCGCCGAGGAGAACCAGCGGCTGCGGATGTACAAGCGGATTGCGGGCGTGGAGAACGAGCGGGCGCTGGACGAGGTGCGGGCGGAGCTGGAGGACCGGTACGGTCCGCCGCCGGTGAGCGTGGCCCATCTGCTGGAGGCGGCGCGGCTGCGGATGGAGTGCGAGCGGATCGGTGTGGCGCAGGTGGATCGGAAGCGGGATCAGCTGCATATCCGCTTTACGGAGTCGGCGGCGGTGGATCCGGGACGGCTGATGAAGCTGGTGGCGAAGAACGCGAAGAAGGGCGCCCAGTTCACGCCGCAGGGGGTGCTGAAATTCCCGCTGGCGGCGTTGAAGCCGGACGAGGTGCTCGCCGAGGTGCGGGGTCTGCTGGCGGCGCTGGCCGACAGGGCACAGGGCTCAGAGCACGCACAGGCGGCAGCCGGTAGCCGGTAGCCGGTGGTCAGAGAGACAGGTGGGTGGGCCGATCGATGCCTTCGCGGAAGGCGTCAGAGGCCGCGTCGCGGGCGAGGCGCAGGAGCTTGCCGTGGTCGAGCCAGTTGAGCCGGCAGCGCTCGCAGTCCGAGAGGATGACGTTGCCGGGGCCGGCGTAGAAGTGGGTGTCCATGGGCTGGTGACAGTGGGGACAGGCGAGGCGGCGATCGAGCTGGCTGGGGTCGGCAGGCGCGGGGATCTGCGGCGGAGCGGGCTGGGCGGCGATGGCGGAGACAAGGGGCTCGAAAGCGTCCATGGGGATGAGCAGGCCGTGGCAGCGGGTGCAGGTGCGGATGGCGGCGCCGGCCAGGGAGGCGTTCATGAGGGGCACGCCGCAGACAGGGCAGGGCTCGGCGGGCGACTCGTCGAAGAGGCGGACGCCGTCGTCGTTCGCATCAGGCAGGTAGACGCTGCCGCAATACGCGCACGGAAGCGCATCGCCGGTGGCCTGAAGAGGCAGGGGCGCGCCGCAGCTGGGGCAGTTCATTGGGCCTTGCCGCAGTCGGGACAGAAACGGGCAGCGGCGGGGATGGAATGGCCGCAGGCTGTGCAGAATTTGTCGGCAGCGGCGGCAGGTTTAGGTGTAGAGGCCAGAGTTTGGGAGGTCATGGCCTGGGCCATGGCGAGTCCTGCGCCGAGGCCGACGCCGGCTCCGGCTGCGCCACCGGGATTGGCGGCGGCGACAGGGATCGACTCGGCGGTCTGGAACTGAGTGAGGCGCGTCGGGTCCCCGGCCATGCTGATGCCGATGCGCTGATCCATGACCTTCTGCAGTTCGTCAGGCAGGGAGAGATTTTCGACAACGAACTGGGTGAGGTCGAGGCCAAGGGCGGCGAAGGCCGGCCGAACCGCGTCGCTGACCTTCCGGGCAAGCGCGTCCTGGTGGGCGGCCATGTCGAGGAAGGAGAACTCACTGGAGGCGAGCAGCTCGGTGATGCGGGAGACGATGGTTTCGCGGAGCTGGCCAGAGAGATCGGCGGCGTAGTAGGTGTCGCGGGTGCCGCTGACCTGGGTGAAGAAGGCGCGGGGATCGCCGATGCGATACGCATAGATACCGTAGGCGCGGAGGCGGAGGGCGCCGAATTCTTTTTCGCGGAAGGTGATGGGGGAGGCGGTGCCCCACTTCTGATTAAGCTGCTGGCGCGTGGAGAAAAAGTAGACGTCGGACTTGAAAGGAGACTCGAAGCCCTTGTCCCAGTTCATGAGGTCGGTGAGGAGCGGGAGATTGCGGGTGGTGAGGGTGTGGAGGCCGGGAGGGAAGACGTCGGCAAGGCGGCCTTCGTTCACGAAAGCGGCCATCTGGGAGTCGCGGACGGTGAGCTGGCCGCCGTTCTGGATCTCCATGTCGCGCATGGGATAGCGCCAGGCGAGGATGCCGTCTTCCGGCTCGTTCCATTGCAGGACGTCGATGAGTTGCTGGGTGAGGAAGTCTCTGAGGCTCACGGGGTCCCCTCCGGTAATCCGTCGAGGGTGACTTTAGCAGTGGGGGTGGGGTTTGGCAGTCCCACGAAGGGGGCAGCGTGGAGCCGGGAGGGAGGAGCCGGGAGCCTGTGGCCGCTACACTTTGAGACGTGAAGATCAGGGGCAGGGATCGGTCTGGGGCTGCGTCGAGAGGTCGACTGGGGAGTGCGTCGCGACCGCGGCGGCGCGGGAGCCTGCTGCGGCGGTTGCTGCAGTGGGTCGTTCTGGCGGCGGTGGGTCTGTGGTTGGCGGCGGCGCTGACTCTGGTGGCGGCGCGGTGGATCGATCCGCCGACGACGGCGGTACAGATGGAGCGGCAGGTGGAGGCGTGGATGCACGGGAAGCCGTATCGTAAGCGGTACCACTTCGTGCCGCTGCGTGAGATCTCCCCGAACCTGCAGCACGCGGTGATTGCGGCGGAGGATGCGCGGTTCTACGAGCATCATGGGTTCGACTGGCACCAGATTCAGCTCGCGGCGGATGAGGATTTGCAGGGCGGGCGGCGGTTGCGGGGCGCGTCGACGATCGACCAGCAGATGGTGAAGAATTTGTTCTTCGGGACGGAGCGCTCGTGGCTGCGCAAGGGCGCGGAGTTCACGCTGGTGCCGGTGGCGGAGGTCGTGCTGGGCAAGCAGCGGATTCTGGAGCTGTACCTGAACGTGGTGGAGTGGGGGCCCGGGATTTATGGGGCGGAGGCGGCTTGCCACGCGTGGTATGGGACTTCGGCGCGAGCGATTGGGCGGGATGACGCGGCGCGGCTGGCGGCAATCTTGCCGGCTCCGCGGAGGCGACGGCCGGAGAGGATGAACCGGTACAGCGGGCTGATTGAGGGGCGGATGGCGCAGATGGGGTGGTAGGGGCGGCGGTGTTTGTGCCCTGACGCGACTCTGCTTACCCCATCGTTTCGCGAAGGGGCCCCGGAAGCGCCCCGCTGGGGAAATGGATTCGTGAAGGTTGGAGGTTCGGAGAGTTCTCTTTACGGCCCTGGCCCAATCAAGGAAGAAATGCAGGTCCATTCGACTCGCGGCTGAATTGTTTGTTGCGCCCAACCACCCCAGCGAGCAAAGGCGGCTCGCCGGGGACCCCGATGCATTGGGCGCACCACATTCGGAAGGCTCGCTCAGGATGACACATCATTTTTGCTCGCAAAAATGATGTGTCACGCGGGAGTGAAGCGCGGGGGCGGTGAGTTCGGCTTCGGAGCAGGACGCGGGGGCGGCGCAACGCTTGAGATCTTTTTCGGTGGCTGCGCCACCGATCCCTCCGCGCCTAATGCTGTGGTGATGCATGCGATTCGTTTCGCTACGGGGGTCCCTCCGCTGCGCGCCGCGATGCATTTTGCACCGCTGGAAGAATTCAGCCCGGCGCTTCGGTCGGGATGACAATTTTTTGGTCGAGATAACAAATTTTATTGCCTGAAACGTGTCGGCGAAAACATCGCGATGTCGTGGGTGGTTTTGCCTTCGGTGGCTAGTTGGCCGAGGAG
>DASXFH010000400.1:0-5277 GCA_036489655.1 Acidobacteriaceae bacterium | reverse complement strand
CCGCTCACCTCGATCACGCGCCCTGAAACCCCATCGCCTTCCTTGTGCTCTTCCAGATACTCCTTCAGACTCGTCGGCACCAGCTGCTTCATGCTCAGCTTCGCCTGGCGCTTCTCAGGATCGATGGCCAGCACCTGCGCCCGCACCACCTGCCCCACCTTCAGCACATCCTGCGGATGATGGATATGCTTCTCCGCGCTGATCTCGCTCACGTGGACCAGCCCCTCCACGCCCTCACTCATCTGCACAAAGGCGCCGAACTTCATCAGGTTCGTTACCGGGCCCTCAACCGCCGAGCCCACCGGAAACTTCTGCACTGCATCCGCCCACGGATCCCCCAGCGTCTGCTTCAGCCCCAGCCCAATCCGCCGCTCCGCCGGCTGCACGGTCAGGATCACCGCCTCCACCGTGTCGCCTTCCTTCAGAATGTCGCTGGGCTTCCGCACCTTCTTCACCCACGACATCTCGCTCACGTGGATCAGTCCCTCCACGCCCGGCTCCAGTTCCACAAACGCCCCAAAATCCATCAGCCGCACCACCCGGCCCGTGATCCGCTCGCCCACCTTGTACTTGCCCGGCACCGCCTCCCACGGCTCTGCCTGCAGCTGCTTCATCCCCAGCGAAATCTTCCGCGTCTCCGGATCGATCTTCAGCAGCTTCACCTGCACCGTCTGCCCCACCGTCAGCACGTCTTCCGGGCTCGCCACCCGGCTCCACGACAGATCGCTCACATGCAGCAGCCCGTCTACGCCCCCCAAATCAACAAACGCTCCATACGGCATCAGGGTCCGCACCGTGCCTTCCACCACGTCGCCTTCGTTCAGCCCCGCCGCGCGGCTCTGCGCCTGCACCAGCGCCTGCTCCTCCAGAACGCTCCGCCGATCGACGACCACATCCTCATCGCCAACATCCACCTTGATAATCCGGCAGGTGATCTCCTGCCCCACAAGGTCGTTCAGTTCCCTCTCGTCGCGCGCGCCGCTCCGCGACTGCGGCATAAACGCCCGCACGCCCACGTCCACGCTCAGGCCGCCCTTCACCACCGCCGTCACTGTGCCCACAATCGCCGTCTTCTGCGCGAAGGCCTCTTCCAGCGCCGCCCAGTCCCGCGGCTGGCTCACTCGAAACAGCGACAGGTCGTAATAGCCCTCGGCATTCCGCCCCTTCGAGGAGACGCCCAGCTTGTCCCCCACCTCCACCTTCTCGGCGTTGTTGGGGAATGCGCTGCGCGGCAGCACGCCCTCCACCTTATAGCCGATGTCCACAAACACGCTGTCCGCTGAAAGCGACAGCACCGTCCCCTCCAGTTGCTTCTGGCCTGGTTCTTTCTTATGGCTGTGCTCGAACTCGGCGAGTAATTCGCTGAACGATTCGGTGGTCTCGGTCGTGGCTTCGTTAGAAGTCTCTGCTGCGGAAGAAGAGCTCTCGGTATCCATAGGTCTCTCTCATTCTTTCACGCCTGTTCCTGGCCGGCAGCGCCTCCCCGTACAATGGGCCTGCTTCTTAAAGAGTCGGGTTCACCGGGGCCGGCGCACCTCCCTGCATCGCGATCCCCTGCACGGAACCACAGAGTCCGCAGTCCAGGAGACCACGCATGGGTTCCATCCTTGCCGGCATCGGATGGCATATGGTCGGCGCAGCGGCCGCCGCCTCGTTCTACGCCCCTATCGAGAAGGTGAAGAAATGGTCATGGGAAACCACCTGGGCCGTCGCCGGCATCTTCTCCTGGATTCTGCTCCCCATCACCGTCAGCCTCATCCTCCTGCCTGACTTCCACGGTTTCTATGCCGCCACTCCCACCGCCGTCCTCACCCGCGTCTTTCTCTTCGGAGCCATGTGGGGCATCGGCAATATCAACTACGGCCTCACCATGCGCTATCTCGGCATGTCTCTCGGCATCGGCGTGGCCATCGGTGTCACCCTGGTCGTCGGCACCCTCGTCCCGCCTCTCATGCATGGACAGTTCCTGCTCCTGTTCACCAGCAGGGGCGGCCGCTACACGCTCGCCGGAATCCTCACCGCTCTCGTGGGCATCGCCATCGTCGCCTACGCCGGCCACCGCAAAGAGAAAGCCCTCGGCGTCGGAGTCGCGGAATTCAGCCTGACCAGGGGCCTCGTCCTCGCCGTCCTCTGCGGCATCTTCTCTTCCGGCATGTCCTTTGCCATTGACGCGGCTCGCCCCATGGCCGCTGCCGCCCTCGCCGCCGGAGTCAAGCCTCTCTACGCCGCGCTGCCCAGCTACGTCATCATCATGGGTGGCGGAGCGCTCATCAACTTTGTCTACTGCTTTGGCCGGCTCGGCTTTAAACGCGACCTCTCCCTCCGCGCCGATCTCTCTCAGCCCGGCCGGGTGCTGCTCATCAACGGCGCCATGGCCGCGTCCGCCGGCATCCTCTGGTATTTTCAGTTCTTCTTTTATGCCTGGGGCTCCGCCAACATTCCCAGCCATCTCTTCTTCGTTAACTGGATGCTCCACATGAGCCTGTACGTGCTCTTCGGCGGCCTGGTCGGCCTCGCCCTCGGCGAGTGGAAGGGCTCCGGTCAGCGTCCCGTGCGCTGGCTCTGGGTCGGTATGCTGGTCATCATCGCAGCAGCCAACCTCGTCGGCCTCGGCCTCGCGCCCTGACCCCGCGCCGTCCCGTTTTCATTCTGTATCGATAGAGAGCTCGAATACCGGAGAATGGATCGACCAAAGAACTGTCATCCTGGCGAGCTTTCCGAATTTGCTGCGCCGCTCCTCGCGCAACAGCGCTTCAGGCGAGAGTCGAAACGCCGTCCCGCCTAAGCCTCGTACACCATGCCCGGCTCCAGCAGCGGCTCTAACTCCTCCGCCATCGGCCCGCTCACCCGCAGAATCCGCAGCTCGTCTGGCGTCATGTGCCCTGGGCCCACGCCCAGCCACACCTTCGCCAGCAGGTCCGCCACCGTGCTCTGCATCGCCTCATCCCCCAGCTCGGAGAATCCCCACCGCCAGTAATCCATCAGCGGCGCCGCATGCCAGTGGCCGTACTCGTCGAGTCCCATCCCTTCAAACACTGCATCCATGGGTATCTGCATTGCCAGCTCCTTTTCCCACTTCCTCCAGGGACAATGACCGCATCCTCGCAAATCGGCTCAATCCCCGATGTGATGTCGATCACCCACAGAGCCCCCGGCGAATCCCTCTCTGTTCGAACCCTCGCCTGCTGGAATAGATGCGCGCCCGCGCATTCAGTTCCGCCCTGGCCCCATGTAATGTATTTGCATGCACAATTCCAGTACCTGTGGCGCGTTTCGGCGTCTCGGATCCGTTCTCGCGCTCCTTTGTTTCGTTTCGCTTCCCTGCCTTTCTCACGCCGCCCAGTCCGAGCATGATCACCCTGCCGCCGCAACCGGTAATGAAAAGAACGCACCAACCCCGGAAAAAGTTCAGGATTCCAGCAAGCTTCCCCCGCTGCCTCCCGACGCCCACACCCAGCAGAGCATCATGCTCGACGGCAAGAAGCTCACCTACACCGTCACCGTAGGTACGCTCGTCGCACGCGATGCGGATGGCAAACCCGCCGGCGATGTCGTCTATACGGCCTACACCGTCGACCAGCCCAATCGCCCCGTGACCTTCGCCTTCAACGGCGGTCCCGGCGCCTCTTCTGTCTTCCTCAACTTCGGCGCCATCGGCCCCAAACACCTCGACAACGTCGGCAATCAGGACGACAGCGCCTCCGATCCGCCCGTCCTCAGCGACAACCAGGGCACCTGGCTCGACTTCACCGACCTCGTCTTCATCGATCCCATCGGCACCGGTTTCAGCCGCTCTCTGGTCTCCACCGACGAAACGAAGAAGCTCTTCTACACCACCGTCCCCGACATCGAATACCTCTCCCGCGCCGTCTATGACTGGCTCGTGAAAAACGGACGCCTCGACTCCCGCAAATACCTCATCGGCGAAAGCTATGGCGGATTCCGCGGCCCCCGCATCACCTACTATCTCCAGTCCCAGCTCGGCGTCGCCATGAACGGCGTCGTCCTCGTCTCGCCCTACCTCAATCCCACCATCGAGCAGAACGGCGACCTCTCCCCGCTTCCCTGGATGGTCACCCTGCCCTCCATCACCGCGGCCCACATGGAGCGCGAAGGCAAGCTCACCTCCGAAGCCATGCAGCCGGTCATCAACTACACCCTCACCGACTACGCCACCGCCCTCATCAAAGGCAATTCCGATCCCGCCCTCCAGAACGCCATGATCCAGAAGGTCACCGAGATGACCGGCCTCGATCCCACCTTCGTCAAAGAATCCGGCGGCCGCCTCGAAACCGGCGCCTACCTCCGCGAAGTCCACCGCGAACAGGGCAAGATCGGCTCCGTCTACGACTCCAACGTCACCATGTTCGACCCCTTCCCCTGGGCCCCCGAGCAGCGCGCCAACGATCCTCTCCTCGCCAGCATGATCGCCCCCACTACCACCGCCATGGTTAACTTCGATACCCAGGTCATCGGCTGGAAAGTCGACGCCCGCTACAACACCCTCTCCTACGAGGTGAACAGCCAATGGAGCCGCGACGCCGAGCTCCGCAAAGGCTCCGTCACGCAACTTCGCGACGCCGTCGCCGCCGATCCCAAACTCCGCGTCATGATCGTCCACGGATGGAACGACCTCTCCTGCCCCTTCATGGGCTCCGTCCTCACCGTCAACGAAATGCCGGTCATGGGCGACCCCACCCGCGTCTCCGTCCACGAATTCCCCGGCGGCCACATGTTCTACACCCGCGAGAGCAGCCGCGTCGCCCTCCGCAAAGACGTCATGGCCATGTTTGCCAAACACTAACCCACAGCCCATGGGGGCGCGCGAAATAGCAAGACCCGCGCCCCTCCAGCCCATAACATAAGTAACCTCGCCCGTTCCATTTCCCGGCGCATACTCAAACCAGACCCCGAGAAAGGATCCCCGCCTTGGCGACTCCCCCCGGCGCCGGTGTGACTCCAACCTGTTGTCTGGCGCACGACCTCCTCAACAAGCTCACGGCCATCATCGCCGAATGCGAGCTGCTGCAAATCGAAGCCCCGGTCCCTGATGCGATCAACCGCGTCCGCAACATCCGCGACCTCGCCGGCCAAATCGCGCAAAGAGTGGTCCGCCACCAGTGCACCCTCGACGACGTTCTCCGCACCTACATTCACCGCCCCTGATCGTCACCGCTCCTGGTCCCCCGCAATCCGATTGCCCGTCAGCCGCCACTGACCGCCCGCTGTGATGTACGCTGTTCCAGGAACCATGGCCCCCACGAACCCGCCGCCTGC
>DASXFH010000365.1:0-3957 GCA_036489655.1 Acidobacteriaceae bacterium | reverse complement strand
TTCGTGCAGTTCCTGCTGTCGATCGCGGCCCTGGCCGAGCCGCGGCCCAGCGGCAACGGCGAAGCCACCAGCTCTGAAGCCGTTGAAGCGCTGATTGAAGCCGGGCAGGAGGAAGGCATCATCGAAGAGAGCGATCGCGAGCTGGTTCGCTCGGCTGTAGAGTTTGGGGACAAGGTAGTCAGGGAAGTCATGACGCCTCGTCCGACCGTCTTTGCCGTGCCCGGAACCATCACGCTGGAGCAGTTTCTGGATCTCATTCGCGCTCATCCCTACTCGCGGGTCCCGGTCTATGCGGAGAGCCTGGACAACGTGACGGGCATCGCTTTTGCGCACGATCTGCTGCAGATCTCCGACGCCGACGCCCGTTCCAGGACCGTGGCCGCCATCCAGCGGCCGGCGACCTTTGTGCCGGAGACGAAAAAGGTCAACGAGCTTCTGCGGGAGATGCAGCGCGAGAAACAGCACATGCGCATCGTGATTGACGAGTACGGCGGAGTCGCCGGCCTGGTCACGATCGAGGACCTGCTGGAAGAACTGGTGGGCGCGATCCGCGACGAGCACGAAGATGAGGACGTCTCCAGCGTCATCAAGGAGCCGGGCGGCAGCTGGGTGGTTCCCGGCAACCTGGAAAACGGCCGCGTCGAAGAGATCCTGGGAGGCTTCGATCTTCCCGAAGATGTGGAAGCCACGACCATCGGCGGCCTGGTGAGCGAGGCGGCCGGACGCATTCCACAGGCGGGCGAGGTAGTGGAGGGCTTTGGTCTGCGCTTTGAGATCCTCTCTTCCACCGACCGGCGGGTGAATCGGCTGCGCGTTTCGCGGGTCGCGGCGACAGCGTAGTCTGGAAGGAAGATGCGCTCCGGTTTCGTTTCCATCATTGGCCGTCCCAACGCCGGCAAATCCACGCTGCTGAACGCGCTGGTTGGCGAGAAGGTCGCTATCGTCACAGCGAAACCGCAAACCACGCGCACGCGGATCCACGGGATCGTCGAGGTTCCGGAACGGAAGGGTACGCATCCGGCTGCCCAGATTGTTTTTGTCGACACGCCTGGCATTCACAAGCCGGCATCGCAGCTGGACCGGAGCATGCTGCAGGAGATTCACGAGGCGCTGGCCACGCGCGACGTGGTGCTGCTGGTGATCGATGCGGTGCGTAGGCAGAATCGCACCGCGGAGGCGCCGCTGAAGCTCGACCGCGTGAGCGAAGAGGCGCTGGCCTTCGAGATGATTCGGCATGTGGACTGCCCCGTCTTCCTGGTTATTACCAAGATCGATCTGGTTCCGAAGGACAAGCTGCTGCCGTTGATTGCCGACCTCAGCGCTTTGTATTCCTTTGCGGAGGTGATTCCGGTTTCAGCCAAAACCGGCGACGGCGTGAAGCGGCTCCTGCACAAGATCGCCGAATCTCTGCCGAACGGGCAGCGATGGTTTCCAAAAGACCAGTTCACCGACCAGCCGGAGCGATTCCTGGTGGCAGAGCTGATCCGGGAGCAGATTCTCAGGGCAACGGGAGAAGAAGTCCCCTATGCCTCGGCGGTGGTGGTGGAACGTTTCGAAGAGCCGGCCCCGTCGGCTTCGAAAAAGCGAGACGGTCAGGCGCCGGTCACGCGCATCGCGGCGGCGATCTACTGTGAGCGCGCCGGACAAAAGGCGATTCTGATCGGCAAAGGCGGCAGCAAGCTGAAGGAGATTGGCACAGACGCCCGTCGCGAAATCGAGGGCCTGCTGGGCACGCGCGTTTATCTGGAACTGCACATCCTGGTGCGGGAGCACTGGCGCGACTCCCGCGTCTTTGTCGAGTCGCTGGACTGGCGCCGGCAGCTGACCGAGCTGGCGGCCAAAGAGGACGTCCCCAGCGAGGAATAGCGCTGCTGCGGGTCAGAGCCGGGTCGGCCGCCTCATCCGCATGCGCATCGCCTCCACTTTCTCATGCAGGTCAAGAGCTGCGGCTTTCCGCTCCGAATAAACACGCCGGTCGGGGTGGAACTCGATCTCGGATTCGATGCCGGCGCGTCCCAGGGTGCTCAGGAAGTGGGGAACAAAGCTGGAATCGCCGTACCAGCAGAGGTCTCTTTCCTCGCCGCCGGGGTGACGCCAGGCAATGGCCGCGGCGGTCGTGACTTCACCGGCGGCAAGGGCCGGCTCCAGAAGCGAAGGGTGAAAGCGCAGGACGGAACTGCCGTCGGTGCTGGTTCCTTCAGGAAACAGCAGGATGGGAATGGCGGCCCTGAGGGCCTCTGTCATTTGTTGCGCCACATGCTCTGTGCTGGCGCGGCTTTGGCGATCGATAAAGAGGGTGCCGCCGGCGCGAGCGCACCAGCCAAAGACCGGCCAGTTCCGCACGTCGCTGCGAGAGACAAAGATGCAGGGGATGGTGGCGGCATAAACCAGAATGTCGAGGTAGCTGAGGTGATTCGAGCAGATCAGTCCTCGGGTGGGCCGCGCGCCCCGGCACTCCATCTGGATACCGATGCGACGCAGAATTGCGGTGCAGGAGGCGTGGAGCCAGAGTGCGCGATCTTCGAGACTCAGGCGAGAGCCACGCCGCCATCGCAGGACGAAGTAGCGGATTCCGATCTCGACCAGGCTGCCGAGGACAATCAGGAAACGAAGACTGGCCCGGCAGGCGCGGGCAAACCGCCCGATTCCGGCAGAAAGCGGTTGCGGGCGGCCGGCGACATTTGGGCCAGATCCAGCAACGTCAGAAAGTCGATCGTTCCGAATTCTCGATCCCATGCCGGTGCGCCACAGATTCTGGCTCCCACTGCAATATACGTCTTCAGCAGACGGGGAACCCTGACCTCCGCCAGATTGCCGTTCACGGGCCCAGGGGGAAGCGTATAACCCGCCGCCGGGGTGGTGCGGTAGGCCGGATCAGCCAGGAAGGGCTCGATCTGGCGAAAGAGCGACCAGCCTTCCTGCGGATCGCGCGAGTTCAGCGAGGAGCAGCCGATGAGATAGCGCAGCCGGTAATGGCGGGCATACTGAGCAATGCCTCTCCACAACAGGGTGAGAACCTCGCTGGTGCGATGGTTGCGGTCGATGGAGGCTCGGCCGAGTTCCAGTACTTCGCTGCGGATGCTGGCAAAGGGAGCAAGATCGAACTCCTGTTCACTGTAGTAACCGAGGTTATCCGCGGCCATCTCACCGGATTGCATTCGATAAGTACCGACGATCTCGCCGCGGCAACAGTCTTCAACAATCAGGTGATCGCAAAACAGGTCGAAGGCATCCTGGTCGAGCCCGGTGCAGTAAGAGGACTCCAGACCTTCACCCAGTTCAATGTTAAAGACCTTAAAGCGCAGGCGGCAGGCAGCGTCGCGGTCTGACAAATCCGTCGCAAGGCGAAGCTGGTATTTGCCAAGGGTCAGGGAGAGATAGAGGTCAGCCCTGGCGGCCAGAGCCCTTCCGCCGGGCTGCCCATCGACAGGAGCGGTTACCCCGGAGGCCAGCCGGCGCGGCGGTTCCACTCGTTTGAGGGTGAGCACGCGCTTATCGTCGGGCAAAGGCGTGAATGGCGGCTTACGGATCTGAGAAAACGAGGCAAAAACTGCGTGAACGCTGCATTGAAATGACACAGCAGGTTCCAGTTGCAGTACCCCGAGACGGGAAAAGACTTTGTCACAATTGCCTTAATTTTGTTATGGTAGGCGCAGCTAAGTACGTTCCCTTGATCAATATTTGAAAGACACGAGAGACAAAAATGACACGCGAAGAGCTAATAGCTGCTGTAGATGAAGAGATCAGTCGCCTGGAAAAAGTACGCTCGCTGCTGCAGAGCACCGGGGGTTCCCGCATTGCCACGACCTCGTTCGGGAATCGTCCCCGCAAGAAGCGAGTTCTGAGTGCGGATGCCCGCGCGCGCATCGCCGCCGCCCAAAAGCGGCGCTGGGCAAAACAGAAAGCAGCGCAGGGCGCCAAGAAGCAGTAGACAACCGATTCCGGATTCGAAGCCGT
>DASXFH010000324.1:0-3437 GCA_036489655.1 Acidobacteriaceae bacterium | reverse complement strand
CAAATCTTCCCCAGCTCTCTGGTAGGCGAAGCCGTCTCCGCTCCCACCGCACCCTCCCCATCACTCCTGGCGCAACAAGCCCTAAACGCCCGCATTCAACCACCAGCCACTAACCACTAGCATTCAGCGTTACACTACCCCCATGCACCTCCCCGGCTTCAAGCCCGAGTCCGAAGAGCATCCCACACCCGAGCCCGACGTCGAGGTTCGCATCCGCGGCCTCATGATGGACCCCTCCACCAAGATGCCCATCGTCGTCCTCAACGACCTCGCCGGCGAGATCGTCCTCCCCATCTGGGTAGGCCTCTTTGAAGCCAACGCCATCGCCCTTGAGATCGAGAAGGCCACGCCCGTCCGTCCCATGACCCACGACCTCCTCCGCAGCGCCATCGACTGCCTCAACGCCCGCGTCACCCGCGTCGTCGTCGGCGACCTCCGCGAAGACACCTTCCACGCCACCATCTGGATGGACCAGGCCGGCGAAGTAGTAGCCCTCGACGCTCGCCCCTCCGACGCCATCGCGCTAGCCCTCCGCTCCGACTGCCCCATCTACGTCTCCCACCAGGTCTACGAGCACGCCCGCAAAGCCTCCAACGGCAACACCACCCTAAGCCCCGAAGATCTCCGCCGCTGGCTGGAAAGCCTCAACGACGACGAAATGGGCCGCTACAAAATGTAGTCGCGTGGCGCTACAGAATGTAGCCATCCCGCTTCACGTACATATGCCTGCAAAACAGCCTGTCATCCTGAGCGAAGGGCAAAGCCCGCAGCCGAAGGACCCCGAAGAATCTAATTCCACCTCGACTGCTCGCCCTTTCAGAGACTATCCCCAACTCCCGCCGTCCGCGTAGGACTTGGTATCCTCAACACATCGCCAACGTCCTCAAATCCGCGGCCTTCGTAAACCTCGCCGAGCTCGAGCTCATGATCCACTCCCACGAGCCCGACCTCGCCGACATCCGCAACTTCCTCCTCGTCCAGCACCCGCTCGCCCTCGGCACGGCCATCCACGCCACGCCACTCATCGCGGCCATCCACGCCACCATCCCCGGCGCAAGGGTCTCCGCCGCCGCCAGCGGCTTTGCCCTCGAAATCCTCCGCAACAACCCCGGCCTCGAAACCCTCGTCCCCACGCCAAGCCCTCTGCGCGAACTCCTCCCCGCGGCCAACGCCCTGCGCCGAGCCAAGCCCTTTGGCCGCGAAGCCCACGCCGTCCTCCTCACCACCGGCAACGAGCGCTCCCGCATCATCCTCTCCGCGCTTCTCGCCGGCAGCCCCACCCGCGTCGGCTTCACGCTTCTTCCAGAGCTAGCCGCGGCGCACCTCCACTTCGACCCTCGCCTAAGCCAGATCGCCAACAACCTCCGCATCCTCGAGCTCCTCGACCACGGCCCCGCACTCCTCGACCAACTCCAAACCAATCCCACGCTATTAGAGCCCCAGGTCTACCCCTCGCCAGACGACCTCACCGCCGCGCACCTTCTCCTCCACGAGCAGGGCATCGACGAAACCAAACCCATCGCCATCTTCATCACGCAGACCAGCCCCACGCAGCGCAAATCCTGGCGCGAAGACCGCTTCCGCGCCGTAGCCGAAACCCTGCACTACACCCACGGCATGCAGATCGTCTTCGCCGGCGCCGCAGCCGAAGCCCCGGCCATCGAAGCCCTCCGCGCCGGCCTCACCTTCCGCACCGCCAGCGTAGCCGGCCTCACCCGCCTGCTCGAGCTCGCCGCACTCCTCGGCCTCGCCGACATCGCCCTCACCCTCGACACCGGCCCCATGCATCTCGCCCGCGCCATGCGTCTCCCCATGGTCATCATCGCGCCCGCCTGGTCCCCGGCAGTCGAGTGGCTCCCCCTCAACAACCCCCGCGCCCACATCCGGAAAAACGCCGACCTGCCCACCGCCCCCGACGACTACATCATCGACGAAGTAGCGGTCCCCGAAGTCGAACAAAACCTCAACGAACTCCTACAGCTCTACCCCCCGCGCACCTTCAACTGGCGCGCCTAATCCGTCGCGCCCGCCCAATCGTCACACCACAAGCTTTGGAGGGGACAGGCTTCAGCCCGTCCGTCACCACCACCTAGTTGAGTCGGGGCTTTAGCCCCTGAGGGAATGCCAAACACCCGCACTCTTACCGTGTCGCCAGCTCATCCAGCCAGACAAAGAACTCCGGAAACGAAATACTAGCCGCCTCCGCCCCCCGAATCTCCGTCTCACCTTCAGCCCTTAGCGCAGCAATCGAAAATGCCATCGCAATCCGGTGGTCCATCCCCGAATCAATCACTCCGCCGCGCAGCCTCTGCCCACCGGGAATATCCATCCCATCCTCATGCTCCACCACCTCGGCGCCCATCGCGCGCAGGTTCTTCACCACCAGCGCAATGCGGTCGCTCTCCTTCACGCGCAGTTCCTTCGCATCCCGAATCCGCACGCCCCCCTCTGTATAAGGAGCTATCGCCGCAATCACCGGCAGCTCATCGATCAGCTGCGCAGCGCGCTCCCCGCCAATGTCGATCCCCGCCAGCACCCGCCCACGATTCACCTGGATCGTCCCCGCCATCTCGCCATGCGTCTCCTGCACATCGAGCACCTTGATTACCCCACCCATCGCCGAGATCACATCCAGCATCGCCGCGCGCGTAGGATTCATCCCCAGCGAATCCAGCACCAAATTCGAATCCTCAAACAACAGCGCCGCACAAAGATAAAACGCCGCCGAAGACATATCCCCCGGCACCGTCGCATCAATCGCCTTCAGCTTCTGCCCACCAGCAATCCGCAGCCGCCCATCCACGCGCTCCAGCATCGCTCCAAACGCCCGCAGCGCATGCTCCGAGTGATCTCGCGTCCGCACGCTCTCCGCAATCGATGTCACGCCCTCAGCCTGCAATCCCGCAAACAGCACCGCCGTCTTCACCTGCGCGCTGGCAATAGGAGCCTCAAAATCAATCGCCTTCAATCCCGTCCCATGCACCACCATCGGCGCATGCCCGTCGGTCAAATCGATCCGAGCCCCCATCAACTCCAGCGGCTTTCGAATCCGCTCCATCGGCCGCACCGTCAGCGACTCATCGCCCACAAACCGATACGTCCCCTTCTGCGCAGCCACCAACCCCGCCAGCATCCGCATCGTAGAGCCGCTATTCCCGCAGTCCAGATCGCCCTTCGGATGATGCAGCACGCCCCCCGTGCCCGTCACCTCAATCGTCTTCCCGACCGTAGCGACCTTCGCGCCCATCGCCCGCATACAACCCAGCGAGCTATGCGGATCAGCGCCCGTAGAAAAATTCGTAAGCCGCGAAGTCCCCTCGGCAAACCCCGCCAGCATCGCATAGCGGTGCGAGATCGACTTATCGCCAGGCAGCATCACCGACCCACGAAACCCACGCGCCGGCGAAACAATCACATTGGAAGACGAAGCATGCAGA
>DASXFH010000226.1:0-4888 GCA_036489655.1 Acidobacteriaceae bacterium | reverse complement strand
GGCGATCTGATCGAATCGATCGGGGGCCAGTCCACCCGCGAAATGTCGGTGGCCATGATTCGCCTCCTCCTCGAGGGCAAGCCCGGCACGCCGGTGACCTTCGATCTGGTGCGTCCGCGCAAACCCGAACCGGATTCGATCACCCTGACCCGCGCCGCGGTTGATCCCCCGGCGCTCGGCCAGCAGGAATACGAGAATTCCAGCATCCTCTACCTCAAGCCCGAGGTGCTCACCAAAGATCGCGTCGACGATGTTGTCGCCCGGCTCCACGCCATGGGAAAGAATGGCAACAAAAAGGTTCTCCTCGACCTGCGCGACGTGGCCGACGGCGACCCCCAGCAGGGAATCCGCCTGGCCAACGCCTTCCTGAAGTCCGGAACCATTGCCATGCTGCAGGGCCAGACCGTTCCCACCGAGACCTTCTCGGCTGAGTCCTCAAAATTCGTTACCGCCGCGCCCCTGGTCGTGCTGGTCAATCACGGCACGGCAGGCGCGGCTGAGATTGTCGCCGGGGCCATCCTCGACAGCAAGCGCGGCGACGTGGTCGGTGACCGCACCTTCGGCGAAGGCGCCCAGGAGAAGACCTTCACTCTTCCTGACGGCTCCGCTCTGCTGCTGACAGTGGCCAAGTACGAATCGCCCTCCGGCAAGAAGATCGAGGATGTTGCCGTCACGCCCAACGTTCCGGTCGGCCAGAGTGCGGAACAGATCTTCGACGAAGAGGAAAGCGGCGCCCCGCCAGCCCCTCGTACCGACGATCAGCTCAATAAGGCGCTGGAGATTCTCAAGCAGAAGAACGCCTAAGCACGCTGGCAGCACGGCAGCGAAGGAGCGGATTTCACGCGTGCGCCATAATCCGTTGGATCTGTCCAGCCCACCCAGGCAGCACGACGCGTCAGACAATCTCTTCCGCTCATACCGAGAAGAGGATGACCAGGACGACGGCTTTCGCCCCGGTTCCGGATCGCGCAAAATTGCCGGCGGTCTCGCCCTGGCTTTTCTGGTCCTGGTTGCCGCAGCAGCCGGCTCGCTCGCCGGCCTCATGCTGGTGTATTCCGTCGATCTGCCTCAGATCGCGGAGCTGGAGCACTATCGCCCCAGCACCACCACCGAACTTTACGACGTCCACGGCCGCAGCTTCGGCTCCTTCGCTCTGGAGCGCCGCGTCGTCGTCGGCTATAACGATTTCGCACCCATCCTGCGCCAGGCCGTCATCTCCACGGAAGACCGCGACTTCGAAAGCCACTGGGGGGTGAATCTTTTCCGCGTGGCCGGGGCCGCCTGGCACGATCTGTTCTCCAAAGGCCGCGCCCAGGGGGCGTCCACGCTCACGATGCAGCTGGCTCGCAATCTTTTCCTTTCCAACGAGCGCACCGCTTCGCGCAAACTCCAGGAGGTCTTCCTTTCGCTGCAGATTGAGCACTCCTTCACCAAGCAGCAAATCTTCACCCTCTACGGCAATCAGATTTACCTGGGCAGCGGTGTCTACGGTTTTGAAGCCGGAGCCGAGTACTACTTTTCCAAACACGCCAGCCAGCTCACCCTGCCGGAGGCCGCCCTGCTTGCCGGCCTGCCTAAAGGCCCGGTGGAGTTTTCTCCTATCCTCAACCCGGAGCGCTCCTTCCGCCGCCGCAATATGGTCATCGACGCCATGCTCGAAGACGGCAAGATCACCGCTGCTCAAGCGGAAGCGGCTCGCTCCGCTCCGCTGGGCCTCCGCATTGAACCCCCGCCCAACAGCATCGCTCCCTGGTTTGTCGAAGAAGTTCGCCGCGAGCTCGAGCATCGTTTCGGCGCCGAGGAACTCCATGCCGCCGGTCTGAAGATCAATACCACCCTCGATCTCGACCTCGAGAAGACTGCCAACAGCGCCGTGCTCGACGGCCTCGCCGTTCATGAACGCCGCCAGGGCTGGCGCGGTCACCTTCTCAATGTCATCGCGGGCGGCCTCAGCATGGATACCTTCAGGCATCCCGACTGGACCCTTCCACCCGTCTCCGGAACCTACATCCACGCCCTGGTGACCGGCATCCTGCCCTACCAGGTCACCGCGAAAATCGGTGACCGCCAGTTGATCCTCACCGCGGAAGACTGGTCCTGGACCGGCTTCCATACGGCCGACCAGTTCCTGCATATCGGCGATCTCATCTATGTCAGGATCACCGGCGATGAGGGAGGGCTGCTGCGCGGCACACTCGAGGAAGATACCGGCGTCCAGGCCGCGCTCATCGCCATCGATAATGCCACCGGCGATGTTGTCGCGCTTGTTGGAGGCCGCGATTTCAACCTCTCCCAGTTCGACCGCGCCACCCAGGCCGAACGTCAGACCGGCTCCTCCTTCAAGCCCTACGTCTATACCACGGCGGTTGAGGACGGCATGACCCCGCAGGACACCATCGTCGACAAGCCCGTGTCGTTCGGCAGTTACGTGCCGCACAACTATGACAACCGATTCAAGGGTCGTATCTCGCTGCTGGAAGCCTTCGCCGACTCGCGGAACATTCCCGCGCTCGAGATCGCCGATCGCGTCGGCATCCGCAACGTCATTGCCACCGCGCATCGCTTCGGCATCACCACCAACATCCCCGCATATCTTCCCATCGCTCTCGGCTCGGCCGAGGTCACCCTGGAGCAGCAGGTGGATGCCTACTCCGTCTTTCCCAACGACGGCATCCGCATTGCGCCTCGCCTGGTTCGCCGCGTGGTCAGCGCGGATGGCGTGCCGCTGTACGAAGCCTCTCCCGATGTCAGAGAGGTCATCAGCCAGAAGACCGCTCGCACCATGATGGAGTTCTTCCAGGGCGTCACCAGCGAGGGCACGGCGGCAAAGCTGCGCGCGCTGAACCATCCTCTCGGCGGCAAGACGGGCACCACAAACGATTTCACCGACGCCTGGTTTATCGGCTTTTCGCCTTCCATCACCTGCGGTGTCTGGGTTGGATACGACGACCGCCAGTCGCTCGGCGATAAGCAGACCGGCGCCGCCGTGGCGCTGCCCCTCTGGACCAGCTTTATGAAGACGGCGATTGCCTCCACACCCAACGAGAAGTTCCCGGGCGAAAATCCGTCACCCGGAGCGTCTCCGTTCCGGCAGTCCGCGTCGATCGGCCGGCATTAGTCGCCGGGCTGGATCCGCTCATAGACGACAGCCAGCCGATCGGCATAGGTCGGCTTCCAGCGCGAGCTCTGGCCCAGCAGATACGCCATTGGACTGCCCCGCATCAGGATCGCGTACCGGATCTGATACCGATCGAGGATCGCAAAGGTGTCTGTCGCGCTCACGGCTTTCATGTAGTCACGCATCACGCCCTGCTGTGCGAAGACGTCCGCCCGCGAATCGATGAACTCCTGCACCGCCGGAGCCTGCCATTCGAAATAGCCGCCCCAGTGATACTCGTTAAAGACGTATCCATGTCCGGCGAGGCTGCGCACATAGGGAACAGCCGCCTCCGGAAATTCCTGAGCAATCCCTGCATGCAGTGCCCGCGCAGACGGATAGGCAAACATCACGACCGCCGCCAGCACCGCCATCGCCGCGCCGTTGAGCACTGGGCGATCCCCCTCGGACTCATAGGGCTTCATCAGCAGCCCCTTCAGATCCATGGCCAGAAGCGGCGTCAGCAGAATCCCTGCCAGAAACAACAGCCGTGAATACGTCAGAGCGCTGTAGAGGGCGAGCAGCGCGAACACAAGATCTTCCAGCGGCCAGCGCCGCCGCCGCACCAGTTGCAGAATCCCGAACAACACAAAGGTGCCCAGCACGATCTTGCCGCGCGGCGTGTGAAAATCCAGGCTCGCCCACTCCGAGATGTATTGGACGCCGAGCTTCTGGTGCACGATCGCGTCCAGCGGATAGGCCACCAGCCGCCATCCATAGGGATTGACGAAGAGCGCAGCCCCGCTGGCCACGATCACCGCAAACCATCGCCGCCTCTGAGCCGCCGTCCAGCGTGATGCGACCACGCTGCCCCATTCACCTTCCACCAGCCCGCAGGCAAAGAAGGCCAGCATCAGTCCGAAGCCTAAAAACCACGAGCCATGCGTGTTGATCCACACCAGAAACAGCGGCGGCAGCGCGTAGCTCCAGTTGCGACCGCGCCGAAGGTTCCACAGGATCGCAACCTCAACGATGAGAAACAGCCAGCCGAACAGGAGCGTTCGCGGCCCCAGCGAGACTTCGGCGAACAGGATCCCCACAAAGGCTGCGAGAAAAGCGGCATTCCAGTCTCTGGAGCGCAGCCAGGCGAGATAGTAGATTCCCAGAACGATGGCGGACGCCACTGCCATCATCGTGAGATACAGTCCTTCAAGCCCCAGCCATCGATCGGCGAAATAAAAGGGCAACTCCGCCAGCCACTCGAAGTTGATCCACGGCTGACCGGCGACCGTAAACGTCCACGTATCGTGATGGATAAAATGCCCGCCGCGCACCAGCTCCTGCGCGTTGCGCAGGTGCCACCAGATGTCGGGATCGGCGAGCGGATTGACCCGCGACGCCACCAGAAACAGCACGCAAAGCAGCGCAGACCCCAGCAGGACGGGCATGCTCAGCAGCCGGGCAATCCATCCCTTTGGGCGCGACGGCGAAACAGGGCTCGGCGCAGTGGCAGTCATGCGTTTCCCCGCGATCCTATCAATCGCCGCCGTCCGGGCCTATCCCACTTTGGTCGGCAGGGAACCCGATGTGCACGCTCCCTCCACAGGAACCTGAATTCTCTAGCCCCGCAGCTGCGCCGGTTCTTCCTTCGTCCGCCGGAAATATGCCCGCGCGCGCGCCACATCGCGCCCAATCTGCGCCCGCAGCGCCTCCGGAGAAGGGAAGCGACGTTCCTCCCGCAGCCGCATCAGAAAGCAAACCTCCACCGGCGTGGTGTCCGTTAGCTCGACC
>DASXFH010000211.1:0-4380 GCA_036489655.1 Acidobacteriaceae bacterium | reverse complement strand
AAATATGCGGACGATCTCGAAGATGCTCGAGAGTTCCGAGCTGGATTTTTACTGCCTTGTCGATTCCGCCGAGCAGATCGACCAGTTAGGCGCCTTCTTTGCAGAGCAGCGCCAGCGCCTGCAGGTGCTTCTCGAGCTGGGAGTGATGGGCGGCCGCTGTGGTATCCGCGACGAGGGACAGCTGCAGGCCTCGCTGGCTGCCCTCGCGCATTGGCAGCGGTCCATCCTGCTCCGCGGCGTTGAAATCTACGAAGGCCTGCTCGATGACGAGTCGGCGATCCGCGCCTTCCTTCAGCGCGCCATCCGCGTCACTCGGGGGCTGATGAGCGACAACCGGTTCCACTCCGCTCCCGTCCTCATCTCCGGCGCCGGCTCCGCCTGGTATGACGTGGTTGCAGAAGAATTTGCCTCTGCTGGTCTGAAGGACAAGGTGGAGATCGTTCTGCGTCCCGGCTGCTATATCAGTCACGACGTCGGCGCCTACGCCAAAGCGCAGGCCAGAATTCTCGAGAACAATCCGATTGCACGCCAGCTCGACTCCGGCCTGGTCCCCGCGCTGAAAATCTGGGCCTACGTGCAGTCGAGGCCGGAGCCGGAGAAAGCCATCGTCGCTGTGGGCAAGCGCGACGTGGCCTTCGACGCCGGATTGCCTGTCCCTGCTCTGCACTACCGGCCAGGCGAAACGCAGCCGCAACCCGCCCCGCAACACTGGCAGATCACCAAAATCATGGACCAGCACGCGTTTCTGCACATCCAGGCCGATGACGACGTTCGCGTCGGCGACATGCTGGCCTTCGATATCTCCCACCCCTGCCTGACCTTCGACAAATGGCGCGCGATCCTGATCGCGAATACCCGCTACGACGTGACAGATGTTGTTGAGACGTGGTTCTGAGAGAGGCTCGACCGCTGCCCTGACCTCCCATCCGGGCGGCCATCTGCGCCAGCCGGCGGGTATCCTCTGAGCGGAGGGAATTGCGTTTTGCGGCTTTATCTGTGTCTCGCGGTCGCGGTCCTGATCGTTGCCGCGCTGGCCGTGGCCCAGGCGGTTCAGCCCGCCGCCCAGCAGCCGATGGCCGGAGGCGAGAGCACCGGCGGCGTTCATGCGGCCGTACACGATGCCCAGAATCGCCCCATCACCGCTGGCGGATTCGTCAAAACGGGACCTGTCATCTTCAAAGATGACACCCATCAGGCCGGTCTCGACACGTGGACCCACCAGATGGGCTCTCCCGACAAGCGCTTCATCCTCGACACCAACGGCTCCGGCGTCGCGCTGCTCGACTATGACAACGATGGCTGGCTCGACATCTATCTGGTGAACGGATCCACTTATGACGCCGTAACCGGCAAGACCACCCCGCCGCATGCAGCCCTGTTTCACAACAATCACGACGGCACGTTTACGAACGTCGCCCAGCAAGCCGGCGTAACCAACGATCGCTGGGGCTTTGGCGTCGCCATCGGTGACTATAACAACGATGGGTGGCCGGATATATACGTCAGCAATTACGGCAAGAACCGCCTGTACCGCAATAACCATGACGGAACCTTCACCGACGTCGCGGAGAAAGCCGGCGTCCAGCTGGGTAACTGGTCCACCGGTGTAACCTTCGGCGACTATGACGGAGACGGACGCCTGGATCTCTTCGTCGCCGGCTATGTTCACTATGACCTCAGCCATCCGCCCATCGCCGGCACTTCGGCGGTCGCCTTTGCCTCGTGCAATTTCCGCGGGGTCCCTGTTATGTGCGGCCCTCGCGGCCTCCGCGGAGAGCCGGACCACCTGTTCCACAACAACGGCGACGGCACATTCACCGACGTCAGCATAAAAGCGGGCGTCAGCGATCCCAATCGCTACTATGGCCTGGGCGCCGTCTTCGCCAATCTGAATAACGATGGCAAGGTCGACCTGGTCGTCGCCGATGACTCCACGCCGAACTACCTGTACATCAACAAAGGCAACGGCACCTTCGAAGACGACAGTTATGCTTCAGGCGTCGCGGTCAATGGAGATGGCCGTGAGATCGCCGGCATGGGCCTGGCAGTGGGAGACTACCGCAACAATGGCCTGCTCGACCTGCTGATCACGGATTTCTCCGACGACGATGACGTCCTCTATCGCAACGACGGGGACGCCAGCTTTACCGACATCAGTTATCCGGCAGGCGTCGCGCGGGACAGTATCCCCTTTCTGGGATGGGGCACAGCCTTTCTCGATTTCGATAATGACGGCTGGAAAGACCTTATGATGATCAACGGCCATGTCTATCCGCAGGTGGATCAGCATGACTGGGGAACCACCTTCGCGCAGCGTCCGCTTCTCTACCATAATCTCCAGGGGAGAAAGTTTGCCCTTGCCCCTGCAGTCGAAGGCACCGGTCTCGCCGAGACCTTCGCAGGCCGGGGCGCGGCGTTTGGCGACCTCTTTAATGATGGCAAGATCGATGTGGTCATCAACGTACTGGACGGCCACCCCGTGTTACTGCGCAACGTAAGTCCAGACCATAACCACTGGGTCGAGATCAAATTGATCGGCGGGACCAAAGGTCCGAGGGATGCCGTTGGGGCAACCGTTTATCTAACGGCCGGTGGCCTGCGCCAGCGCGAAGACGTGCTGAGCGGAGGCAGTTATCTCTCCTCCAGCGATCCGCGCCTGCACTTCGGGCTCGGCAACGCCACAACCGTGAGCCAGGTTGTCATTCACTGGCCCAGCGGATCGGTCGAGAAGGTGCATCTGCCTCGGGTAGACCGGATTTATACGATCAATGAAGGCCGCGGCATCACCAGCCCGGATATCCCGAAGTCGCCGCATAACTCACCGCGAAGGTGACCGCAAGCTCGCCGCGCATCCGGCAATCGCACTGATCCTACGCCGACCGCTGACTCGATCGAGTCCAGCCGGCCGGGTTCCGGGACCGGGCCGTCCGCCGACCCAGCCTCCGCCCCTTACATCTTCGCCACGTCCACAGCCTTGTGCAGCGGCAGCGAGCGCGACGAGCCGCCCACGCTGAGGGTGCGTTCCCCGCTGGCCGTGATCCACTTCTGTTCTTTCGTTGACCAGTACTGCAGTTGCCGCAACGGCACGTGCATCGTGACCGATCGCGTTTGCCCGGCCGGGATGTTCACGCGATCGAACGCTACCAACGCCCGCACCGGAAACTGCACGCCTTCAGGGATGTCGCTCGGCGCGCCCAGATACACCTGCGGCACCTCGTCGGAATCCACGCTGCCGGTATTTTTGATGTCGACCGTCACGTCGAGACCGCCGTCCTTCGCCTTCGCCGTCTTCAGCCCGGAATACTCAAAGGTCGTGTAGCTCAGCCCGTAGCCAAACGGGAACAGCGGCTCGATATCTTCCTTATCGAACCACCGATACCCTACGTTCACGCCTTCGCTGTAAGTCGTCCTGCCGTCCACACCTTTCGCGGTGCGCTCGGGATACCGTGGATCCGTCGCCGGATAATCCGTCAGCTTCTTCCCCCACGTCACCGGCAGCCGCCCCGCCGGACTCGCCTTGCCCAGCAAGACGTTGGCCGTCGACCATCCACCTTCGTCGCCAGGCCACCACATTTCCAACACGCCCTTTACCTTGTCCACCCAGGGCAGCGCCACGGGCTGGCTCGTGTTGAGGACCACGATCGTGTTGGGATTCACAGCCGCGATCTCATCCACAAGCTGGTTCTGATCGCCCGGCAGTCCGAAGACCGGCGTCAGCCGAGTCCACACAAACACCACCGCAACCTTCGCCTTCTTCGCCGCAGCGATTGCCGCTGCGTGGTCGGCCGCCCGCTTCTCCGGCGTATACCAGTTCAGGCGCACCTGCACCGGCGAGCCCGAGCTGTCCGGCGTGGTTGAAACCTCGATCGCGTGCGGGCCTGCGCTCAACTGCACCGCCCGGCGCACGTTGTCCAGCCCATCCGGGGTCGGCACCACGTTGTCCTGGTTGGCCTGAAGAATATCGCCGTGCACGCCACCCTGAAACGCGCCCGTCCGCGCCAGCGGCTTGCCGTCCAGGAAAATCCGCGCATTCGTCCCCATCGCCTGCAGATAGATCCAGTAGTCACCCGCATGCGGCGGCGTCAGCGTGCCCTTCCAGGCCACCCTGGAATTCGGCGCCAGTGCCTTGCCGTTCTTCTTCGTGAAGTTCAGCTCAGCATCCGTCTGCCCCGTACCTCCGCCCGTCCGCAGCAGCCCCGGCTTCCCATCGTGACTCAGCGCGCTCGCCGGAACCGTCGTGCCCGTGAAGTCGTCCGCCACCGCATACTGAATGTTGGGATCGCCCGAGATCTTCTTCATCGCCGCCAGCGGACCCACCTCCCGCCACGGCAGCCCCACGCTGCGTTCACCATTGATGCCAATCGAGTCCACCTGTCCCGC
>DASXFH010000181.1:0-9621 GCA_036489655.1 Acidobacteriaceae bacterium | reverse complement strand
CGGCAGCAGCGCCCGCACCGGCGCCGCAAAGTTGATGCGCACATGGTGCCGCGTCTGCCGCGCCTCGCGCGACACCGCCACACACACGCTCAAAATTACGATGTTGAACGCTGTCCACAGCGCATTGGTGATGATCGTTCCTGGATGCGTCCCGTCCCACAGCCAGCCCAGCCCTGGAACGTGCAGGAAGCGCGGGATCACCATCAGCAGCCCCAGCACATTGAACGCGAGCAGCACGATGAACGGCTGTGCGATGCGCGCGTCAAAGAAGGTCTGCGTTACCATCCCGCCCTTCGACGTCACGTTGAACTTCCCCGCCCTGGGATTGATCAGCGCCGCCAGGGTCGGCAACAAAATGTAGGGCGACAGCACCGTCTCGTAAATCTCGTTCCAGAATGAGTGCCGGTGGTACCCCTGAATGCGCGAATTGGTCACGCTCGACAGCGTCAGGTGGGGCAGCGCATAGGCCAGAATCGCGATCCAGTACCCAGGAATATTGGTGAACCCAAAAATCAGATAAATCAGCGGCGCGGTAAGAAAAATCAGACGCGGCAGCGCATACAAAAAGTGCGTCATCGCGTTGAAGTAGCACAGCCGCTGCGCCAGCTTCAGCTTCGGCGCAAACAGCGGATTCTCGATGCGCAGGATCTGCACCATCCCCCGCGCCCATCGGATCCTCTGCTTCACATGCGCGCTCAGCCGCTCCGTCGCCAGACCCGCCGCCTGCGGAATGTTGATGTAGGCCGTGTTCCAGCCATGCGTCTGCATCCGCAATGAGGTGTGCGCGTCCTCGGTCACCGTCTCCGCCGCGATCCCGCCAATCTCATCCAGCGCCGAGCGCCGCAGCACCGCGCACGATCCACAAAAAAACGCCGCGTTCCAGAAATCGTTCCCGTCCTGCACGATGCCGTAAAACAGTTCGCCCTCGTTGGGAATCACCTTGAACTGCCCCAGGTTCCGCTCGAACGGATCCGGCGAATAAAAATGGTGCGGCGTCTGCAGAATCCCCAGCTTCGGATCGCGCAGGAACCACCCCATCGTCATCTGCAGAAAGCTCCGCGTCGGCACGTGGTCCGAATCGAAGATCGCCACAAACGGCGCCGTCAGGCTCTCCAGCGCGTGGTTGATGTTTCCTGCCTTCGCTCCCCGGTTGTCCCCCCGCGTGATGTACCCAATCCCCGCCTCCAGCGCGAACTCGCGGAACTCCTCCCGGTTCCCATCGTCCAGGATGTACACGTGCAGCTTGTCCGCCGGCCAGTCGATATTCAGCGACGCCAGCGCCGTGTACCGCACCACATCCAGCGGCTCGTTATACGTCGGAATCAGCAGATCCACTTCCGGCCACTCCTCCGGATCGTCGGGCAGCGCCACCGGCGCCCGCCGCAGCGGCCACACTGTCTGCAGAAATCCCAGATACAAAATTGAAAACGCGTAGGCCTCCGCCCCCAGCAGCAGCAGGATGAAAAACGCATCCACCGGTCCCCACTTCGAGCCCGGATCGTGGAAGAACGCAATCACCGTGCTCACGCGCCACCACGCATACCGAAACGTGGCGAACATCGACAGCATCATTAATGTCAGCGTGATCAGGTACGAGTCCGACACCCGGCTCAGCCAGATGCACAGCAGCAGCATCAGCAGCCCCAGCACCGCCTGCTGCGGCCATGCCAGGGCCAGCGACCCAAAGAAAAACAGCGCTACCAGCCCAAACGCCACCATCACCAGCCGCAGCAGTTGGAAAAACGGCCCTCGCCCGTTCTCGAAGCCGTCCCACAGCTCGGCCTGGGTCATCGTTCGCTCCAGCGCATCCCGCGTTGGCTCATCGACACCACTGCCGTAGTATTCCGGATCCAGGTCACCAGGTTCATGATGTCTTCCGCGGCGGGTGAGTTCGGCGCGTAGTCAATCACCGTCATGCCCTCCGCCAGCGCCTCGCTCACCGCCGTGCTGCGGTGAATGGCAAACGGCAGCAGCCGCTCGCCCAGCTGCTGGCGCAGCACCTCCCGCACGTCCAGCTGCAGCGGCATTGACGGATCGAACTGGTTCAGCACGTACCATACCCGCAGCGGCTGCGCGCTCAGCTCTTCCTGGTTTTTGAAGAACGTCTCCAGCGACTGCAGGCTCACCACCGACGCCATGTCCGGCACCACCGGTACCAGCACCGTCGGCGACAGCCGCAGCGCCTGGCGCAGCATCGCCGCCGAGCCCGTCGCCACGTCGATCAGTACCCGATTCGCATCCTGCGCCACCCGCGCCACCTCGCGCTTCAGCAGCTCCGCATCCGCTGCCGCCCGCTCCCCGTCCAGGGTCAGCAAATGCACCGGCGCGTCACTCGGGCCTCCGCTGAAGGTCCGCAGCACGTCCAGCCTGACCTCCCGCGCTCCGAAATAAAACGGCAGCACCCCAAACAGCGACGTATCGGCCAGCAGCACGTTTTCTCCGCGCGCCGCCAGCGCCCGGCCCACGCTCGCCACCACGCTCGTCTTGCCCACTCCGCCGGCCAGCGAAAACACCGCCAGCACCGACGCCTGCGCGTCCTGGCGCTTCGGCTGCACTTCCTCCGCATTCCGTCCGTACAGCCCGCGCAGCGCAAACCACCGCGACCCCACCCGGTCCCGCGGCGATGGCAGAGTTTCCGCCTCGGCCGCCTCCGGCGCCGCCGGTTCCACCTCTCCCAGCCATGCGGGGCGCACCGGCCCGCCTTCCGCCTCGGCGGATCGCGCGTTCCCGGCCCTGTCTCCCCCTCGCTCCTTTGCGATTTCCTCTTCGCGCGCCGGGGGCAGCGTCCTTACCGCCGGCGTCTCCGGCGTTCTCCCTGCCCCGGCCTGCGGCGGCATGGTTGCTTCCACCGCGCGCCCCAGCCGTTCCAGAGCCCTCTCAATCGGAAGCTCGGCAGGGCGCTCCATCAGCCATTCCGGCGCTCGCTCCGCCGCCCTTTCGCTGATCCGCCCCGTCATCCGTTCGCTGGTCCGCTCCATCCCACGCTCCGCTTCCCGTTCCGTCCCCCGTTCCATCCCGCGTTCCATGGCCCGTTCCATGGCCCGCTCCGGTCCACGCTCAGGCCCCCGTTCCGGACCGCGCTCGACCCCGCGACCGCTCTCCGGGCGTGCCGGCTCGCTCCGCGTCAGCTTCACCCCAGGCAGCAGCGTCTCCCACAAATCGTTTTCCTCGTCCCGCCGCGACGTCTCTCCGCGCGTCTCTTCCCGCGCCTGCCGCGCCCGATCGTCCATCGTGCGCTGCCGCAGCTGCGCCCGCGCTTCCTGCCGCGACGCGCTGAAGTCCCGGTACTTCGCCCCATGCAGATTCGCCCAGGAGTAGAGCGTGGCCACATCATCGGCCTGATCGGTCTCTTCTTTCCGGGTGTTCTTCTCGTCGTCCTCTTCCCGCTTCATCCGGTATTTCCTTTTCCGGCAATCCCGGCCTGCCGCCCCTTCGCGGAAATCGCGCCGCTGCCTCCCCCGTCTCCCAGCTTTCGGACCGCTGCACGGCCTGCACTTCTGCCCGGGCCGGGACCTTTTCGGTTCCGGCCTCCCCTGCACAAATGCCTCTCTTGTCGTGCCTTCTGGACAGCCACATCGTTGCCGGCCAGGCTCGCGCAGCCCGCTCTCTGTCTGAACGGAGGTTTCCACAAGGTAAATCTTCAGCAACCGCGAGGGTATTCCTCTTCGGTAACGAAACGACGTTACGGCGGTGAAGTCTCAGCGCCAGTACACACGAGCTCGTTCGCTGGGCGCAAGCCTTCCAGGCCCGGATTCCTGCCTCTTCTCCCACTGTGGTAACCTGGAATCTGCCGCCTCCTGTGGTGGATATCACTGCACGACTCCAGCGGCTCCCGGCAATTCCACCTTCTCCGGGATCACATGGTGAGAGCTCGTAGCTCAGTTGGTAGAGCAACGCCCTTTTAAGGCGTGGGTCCTGGGTTCGAGTCCCAGCGGGCTCACCACAAATCCCCATCATCGAAGATCGCCGCCGCGGGGCCCCCGGCAAGCCCGCCTTTGGCTTGATGGGGTGCTATGGCGTGGGTCCCGGGTTCGAGTCCCAGCGGGCTCACCACAAATCCTGAAGAGCGAAAACGTTCCCGAGCAGATCCAGCAAGCCGCAGGGGCCCTCCCCTCAAGGCCTCTGCACCCTACCCCCTGACAGGGGAATCTGATACCTTTTCCCCCACAGACGCATACCGGCACAATGAAGATCAATGGAGTTCACTGCACCTTCCATCACATGGGAATTCCGACTGCGGAAGCCAGGCCCGGAGAGCGCTTCAGTGAACATCTCGGCTTGTACACGAGCGACAGTGACTGCAAAACCCTGCGCATCCAGTGGCATCGGTTCGAGCCGAACTCACCCCTTCACCCTTTGATCCAGTCTGTTCCTCATGTC
This sequence comes from Acidobacteriaceae bacterium, assembly GCA_036489655.1. GTDB lineage: Bacteria > Acidobacteriota > Terriglobia > Terriglobales > Acidobacteriaceae > Palsa-343. The sequence continues at coordinate 5,241 of DASXFH010000181.1, read as the reverse complement.
GCCTTCAAAGTGGATGATCTCGACCGAGCGATTGCCGGGTGCAATCTCTTGCTCGGACCCTTCGAACCGATACCGGGCTACCGGGTCGCGATCATCGAAGATGCAGGTCAGCCCATTGAGCTTGTCCAGACGGCGCTGAGTGATGAACAGCTCTGGGAACGAGCCAGGACCGACGGCTTATCGACCCGGTCGCTCTAAATATCTTCGCCGACAACTTCACCTGGACCCCGAGCCCCTACACCCCTAACCCCGTTCCAGAAAATGCACCCCGCCCACTCCCTGCAGCCGCGCCGCCGCCGCCTCCGGCGTAATATCCCGCTGCGGCATCCCCAGCAGTTCGAACCCGACCATATACTTTCGTACCGTCGCCGACCGCAGCAACGGAGGCAAAAAGTGCGCGTGAAAGTGCCATTCATCATGCCCGCAGTCATCGGTCGGCGCCTGATGGAACCCCATCGTGTACGGAAAACTCGTCTCAAATAAATTGTCGTAGCGCGTCGTCACCTGCTTCAGAACATCCGCCAGCCCCGCCCGATCCGCGTCTTCAAAATCCAGCAGCGACCGCACATGCCGCTTCGCCACCACCAGCGTCTCGAACGGCCACACCGCCCACCACGGCACCACCGCCAGAAACGCCTCGTTCTCGCAGACCACCCGCACCCGCTCCCGCGCCTCCAGCGCCGCGTAGTCGCACAGCAAACACCGTCCGCGCCGCTCCCGATACGCCCCCAGCGCCTCGGTCTCCGCCAGCGGCTCGTCCGGCACATGCTCCGTTGCCCAGATCTGCCCATGCGGGTGGGGATTACTCGCCCCCATCATCGCCCCGCGATTCTCAAAGATCTCCACGTACCGCAGATCCGGCTCCGCCCCCAGCGTCCGGTACTCCTCCGTCCACACATTCACCACCCGCCGAATGCCCGCCACCGGCATCCGCGCCAGCGTCAAACTGTGGTCGGGATGAAAGCACACTACCCGGCACCGCCCCCGTTCCCGCTCCGCCCGCAGCAGCTCCGCGGTCCCGCCGCCGCCTGCCTCGCTTCCCACCTCAGGGCTGTCCGGCAACAACGCCGCATAATCGTTGTCGAAAACGTACGTCCCCTCATACTGCGGCGTCACCTTGCCCCCGGCCCGCGTATTCCCCGGGCACAGATAGCACGCAGGATCGTAGTGCACCTCTGAGAACCCTGACGACGTGCTGACTTCCCCCTGCCACGGCCGCGCCGTCCGGTGCGGAGAAACCAGCACCCACGACCGCCGCAGCGGGTTATACCGGCGATGCGGAAACGTCAACGACTCAGCCAATCTCCCTCCCTGTGCCCTGTGCCCTGTCTGTGCCCTGTGCCCTGTCTGTAACCTGCGCCCTGTAACCTGTGCCCTGCGGCGTGATCGCGCCCACGCGCTCACGCCGTCGGGCGATCCGGCACCGGCGCCACTGCCAGAAATTCCCGCGCAAACCCCTCTGCAAATTCCTCCAGCAGCACCCGCACCCGCTCCGGATTCTCGCTCCTCACAATCAGCCCCGCATGATGATGCTTATTCAGCCGCAGCACGATCTCCGGCGCAAAAAATTTCCGCGTGTCCGGCTCCGCCGTCTTCGCCAGACACAGCACGCTCCCCGCATAAAACGCCAGCGGCTGCGGCGCCCGATACGCCCGCCCCCGCATCTCCGCGACCTCAATCCGCGCCCACTCCCGCCATAGATTCGCGCCCGTTGCCGCCTCCACCACATTTGCAATGAACGCCCCGCCCACGCGCGCCGCCGCCTCCAGAAAATACGTCTTTCCGTCTTTTCCCCGGATGTACTCCGCGTGCGTCACCCCGCTGCGCATCCCCAGCGCCGGCATCAGCTCCGCGTTCATCCGCGATAGCTCCTGCGCTTCTGCCGATTCGCGATCGATCACCCGCGTCGTGAACACGCCCCCCTCATGCATCGTCTGCATGGGCGGCTTCCCATAGCCGCTCACCGCCGCGAATACGACCTTCCCCTCGCTCACAATCGAGTCGACGTGGAAAATATCGCCGGGCACAAACCGCTCCAGCAGAGAAAAACTCTGCCGATCCCCCAGCTCCTCCAGAGCCCTCCACACCTGCGCCGCCTCATGGCATTTCCTGATCCCGATCGCCGACGCCTCCGCCCGCGGCTTCAGCACCCACGGCCCCGGAACCCGCTCCATCCACTGGTGCAGTTCCTCGTGCACCAGCACCCGCGTAAACTCCGGAACCAGAAATCCCGCCCGCTGCGCCTCTTCCCGCATCACCAGCTTGTCCCGATAATGCGAGGTCGCCGTCCGCCCCATGCCCGGAATCCGCATATGCTCCCGCAGCGCCGCCACCATCTCCATGTCGAACTCGTCCAGAGCTGCCAGCCGGTCAAATTTGCGCGTCCGCGCCAGATACGTCACCGTGTTGGTCACCTGCTCCAGCGTCAGCCCGTCGGGCATGGTCACCAGCTCTTCCAGAATCCGCCGCGGCCAGTCGCCATGGCGATGCTTGTCCAGCGTCAGCAGCATCACCCGGCACCCCAGCGCCGCACACTCCTCCATGAACGCCTGGCCCTTCTCGTAAGTACTGATACACAAAATCCGCGGCTGCTCGCTCATACGATGGTCATCCTGAGCGCAGCGAAGGACCTTGACTTCCCTTCCCGGCGCTTACGTTCCCCCTTCATAACGGGTCGCTCTCCCTCACACGCTCTACGCTATACGCTACACGCTTCGCCCCGCTGTTCTACCATAGGCTCAGGGCACACCATGTCCGACCCCTTCCACCTCTCCGCCTTCGAAATCGCCCGCCTGCACGACCGCGCCACCGCCCTCTGGCACCGTAACGAAGACCCGCACCACATCCACGCCCACGACTTCCTCGACACCGTCCTCAACCAGCACCGCGCCAATTTCGACCTCTGGCATGCCGAGGACCGCGCCCGAGCCCCCCTCGCCTCCGACCACGACATCGCCGAGGTCAAGCGCACCATCGACCGCTGCAACCAGCGCCGCAACGACCTCGCCGAACAATGCGACGTCCAGCTCCTGGACCATGCGACGGAGATTCTCCGCCCGAAGGGCGGATTTGCCGCAGCAGCCGAGTTGCACTCCGAATCCCCCGGCCTCATCATCGACCGCCTCAGCATCCTCGCCCTCAAAATCTTCCACAGCCAGGAAGAAATCGACCGCCCCAACGCCCCGCCCGGCCATGCGGACCGCAACCGTGCCCGCCTCGCCCTCCTCACCGAGCAGCGCGACGACCTCGTCGCCTGCCTCGACCAGCTCTGGTCCGACGTTATCGCCGGACGCCGACGCTTCAAAATTTACCGCCAGCTCAAGATGTACAACGACCCCACCCTCAACCCCTCGATTTACGGCTCGAATCCCACCTAGCCCCCACCCACCTCCCAGCTCCCACCTCCTACCTCCTACCTCCCGGCTCCCAGCTCCTACCTCCCAGCTCCCTATACGCTGACCGCTATACGCTGTACGCTGTCCTTTCATGCTGCTCGCCAACGCCGACGACTTCGGCCTCACCCCCGGCATCAACCGCTCCATCGTCGAACTCCACGCCGCCCGCGCCCTCTCTTCCGCCACCCTCATGGCCACCGGCCCTTTCTTTGACGATGCCGTTCGCCTCGCCCACGACCACCCCACCCTTGAAACCGGCTGCCACATCCTCCTCGTCGACGGCGCCCCCGTCCTTCCTCCCTCCCAAATCCCATCCTTGGTTACGCCCAGCGGCCAGCTGCGGCCCACCCTCACCCACTTCGTCCGCGACCTGCTCACCTACCGCATCCGCGCCGAAGAAATCACTCTCGAAGCCACCGCCCAGATCCGCCGCCTCCAGTCTGCCGGCCTCCGCGTCTCCCACATCGACACCCACAAGCACACCCATCTCTTCTCCGGAGTCCTCCGCCCCCTCCTCCTCGCCGCCCGCGCCTGTGGAGTCCCCGCCATCCGCAATCCCTTCGAGCCCGCCTGGTCTCTCCGCGCCACCCCAAACTCTTCCCTCCTCCGCCGTCTCGCCGTCGTCGCTCTCAGCTCCGAACACCGCGGCTTCCTCCGCCGCGTCCGCGCCGCCTCGCTCTCGACCCCTGCAGGCACCATCGGAGTCCTTGCCACCGGCACTGCCGGACCCGACGCCGTCCGCTCCACTCTCCGAGCCCTGCTCGCCGCCGTGCCCCCTGACTTCGCCGCCGCCGCGCAACCCGTCTGGGAAATCGTCTGCCATCCCGGCCACCTCGACCCCCACCTCGACCAGGTCCGCACCCGCCTTCGCGCCTCCCGCGCCCACGAACACGAAGCCCTCCTCGAGCTCCTCCCGCAAATCCCCCTCGCCTCCTGGCGCAATCTGTCACGGCGCGATCTGTAATCCTGAGGAGCGCAGCCACGAAGAACCCTGTACTTGCTTTTTTCCCACCATGAGGAGCGCAGCGACGAGGGACCTTGTGCGTGTGTTTCGCTTGTCATCCCGAGGAGCGCAGCGACGAAGGACCCTGTGCCTGTGTTTCGCTTGTCATCCCGAGGAGCGCAGCGACGAAGGACCCTGTGTTTGCTTTTTTCCGACCCCGAGAAATGCAGCACGAAAAGCCTGACCCTCCGCCAGCCGGCAAACGCAGCCCCGGAACCAGCCCCGCCCCACCCGCGTAAACTCTCTCCGAGGACCCGCGCCATGCAAGCCTTCTACAACTGGTTCTTCCCCGCCGTCTGGATCGCCTTCCTCCTCTACTGGCAAATCGCCGCCGCCGGCGCCAAAACCACGACCCGCATCGAGCCGGTGCTCTCCCGCATCCTGCGCAGCCTCGCCTTCCTCATCGCCATCGGCTTGTTCTTTGTGCCGGAAGTACAGATGCCCTGGCTCTTCCTGCGCCTGCTGCCCAATCCTCTCGCCTGTTTCTGGATCGGGGCCGCCATCACCGTCTCCGGCCTTCTCTTCGCCGTCTGGGCCCGCGTCCTCCTCGGCACGAACTGGAGCCGCTCCGTCACCATCAAGCAGGATCACGAGCTCATCACCGCCGGTCCCTACCGCTTCGTCCGTCACCCCATCTATACCGGCATTCTCACCGGATTCCTGGGCTCCGCCGTCGCCACCGGCCAGCTCCGCGGACTCCTCTCCTTCGCCCTCGTCTTCCTCGCCCTCTGGTACAAGCTCCGCCTCGAAGAAGCGTGGATGCGCTCCCAGTTCGGCGACGTCTACGCCACCTACGCCCGCCATACCGCCGCCCTCGTCCCCTGGCTGCTCTGAATTCGACCT
>DASXFH010000158.1:0-6085 GCA_036489655.1 Acidobacteriaceae bacterium | reverse complement strand
TGAACCGGCCCTTTGCGCCCTATCCGCTGGCGGGGTGGGCGGAGTTCAGCTATGGCGGCGTCTCTCTGCGGGTGGGGCAGGTGGTGCAGACCAACCATCGCGAGCACGGCTACGGAAACCTGCTGCAGCCGCTGGTAGTGAAACCGCGGATATCGGTCAACCTGGGCATGCACGCGGGTATCGTGCCGCTGGGCACCACGGCGTTTCCGCTTACGGTGTCAGTGAAGAACTATCAGCAGGACACGGCCGACGGCACCTTGCGCCTGACTTTGCCCGCGGGGTGGACGTCCGAGCCGGCGGCGGAGAATTTTCATCTTCCCGCAAATGACTCAGTGCCGGTTACGTTTTCGATTCATCCCGGCGCGCTGGCGGCACAGAGCTACAGCATCAAGGCCGTCGCGCAGAGCGGCAACTACGAATTTCAGCAGGGCGTGGAGACGGTCGGGTATCCGGGACTGCGGCCGTATTTTCTCTACCGGCCGTCGGCGTACATGGCGCGGGGCGTGGATGTGAAGGCGGCTCCAGGGTTGAATGTGGGCTATGTGATGGGCACGGGCGACGAGACGCCGTCGGCTCTCGACCAGATTGGCGTGCATCCGCACATGTTGAGCGCGGCGGAGCTGGCAAACGCCGACCTGAGCCGTTACAACGCAATCGTGATCGGCATTCGCGCCTATTCGAACCGGCCCGACCTGGCAGCGGACAATGCGCGGCTGCTGGAGTATGTGAAGCAGGGCGGCGTGGTGATTGTGCAGTACCAGAGCCCGGAATATGACCACGACTACGGGCCGTACCCTTACGCGCTAAGCCGCAATGCGGAAAAGGTAGTGGACGAGAGCGATCCGGTGAAGCTGCTCGATGCCGGCAATCCGGTCTTTGCGTGGCCCAATCACATCACTTCGACGGATTTCGATGGATGGGTGGAAGAGCGGGGGCACGGCTTCATGGAATCGTGGGACCCGCGCTACACGGCGCTGACTGAGACCGCCGATCCGGGACAGGACCCGCAGCGCGGCGGCCTGCTGGCTGCGCGCTACGGCAAGGGCGTTTATATCTATGCGGCGTATGCGCTCTACCGGCAGTTTCCGGCGGCGGTGCCGGGCGCTTACCGTATTCTGGCTAACCTGGTCAGCCTGGGTAAAAATCCGGGACTGGATGCAGGCCGGTGAGGGTGAGGCTTTCCCCACAGAGGACGTGGAGAGTTGTCACCCAGCCTGCAAAATGATTTCACCGCGAAGACGCTAAGTACGCCAAGAAGGCGGGATCGTGGTCGCCTTTATCGCAGAGAACAGCGAATTCGAGAGATGGATGCGGCCTTGAGAGACGACAAGCGTGGCTGAGGAGTTCCGGGCGAGGGGCATCTCGCGCAGACAGTTCCTGATCAATGCTTCGCTGGCCGCGCTGGCATTCCGTGGGCCGCGCGCACTCGCCTTCGGCGCTTCTTCCGACGCCGCGGTGAAGACAGCGAGCGGCAAGCTGCGCGGCCTGAGCGCTGACGGCGTACGCATCTTCCGCGGAGTGCCCTTTGCCCAACCTCCGGTGGGCCCATTGCGCTTTCGGCCGACCGAGATCGTGCAGCCGTGGACCGGCGAGCGCGACGCGACGCAGTTCTCCGCCTCGCCCATGCAGTTTGGCGAACCGCGAGTGAAGCACAGCGAGGACTGCCTCTACCTGAATCTCTGGGCTCCGGAGGGCAAAGGGCCGTTCCCGGTTTTTGTGTGGATTCACGGCGGCGGCTTTGTGGGCGGCCACGCCTTCGAGGCGATCTACGATGGCAGTGAGTTCGCGCGCGCGGGCATCGTCTGCATCACCGTGGCTTACCGGCTGGGCGTCTTCGGCTTTCTGGATGTGGAGCCGCTGCTGGGAGCGGAGTATGCGGGCTCGGCCAACAATGCATTGCGCGACCTGATGGTGGCGCTCGAGTGGGTGCGTGAAAATGTGGCCGCGTTCGGCGGCGATCCGGAGCGCGTGACGATTGGCGGCGAATCTGCGGGTGCGAAGTTGACCGGCATCCTGATGGGCGTGCCCGAGGCGCAGCCGCTCTTTCAGCAGATGATTTCAGAGAGCGGAGGCGCAGAGCGGGTGTTTCCGCAGCCGAACGCGGCGGCGGTGGGAAAGGGCTACGCCGAAGTATGGAGCCGGCGCACAGGCGGCGACGCAGCGAGCATCGAGACGGCGGCTCCGGAATCGCTGATCCAGGCGCAGCACGCATTCATCGCGGATTGGCCGCAGCACTTTCCGCTTCGCGCGGAGATCGACGGCGTGCTGCTGCCGCGGCTGCCGGTGGAGACCGTTGCCGCCGGTTCGACCCGGGGCAAGCGGCTGCTGATCGGCACCAATCGCGAAGAGAGCGCACTGTTCGTAGGGCCGCATCCGACAAAGGACGCGACGGCAAAGGACATCGGCAATATCAGGCTGGCGGAGTTCGTGGAAGTGTACCGGCGATATAAGTCGATCTATCCCGATCTGACAGCCGAACAGTTGCGCATCCGCGCGCTGTCCGCAGAAGAATACTGGGTGCCGTCGATGCGCGTGGCGGACGCGCATGTGAAGGGCGGCGGAACGGCGTGGATGTATCTCCTGGACTTCGAGGAGACGAGCGGATGGCTGCAGGACTACGCCTATCACTCGCTGGATATCGGTCTGGTGTGGGACCATCCGCATGCGCTGGTGAACAACGCCGCAGCTGAGTCGGCGCTGGCGAAGCAGGTGCACCAGGCGTGGGTGAGCTTCATCGGCGGTGAATCGCCCAGGGCTCCGGGATTGCCGGCGTGGCCGCAATATACAAGCGCGACGCGCCCGACCATGATCCTGGATACGCAGAGCCGCGTGGTGGAGAATCCGCAGGAAGCCGAGCTGCGCTTATGGGACGGCATTCTTTAAAGGCGAGCGCTTTGCCGCGGAGCTACTTCTTCTCGCGGCGCAGCGGAACGACCTGCACAGTGGTTTCGCGCATCTCGGCGAGGAATCTGTTGATGATGGACCCCCGCAGCAGAATGTCGAAGCGGGTTCGCGCCGACTGTCCGAAGACTACGTGCGAGATGTTCTCCTGCTTGGCGAAGTCGATCAGCACATCGGAGACGTTTTTCCCCTTCAGCGTCACTACCTGCGCGCCCAGCTCGCGCGCCGTGCGTTCGTAGTCTTCGAGGCGCGCAAAGCCTTCCGGGTCGTCGTGGCGCAGGTCTTTGCTGGGCGTTTCCACGTACACGGCGTACCAGTTGGTTGCCAGCCTGCCGGCTACGCGCGCTCCCACGCGCAGCAGCCGTTCTGTTCCGGGGCGTGAAGAAAGGCAGACCATTACTTTCTCGGGAATCGGGGCCTGTTCCAGTCCCTGATTGCGGCGATAGACGGCGGCAGCGCTGCCTACCTGCTCCGCGGTGGTGCGCAGGGCCAGCTCGCGCAGCATGTTGAGATTGCCTTTGCGGAAAAAATTCGAGAGCGCCTGTTCGACTTTTTCCGATGCGTAGATTTTGCCGTCGCGCAGCCGGGTGCGCAGCTCGTCGACGGTGATGTCGACATTGACCACTTCATCCGCACGCTTGAGAAAGCTATCGGGAACGGTTTCGCGAATCTGCGTGCTGGCAGAGCGCGAGACGGCATCGTTCAGCGTTTCGAGATGCTGGATATTGACGGCGGTCATCACACTGATGCCGGCGTCGAGCAGTTCCAGCACATCTTCGTAGCGCTTGCGATGGCGCGAACCCGGCACGTTGGTGTGGGCCAGCTCATCAACGACGCAGGTATGCGGATGCCGCGCGAGAATGGCGTCGAGGTCCATTTCGCGCAGAGTGACGGAGCGGTAGACGATCTCTTTCTGCGGGATGACCTCGAGATCGCGGATCAGCGCGGCGGTTTCGGCACGGCCGTGCGTTTCCACCAGGCCGACTACGACATCGATGCCCTGCTTGCGCAGCTGGTGGGCGTGCTCCAGCATGCGGTAGGTCTTGCCCACGCCGGGCGCGGCCCCGATGTAGATGCGCAGCTTGGCGGCTTCGTCAGGCAGCGGCGTTTCAAGGCTCGATGCTTCGAGGGCGGTATTTACAACTCCCGTATTTTCGGCTTCGGTCATCCGATCTCCACAGGATGCCGGTTGCTGATCACGGTGGCCATGGGCAGCGTGAAGCTGAAGGTAGTGCCGTGGCCCAGCTTGCTCTCGACCGAAACCTGTCCGCTCATCGATTCCACCAGGCGGCGCACCAGCGCCAGCCCCAGCCCCGTGCCGCCTTCGCCGGAGCCGGTGGTGAAGCGTCCGAAGATGGCGGGCAGGCGCTCTGCCTCGATGCCGCGGCCGTTGTCGCGCACAAAGAACTGCACGCCGTCCTTGATTTCAGTAGCAGAGAGAACGATAGCCCCGCCCTCCGGCGTGTAGCGCAAGGCATTCGAAACCAGGTTGTCGAGGATGCTGCGCATGGCGCGGCGGTCGGCCTCGACGTGACCGAGATCGGCATACGCGTTCAATTCGAGATCGATTTTTTTAGCTCGCGCGTCATCGCGATGCCGGTTGATGGCCTCCTGCAGCAGGTCGATGGGGCGCAGTCTTTCGAGCTTCATCTTGCGGCGGCCGGTCTCCAGTTCGCCCACTTCGATCAGGTCGGCCATCAGGTCGTCGAGCTGCTCGGCTTCCTGCTCCGCGCCTTTTACCAGGTCTTTCTGCAGCGGGCGCAATTCGCCCGCATAGCCCTGGGCCATGGCATAGAGAGACATGCGCAACCGCTGCAGCGGGTCGCGCAGCTTCTGCGAGGCGACGGTGAGGAAGCGTGTCTTGAATCGGTCCACTTCCTGCATCTCGGTCACGTCTTCGAGCACCGCGACCGCGCCCAGCAGCTTGCCGTCGCTATCCCGCATGGGGGTGGTCCGCAGGCGGTAGCTGCGCTGCGCCTTGCCGATACGCATGGGCAGCATGGCCGCTTCGCCCTCTGTGGACGAGGCCCGCTGCATGGTGACCGCCCGCCGCACCGCGCTGAGAATCTTCTCTCCGCCCGGGGTGTTGGTGAGAATCATGCGGTCCGAGGAGGCTCCGCCAAGCAGCTCCATCGAAGCCTGATTCAGCTTGAGCACGTGGCCCTTTGCATCTGTAACAATCACCGGCTCAAATATGGACTGGACCACGGCGTCGCTCAACTGGTGCTCCATCTGCAGCCGCCCGGACTCGGTCTCGCGCAGGTCGCGGAGCCTGACGATGAGCCGATTCAACTCCGCGGCGATGACGCCGAGATCGTCCTTCTGCCGCCACTCGATGCGATGCTGCAGGTCGCCTTGCCCGATGCGCCGGGCCGCCTTCGCCGTCTGCCGCACCGGCGCGACCACAAAAAACACCATCACTACGGAGATGGCGATGGCGGCGGCAATGCTGGCTCCGCAGGCGCTGATCAGCCGGGCGCGCAGCCATCCCTGCCGGTCTTCCAGACCGGTCACGACGGCGTCGTGGCGAGTCTGCAGCAGGGCAAAACTGCTGCTGAGTTCGCTGTTGAGCTTCTCCAGCTGCGGGGCGAGGCGTCCGAAATTTTCCCTGATATGAGCCAGCAGGTGGGCGTGCTCGGACTGCAGCGCTCCTACCGGAATGGTGGGATCGAAATCGTTGACCGCGCTGGCCGCGGCGTCGATGCGGTCCTGTGTGGCACGCGCCTGGGCGATCAATTCGGAGGAGATCTGCGCGGAGGGCCGGTTTTCGAGCAGGGCGGCTGTCAGTTCCTCGCGCGCCAGCGCCGCCCGCACCGCGGCGAGGCGGGCCAGAGCTTTATCCGCGACGTGCTCGGAGGCATCCAGCGTCGCCAATTGCACAAACGAGGCGCGCACCAGCATGCTGACGCCGGTAACCAGGGCAATCAGCAGCAGGCATCCGAGGACCAGCCTTTGATACAAGCTCAGCATCGTTCTGCCAGTGCGGCGCGGCCCTTTCTTTCTGAAAGACTCTTTTTTTCAGGCTAGTGGGCGCGGCTCTTCCTTGCAAGTGCGGGCACTGAAGTCAGGCAGATATGGCATCGAAAAATCGATGTCGAACCGAGGAGTCCGGGGGTGGCAGGATGGCGACGTTCGATCGACGATCGCATCCTGGTTGGTTGATACGTGGCGTTTACTCCGAACG
>DASXFH010000144.1:0-7515 GCA_036489655.1 Acidobacteriaceae bacterium | reverse complement strand
AGTCCCGGTCTGCACCGTCGGCCCTCACGCTCACCAGGCCTCCTCTTTTGGAGCCCCGCGAAAGCTCCTTCATCCTGTTTCTCTGTGCTCCGGCTACGAAGAGAGCGCCCGGATCGCCATGGAGATGGCCGAGTTCTATCGGGCTGATATCACCCTGCTGCACGTTCTCTCCCGCAATGTGCAGAACCAGCCGGATGCTGATCGTGTCCTGGAGCGGACCAAAACCGAGTTGCGCCGCATCATTCCCGATGAGGCCCCGCTGTGGACTCATCCCACCGTCCAGGTCGAGATCGGCGATGTCGTGGACGAGGTGCTCAATGTCGCAGCTGAAATGGAAGCGGACCTGATCGTCCTCGGCATGAATGCCGACGCATCCTTCTGGCCCATTCGCGGCGACGATACCGTCTACAACATCATCGCCCGCGCCAAAGCCCCGGTCTTGAGCATCCGGCACCTTCCGGAGCACGTGGCCCGGAGTTGATGGAGCGGCTGGGCTCCACCTCGCCGGGTCTGGACGAACCCGATGTTACGGGCGGATGCCTATTACCGACAACATCCGCCCCGTGAACCCCTGCTCCGCCCGGTACGAGAAGTACCGGTTGTTCTGGCACTGCGTGCAGTCGCCCACCACGGTGATCGCCTCCGCGCGCAGACCGGCGTCGAGCAGCTGACGCCGGTTCGCGTCCATCAGATCCAGGTGCAGCGACGGCCCCAGGTTGCTGTGGCCCGGCGCCCGCGCCGTCAGGAACAACAACGGATACTTCTCTCGGACCGGATCCGAATCCGACACCTCGTGGAACAGTTCCGGCGCATAGGCAAACTGCGAGCCGAACTCGCTCCGCACTTCCTCCCCCACCGCATAGCAGCAGGCGCCAATGCCCGGCCCGATCCCCGCCAGCAGATCCTCCGGACGGCTGCCAAACTCCAGACGCATCCGGTTTACGCCGGCCTCCACGATCCGCTTCAGCGTTCCCCGCCACCCGGCGTGAAACGCCGCCACAGCCCGCCGCTTTGTATCGGCGACCAGAACCGGAATGCAGTCGGCCGTTTGAATCGCCAGCAGCACGCCCGGCTCATCGGTCATTATCCCGTCGCCCTTCCAGCTCGGCTCCCGATCCGCATCCGCACCCTTCACCCGCCGCACCAGCGACGAATGAATTTGCCGAAGCGTCACCAGCTTTGCGTCCGGCTCGCCCAGCGATTCCACGAACCGCCGGCGGTTCTCCAGCACGTTCTCCCGCACATCCGACTGGGTGAATCCCAGGTTCAACTCACCCGCACGCTGCCCAGGCCGATACGCGGTTGTCACCCCGCCCGTTCGCGTGCTGAAGCCATGCACCAGCCAGGGAATCTGGCGCCATCCCTGCGCCTGGACAATCTCAACCTGTGATTTGAGGACTTTGCGCGGCTTCTGCGGAGGCAGCTCCACGGGCTGGTTCCGCTCCCCGCGTCGCTTCATGCCCTCGCCGCCGAGCACACGCCGCCCAGGCTCCAACCCTCCCGAGCGCAGAAGCGCATCGACAGCCTGAACATCAGAAGAAGCGGAGCGCGAAGAAGCCATCCTCTTCATTCTAAGGTCCGCCACTTCCCTATTGCCTTTTCCCTTTGCCTATTGCCTGCCCCTCGGCAGCTCCGCCGCGTAGATATTCGCCGTCGACATCCGCGCGCTCACCAACGGCACATCCCCAGGGGCCAGTCCCGCAAACCGGTAGTCCACCACGTTCGCCGGACGGAGATCATGAAGATCCGCTACTCGCTCAATCTTCCCCGTCGCCACCGTCACCTTATAGATAGGCTGATCCGCCGCGGCAAAGTCGTGAAAGTAGATGGCCGTGTCATCGTGCGACCAGCACGGATCGGCAATGTTCTGCTGCGCCAGCACCCGCCACTTCTTTGTGGCCAGATCGAACACCAGCAACCGCTTCTGGTCGATCGACAACGCCGCGATCAACTTCCCATTTGCCGACCATCGCGGACTGAACAAGCCATCCGATCCCGGCAGTTGCGTCACGGTCTTCGTCGCCAGATCCAGCAGTTCGATGTGCTTAGGCTGCGACGGCTCCGACATCAAATCCGGCAACCGCCCAAACACCAGGGTCCTGCCGTCGGGCGACCAGTCCGGATCGGCCTCGCTCCGGGCCTCGTTCGTTACTTCCTGCAGATGCCCCCCGTCGGCATCCACCGTGTAGATCTTCCAGGGCTTCCCCGGCTGCCGCCCCATAAACACCAGCTGCCGGTTATCCGGCGACCAGTGCATCGTGAACACCTGCATCGGCCGCCCGGTAATCTGCACCCGCGCCGATCCGTCCACCCGGCTCACCCACAGCGAGTTGTCGTCCTGGCGAATCCAGGCAGTCCACTGCCCGTCGCGCGAGAACTCCACCCTCCGCGCCATGGTCAGTCCCTCGCCATACGGAACAAAAACCCGCGCGCTCCGGTCGTACCGCAGCAGCTCCGACTGTGGATTCAGCCCGATGAAGAACGCCCGTCGTCCCCCTCGCTCCGTAATCGGCGCCTCATAGCTCAGCGGCCCGTTGGTAATCGGAATCGGCTTCGCCGGCCCCCCAAATATCCCCCCATGCTCCGGAATCGCCCAGATGTTGCTGTCTCCGCCCCGCGCCGACTGGAAAACGTAGTAGCGCCCATCGTCGGTCCAGCTGCCGCAGCATTCCGCCGGTGCCGCGCTGGTCCAGTCCTTCAGCAGCATATGGGCCTCGCTGCCGTCGCGGTTCAGCTCCCACAGCGTGGACGTGTGGGTCTCGCTGTTCACCAGCGTCAGCCGCAACCGCTTTCCATCCGGCGACCACCGCAGCCAGAAGGCTCGTCCCGGCAGCGTCGCCAGCTTCCGGCTCTCGCCTCCATCCTCCCGCGCGATCAACAGATCGTCGCCGCTGGCATACAGGATCCGCTGCCCATCCGGCATCCACGTCGCGTCGTGGGCCAGAATCCCCGGAATCTGCCGCGCCGTTCCCCCAATCGTCGAAACCGCCCACAGCGCCTGCTCCGGAGCGGTGGCCAGATGATTCCGCAGCAGCAGACGCGAGCCGTCCGGCGAAATATCGCCCAGCGAGGGCGCCGCCAGCTCCTCCGGCAGCGGCAGGGTGCGTGTCTCCCCATCCGCGATCAGAGCCTGCACCAGAACCGCCTGCCCATTCTCGATCTGCGGGAAATAAATCCGGGACCCATCCGTCGCCGTACCCGGAAAGCTCTCAAACAGCGGATCTCCCGGCGACACTCGCCCGGAAAACGTGATCTGCGTAATCCGCGGCGGCGCCGTGTAACCCTTTCCGCTCCGGATCCCTGCCCAATACGCTGCCGCCATCAAAACCACGACCACAGCTGCCGCGATCAGCCGCCAGGAACCCGGTCTGCCGGACCGCGCCGCTGTCATCGATACTCCGGCCAAAGGCACGGACGCCGGCACCGCTGCCTCTTCCGCCGCAGAAGAGTGGGGATGCGCCTCGGGTACCGTAGTCACCGGCGCCAGGAATCGGTATCCCCTACGGGCCAGCGTCTCGATGAACCGCGGATTCTCCGCTGAATCCCCCAGCGCCTCCCGCAACTTATTGATCGCGGTACCCAGCGAGTGGTCGAAGTCCACGATCGTGTTGCTGCCCCACAGACGCTGCTGGATCTCTTCCCGGGTCACCACCTCACCCGGTCGCTGCAGCAGACAAATCAGCACCTGAAATGGCTGCGCCTGCAGACGCATCCGAATTCCCGACCGGCGCAGCTCTCCCGATTCCGTGTCCGCCTCGAACAATCCAAAGCGGAATCGCGATGAAACCTTCTCCGAATGCTCGACGGGGACTGCCATTAGGGTCTCTGGGAATCTACTTGTACCGCGATCAACCTTCCTCGTCAAACAAGTGTTCCCTTTTCGCTTTCGGTTGACCCGCGCCTGCATCTTCCTGAAATCCCGGCATTTTTCCGGTGATCCAGATTTGACGGAAAAAAGGGCCCCTGTGCATTGCCCATCGTTGTCCCAAGCGCGTCTAGTTCACGACGGTCGCGAAATCTGCGGCCGTCCCTCGGGTTTTTGGGAGACAACTGAACAACCCTCTGCACAGGAAAACGGGCCGGCATCGTACCGGCCCGTTTCATCACCCAGGATTCCCTGCCGCCTGCGCGGACTCGTCGCCCTGCTCACAACCCTGCTCCCCTCACGCCCGAATCCTCGGATTCACCACCACATAGAGGATGTCTGTCGCCAGGTTCACCAACACGTACGTCAGCCCAATCGCCAGAATGCACCCCTGCAGCAGCGGATAGTCCCGGTTCGAGATGGCCGACACCGTCAGTCGCCCAATCCCCGGCCAGCTGAAGATCGTCTCCGTCACAATGGCTCCCGCCAGCAGCGCCCCAAACTGCAGCCCAATCAGGGTCAGCACCGGGATCAGGGCGTTCCGCAGCGCGTGTTTATACACCACCGTCCGCTCCGGTAGTCCTTTCGCGCGCGCGGTGCGGATGTAGTCCTGGCCCAACTCCTCCAGCATTGACGTCCGCACCATCCGCGTCAGAATCGCTGCCAGCGCGCTGCCCATCGTCACCGCCGGCAGAACCAGATGCGCCAGGTCGCCTGCCCCCGACACCGGCAACCAACCCAGCCTGATCGACACCAGCAGCATCAGGATCGGCCCCAGCGCAAACGCCGGGAACGACAACCCCAGCAGGCTCACCACGCTGATCGCATGGTCCCGCGACGTTCCCCGTCGCAACGCCGCCGCGATCCCCGCCGGCACCGCCAGCAGGATCGCAATCACCAGCGCCGCCGCCGTCAGCTCCACCGTAAATGGATACCGCGTGAGCACCAGATGCGTCACCGAATCGTTCAGCCGGATCGACCGCCCCAGGTTTCCGTGCAGCACCCCGCGCCAGTAATGCAGGTACTGCGTCCAAAGCGGCTGATCCAGCCCATACAGGTGCCGCAGCGCCGCGATGTCCTCCGTCCGCGCGCCCTCGCCCAGCATCTGCTCCACCGGGTCGCCAGGCACAATGTGGATCAGCAAAAACACCACCGACACCACCAGCCACAACACCGGCAACGTGTATCCCAGCCGCAGCAGCAGCGATCGCAGGACCCGCTTCATCCGGCTGCTTTCTCATTCGGCGGGGTCCCGCTCCCCGTTATCCCGGTGCCTGTCTGCTCGCCCGCGGCTTCCACGGGCTCAATGCGCACCCTGCTGATGCGCCGCCCGCTCATCTCCAGCACCGTCAGCTTCCGCCCCTCATACTCAAGGGATTCCCCGCCTTTCGGAATCCTGCCCAGGCGCGTCAGCAGAAAGCCCGCCAGCGTCTCCACGCCGCTGTCCCGCGGCAAATGCCAGTTCATCTGCGTCTCCAGATCGCGCAGGCTCACGCTGCCGTCCAGCACCATACCTCCTGCAGTCGTCGCCAGCATCGCGCGCGGCGCCACATCGAACTCGTCCTCGATTTCCCCGATCAGTTGCTCGATCGCGTCCTCTACCGTTACCAGACCCGTCGTCGATCCGAACTCGTCCACCACAATTGCGATATGCCTCCGCCGCTGCTGGAGCTCGAGCAGCAGGTCGGACACCGGCTTCGTCTCCGGAACCACCAGCACCTCGCGCATGACCTGCCGCAACCGTATTTCGACAAAGGGCGCGCTGGCAAAACGCGTCGTCGCCGTTGCGCGAAAATGCATCAGCCGGCTGATGTCCTTCGAGTAGACCACTCCCACAATGAACTCCGGCCCCCGCACCGGGTCGTACACGGGCACCCGCGAGTGCAGCTCCTCCACGATGCGCGCGCTCGCGTCCTCGATCAGCATATCCGCCGGCAGGGAGAAGATTCGCTGCCGCGGCGTCATGATCTCCCGCGTGATCACCTCGTTCATCTCGACCGCGCGGTGGATCAGCGCCTCCTGATACTCGGGCAGCATTCCGACTCGCCGCGCAGCCGTCGCCATCAGCTTCAGCTCTTCCGGGGAGTGAATGCCTCCGCCCTCCTGGGTCAGCCGCGCGTGAAAGAGGCGCAGCACCAGCGTCGCCGAGCGATTCAGCAGACGGATCACCGGACGCGTCAGCCGGATGAAGACGTCCATCGGGCCCGCGACCGCTATGGCCATCTGGTCTGCGCTGCGCAGGGCCAGGGCCTTGGGCACCAGCTCGCCCAGCAGCACCTCAAAGTAGGTGATAAAGGCGAAGGCCAGGGGCACCGCGGCCAAATGCGCATACACCCGCGCATGCGGCATTGGCCCCATCATCTGCTCGAAGATCCCGGCCACGGCCGGCTCGCCCAGCCAGCCCAGCGCGAGGCTGCACAGCGTCACGCCCAGCTGAACCGCGGGGAGAAAGTCGCCCAGGTTCTGCTGCAGACGGCGCACGATGCGCGCGCCTGGCCTGCGCTCGGCGATCATCTGCTGGACGCGCGTCTCGCGCACGCTGACCAGAGCGAACTCCGCCGCCACAAAGAAGCCATTCGCCAGGATCAGAATGACGATGGCTACTCCGTGGAAGAGCAGGAATTCCGACATGTGCCGAGTCTAAATCGAGTGGCCGATTCGAGGACTTCGAGGGGCTCCGGTGACCCTACCCCCCACCCCCCTGGCTGAGGCCCTCAACAACTACCGTGTTTTCAATTAGCGGAGGGTAATAGGTTTTGGGTATTACCCTCCTGCTGTGCACTATTTGTGGGGCAGTGGCTTTTTCCCGGGGTCCGCCAGGGGGCGGCCCGAGTTCAGGGATTCGTGTTCAGGGATTCGCGTTTAGGGATTAGTGTTATTTTCTTTGTTGGACAAGGAAGATGGAAATTCCAGTGAGATCGATCCTCAGCCAAACCGTCCGCACATGTTGCATGTTCGCGCTACTGGCCGCAGTGCCCGGTTGCGGTGCCGCCACCGGCGCCAACGGTCAGTCGGCCCCAACCCCGGCCAGCCAGACGCTGACCTGGAATGGGCACACCTGGAGAGTCACCAATGGCGGCATGGCTGGCGTTGCCAAAGGCAATCCAGCGAATGTCTTCATCGATCAGAACGGATATTTGCACTTAAGGATCATCAATCGCGCCGGAACCATCACCGCCTCGGAGGTCTTTTCCACCGACAAGATGGGCTATGGCACCTACCAGTGGTGGATTGAGGGCCCGGTGGACAACATGGACAAATCGACGGTGCTCGGACTGTTCCCGTATGGACCCGTCGCTGGAATTGGCATCGACGCCGAGGACGAGCTCGACATCGAATTCTCCAAGTGGAACAACACTCTGTGCAAGGGCGCGTGCAACGCCGATTTCACTTTCTATCCCGCTACCGGGAACAAGCACCTGGGTCCAACCGAAAAGGATTTTGCCGTCAACCTGAAGGGTGGAAGGCTCGCGACCGCCCGGTTAGTGTGGACCCCCACCAGCGTCACGGGCACCGTCATGAGCGGCCTCCAGCCCATCGGAACCACAGCCAATGTGATTGAAACCTGGACCTTTGCGCCAGCCGATCCCAGGGCGCGGATTCCCCAGCAGGCGATGCCGACCGGCATCAACCTCTGGTGCTTCAAGGTG
>DASXFH010000099.1:0-20577 GCA_036489655.1 Acidobacteriaceae bacterium | reverse complement strand
AGCCGAGTTTATTTCCCCGGTCCTGGGACAGCTCACACCCCACCGTGCCCATCGCGGGGGGGCTGGGAACCTCGTGCTGAAGCCCTGTTCTTTCAAAGCCGAGTTTGTTTCGCGACGAAAAGGGGATGCGCATCAGGCGCCTGCCTTTCCGGCGCCCACGGCTTCGGGTTCCTCGGTGGCCGCGGGGGTGCGATTGCGCTGGGAGGCGATAGCGGCGCTGAGGTTGGGCAGCAGCGCGATGAGGGTGCCGAAGACGGTGACGAGCAGGCCGATCCAGATCCACGAGACGAGGGGATTGAGGAAGGCCTTGATGACGGGCTGGCCGGTGGCGGGATCCTTGCCGGCGTAGATCACATAGAGGTCCCAGGCGAGCGTGGAGTGATTGGCCACGATGGTGGAGGGCTGCTGGCTGGCGGCGTAGAAGCGGAGCTCCGGGGCCAGCTTCGTGACGAGGTGGCCGTTGCGATAGACATTGAGCATCGCGAATTCGGTGTCGTAGTTGGGATTCGAATCCTGCGAGTAGTCGAGGCACTCGACGCGGTAGGGACCGAGTTTGAAGCTCTGCTTGTAGTCCATGGTGCGCTCAACGCTCTGATTGAACGCCTGTCCGCTGATCCCGATGAGGATGAGCACGACGCCGAAGTGGACGATGTACCCACCGTAGCGGCGGGTATTGCGGCGGGTGAGCTGCACGACGGAGGCGAAGAGGTTCTGCCGGGATTTCTGCTGGATGACGCGGGCACCGTGGAAGAATTCCGCAAAGATGGCGGTGGTGACGAAGCCGGCAAGCGCGAACGTCATCCAGGCGTAGAACGCGCCCTCATGTTCGGTGGTGAAGATGGTCCAGGGATGGACGCCGAGGGGAATGATGGCGATGGCGACGACCAGCGCGACGATGCCGGGCAGAACGAAGTTTTTGCGGATGCTGCGCATGGAGGTGCTGCGCCATGCGAGCAGAGGGCCCATGCCGGTGAGAAGGAGCAGGAAGACTCCGATGGGGACGGCAACGCGGTTATAGAACGGCGCGCTGACGGTGACGCGATTGCCCTGGACGTATTCGGAAAGGACCGGGAAGAGCGTGCCCCAGAGCACGGTGAAGCAGGCGGCCAGCAGGACTAGATTGTTGAAGGCGAAGCTGGACTCGCGCGAGACCAGGGACTCGAGCTTGTGCTCGGTTTTGAGGTGATCGCGATGGAGGATGTAGACGAAGGTGCAGACGGCCAGGACGATGACCAGGAAAACCCAGAACCAGGTACCGATGGAGGACTGGGCAAAGGCGTGGACGGAGCTGACCAGTCCGGAGCGGGTGAGCAGCGTTCCGAGGATGGAAAGCATGAAGGTGGAGAAGATGAGCCAGACGTTCCAGCTCTTCATCATGCCGCGCTTCTCCTGCATCATGACGGAGTGCAGGAAGGCGGTGCCGGTGAGCCAGGGCATGAGGGAGGCGTTTTCGACGGGATCCCAGCCCCAGTAGCCGCCCCACCCGAGGACCTGATAGGCCCAGTGCATGCCGAGGAAGATGCCCACGGTGAGGAAGAGCCAGGTGACCATGGTCCAGCGGCGGGTGACGTGGATCCACTTCTCGCCGGGGTAACGCATGATGAGCGCGCCGAGGGCGAAGGCGAAGGGCACGCTGAAGCCGACGTAGCCAAGATAGAGCATCGGGGGATGGATGACCATCTCGGGATACTGCAGCAGGGGGTTGAGGCCGTTGCCGTCGGCGGGAATCACACCACCCGGAACGAGCGAAAACGGCGTGGCCGCCACGTTGACGAGCAGCAGGAAGAAGACCTGAACGCCGGCGAGAATGGTGGAGGCGTAGGCGAAGAGCTTGACGTCGACTTTGTGGCGGAGGCGGAGAACAAAGCCGTAAGCGGCGAGGAGGAAGGCCCAGAGGAGGAGGGAGCCCTCCTGACCGGACCAGAGGGCGGCAAATTTGTAGGCGGCGGGAAGGGCGCGGTTGGAGTGCTCGGTGATGTAGGCGACGGAGAAATCGTTGGTGAAGGCGGCCCAGACCAGAGCGAAAGCGGCGCAGGCGACGGCAAAGAAGCTGGCGATGCCGGCGCGGCGGGCGGTCTCGGCCAGGCGTTCGGGGCCGATCACAGCGCGGGAACCGGTGGCGAGTTGGCGCAGCGCAACAGCGCCGGCCAGCAGGTTATATCCGCTCAGGGCGAGGGCGACGAGGAGAGCAAAGCTGCCAAATGCGGGCATAGGGATTCAACCTTCTGATTGTCGCACCTTTGGGGAACGGAAATGGCGCTGCGGCAACCAGGGGACACTCTGATCTTCGCTTTGCCGCGGGAGGACCGCTGTGACAAATCTCACACCGGCTGGGGCGGGTCTGGCAATCGGCAGAAAGGTGGAATTTGCGCGGGGGCGGGGAAGGTGCGGAGGTCAGGCGATGCGGGGAGATCAGGCGGTGCGGCTGAGGGGATCCTGCAGAACCGAGCGCACCAGAGCCAGGAGCTCATCGGGAGGAAGCGGCTTGACGCGGAACATGACGTCGAGGTGAAGATATTCGTCTTCGGCCTCAGCAAGGCCGCTCAGAACGAGGACGGGCAGGTGGGGATACCTGCGGCGCAGCTCGGAGACGAACTCGGGGCCATTCATGCCGGGCATGAGGTGGTCGGTGACGACCATGCCGACGGAGTGGGAACGATCGCTGTCTTTCAGGAATTCCAGAGCCTGGCGCCCGTCGGAGGCCAGAGTGACACTGCGGCCGGAGCGGGTAAGAATCATCTTTCTGGTGGTGGCCTGGATACAGTTGTCGTCCACCAGGAGGATGTCGGTAGCCATTGGGATGGAGGATTCCTCGAATTCCTTAAAGGTTGCCTGAGCGTGGTTCCGAAAGTAGCCACTCATAGTACTTTGGCTACCCCTCATCACCCAGGGAAACCCTTTTTACCTGTATTCAGGCCTGGGGTGCAAGTGCAAACGCCGAAATTTGGCTGCTACTTTCGTTCGGTCACGTGACTTCCGAGTACCGAGCAACGAGGCAACCCTGCGGAGAGCATCCGTATGGGGGGTGGGCGGCGCGCAGGCCCGGCGGAAAAAGAAGGGGCTGCCGAAGCAGCCCCTCGTGGGTAAGCCCTCAGTTTTTGAGCTGCGGGTCAGAACTGGAGGCGGAGCGCCAGCTGCACGTTGCGGCGCTCATCGTTGGAGGATGGGATGCCGTTCGAGGCGCCCTTGACCGCCGTCACGGCCGACTCTTCGGCGATATCCGCGTCAAAGCCCTGGACGTAGTAGTTGTGGTGATTCAGGACATCGTAGAATTCGCCGCGGAGCTGGAGCGAGTAGCGCTCGCTGCGGCCCAGCGCGAAGTTCTTATACGCCCCCAGGTCGAACGTGACGTTGCCGGGACCGACCCACTGATTCCTTTCCAGACCCGGGTTCTGGTAGCCGCCGGGAGTGGAAGGGAGATCGGAGATGCCCCAGGCATTGACAAAGGGGTTGGCAGAGTCAGCAGGGATGGTCAGGTAGTTAAAGCTGTTTACGCCTCCGTTGTTGACCGGCGTGCCTTTGAATTTGAGGTCCGGAGCCCCCACGATGCGCGGGCAGCCGTTATATCCGTTGGTGCAGTCGTAGATGGTGAAGTGGTCGCCGGTCTTGAGGGTGGCGATGGGGGCAAACTCCAGACCGCCCAGCACGGTGTGCATCAGGTGATTGCTGTTGAACTGGAGGAACTTAGGTTCGTAGACCCCTCCGATGCTGAACCGGTGGCGCACATCGTAATCGCTGTTACCGCGGTCGAGGGCCGGGTTGAAGGGGTTGAGGAAACCAAGGTTGAAGTTGTTGTACGACTCAGAAAAGGTGGAGCTCAGGTTGTCCAGGGCATGGGACCAGGTGTAGTTGGCCGACACCTGGAGGCCGTAGCGAGCATAGTTATTGTCGGCCACATGGACATCGAGGGCGTCGTAGTAGCTGTCGCCATTGGCTTCGCGGAGATTCATGGCGGCGTACTGGTAGTTGAGCCGGTTGCCGGGGTTGGTATCGCCCAGGAAGACATTGCCGGAATAGAACTCGTTGACGTTGGCAATGGAGTACTGATGGATGCCGCGGGTTCCGGAGTAGGTGGCCTGCAGCAGGGTGTTGGCGGCGACCTCATGTTCGACGACCAGGTCCCATTGCTGCCCGTAGGCAGTGGGCATATGCGGATCGAGGATGCGCACAGAGGGCGGATAGAAGGGGACGGATCCGGCACTGGCGGCAAAGGGGCCCAGGTTGGAGCTAAACACAGACATCTGCCCAACGCCGCCCGTGTTGCTGGTGAGCTGCACGCCGGCATAGTTCGGCGGGTTCTGAATCACGTTATAGGTGATGTTGCCGAAGTTGCGCTCGTAGGCAATTCCGTAGCCGCCGCGGATGGCCCACTTGCCGTTGCCGAAGGGATCGTAGGCAAAGCCGATGCGGGGTCCGAAGTTCTTCTTCTGCTGGGCAATCAGTCCGCCGACCGGAGAGTTGGGCGTAGTGGCCATGGCGCCGGTGCGAATCTGCTCAAAGGCATTGCCGGAACCCAGATAGAAATTCGATTCCAGGTTGGGATTGTGATTGTGCTGCACACCGTAGTATTCCCAGCGCAGGCCGAAGTTGAGCGTGAGCCTGGGGCTCACTTTCCAGGAATCCTGGACATACAGGTTGCCGTCGTTGAAGGTGTTCTCGCGCTCGAAGTCAGGCGAGTTCAGCGGATACTGCAGGGTGCAGGCGGAGGTCTGAACCAGAGCACCGGTTTCATTCACCGAGCAGGGATATTCGCCCTGGGGGTCGATGGCGACTTCGAACTGATAGAGGTTGCCGGCCTGCAGATCCTGGAGGGCGGTTTCTTCGGGGGTTCCGGCCTTGTCGACCAGCTCGTTGGCCGTCTCATAGGCGCCGAAGACGCGATTGTCCCTGAGCTGAATGAACGCACCGCCAAACTGCAGGGTGTGCCGGCCTCGGGACCAGTTCAGGTCTTCCATATATTGATAGAAGTTCTGCGGGCCCCCAAACGGAAGTGCGCCGCCGGGGCTCAGAGGCAGATAGCCGGGCATGGCGATGGGGGTGCCGCTGGCGGTGTCGGCACTGGCCGTGTTCGACTCGTCGAGATAAAGGGTCGGGACCACGCCGGCCGGCCCGAGGGGCTGCTTCTGGTGCAGACGGTTAAAGCTGATCCTCGTGGAGCTGACCAGATTGGTCGTAAACAGGTGGGTGAAGCTATACAGATAGGACTGATCCAGGTCCGTCTCCGAGGTGTTGTACCCGTCGTACGGGCTGAAGGAAACGTATCCGGGGAAGAAGCCTTCGCTGTAGACGGCGGAGCGGAAGAACATGCTGTTTTTGCTGCCGGCGTTATAGTCGATGCGTTCGTCGGTATCCCACGTGTTCTGGGGGGAGCCGGCGCCGGCGTCGATGGCGGCGGTAGTGTTCACAACCTGCAGCGGATTCGAGGCAAAGCCGGAGACCGGCAGGGTGGGTCCGAGGCTGGTGCCCGGGGCCAGTTTGCCGTAGGCGGCGAAATAGGCCTGGGTAGCCGGCGCCGCCGCCGCGAGGAAGGAGGCGGAGGGCACCGCGAACGACTGAACGCCCGAGCTGCGAATCCGGGTCCACTCGGTGTTGGAGAAGAAGAAGAGCTTGTCGCGCCGGATGGGTCCACCCACGGAGTATCCGAACTCATTGCGGGTGAAGTGGTCGGCGGGCAGAGGCGCCAGGCCCGCGGCGCGGTTGCTGGCATCGGTGG
Organism: Acidobacteriaceae bacterium; assembly: GCA_036489655.1. GTDB lineage: Bacteria > Acidobacteriota > Terriglobia > Terriglobales > Acidobacteriaceae > Palsa-343. The sequence continues at coordinate 14,864 of DASXFH010000099.1, read as the reverse complement.
CGTCTTCGTTGTAGGTGTTGGCGGCGAGGGCGGAGACGCGGTTAAACGCGTAGAGGGAGCCGTGGAGCTCGTTGCTTCCGCTTTTGGTCACCAGGTTGACGATGCCGCCCGAGGCGCGTCCATACTGCGCCGGAAATCCATCGGTGATCACGCTGTATTCCTGCACGGCGTCCAGAGGAATGGTCTGGCCGACCGAGGCGCCGAAGGCATCGACGTTCTCAACGCCATCCAGCAGGATTTCGGTCGAGGCCGCGCGCTCACCGCTGAAGGAGACGCCGACGCCGCGGCTGGTGGAGCCGTTGGGGTCGGAGGTGACATCACCGGAAAGCGTGACAAAGTCATAGGGATTGCGGGTAAGGCTGGGGAGCTGGGTCACTTCCAGAGGGGTGATGGTGGAGGAAATCTCCTGATCGGAAGTATTGACCTGGGCTCCTGCATCGGAGCCGCTGACCAGGACGGTTTGCCGACTGGCCTGAATCCCGAGTTTCGCATCGACAGTGAGAATTCCGCCCACCGTGACGGCACCCGAGGTGGTGTACTGGCCAAAGCCCGAGGCGGTAATGGTAATGGTGTAGGCCCCCGGGGTGAGCGCCGGCACCAGGAAGGTGCCCTGACCATTCGTCTGCGCGGTTCTTTGTGCGCCGTTCGCCGTGTTCTGGATTGTGACCGTGGCGCCGGGAATGACGGCACCGGAGCTGTCGGTCACGTCGCCGGTCATCTGGCCGGTATTCACCTGCGCGATCCCAGGCACGGGCATCATGGCGATGCCAAAAACGAGCAGAAAGAGTGCAAGCGCTAACTTCCTCATGGGTTCCCCTTTTTGCTGCGCTGCGCCGGAGAGAGAGACAACTGGACTGTTCCCCGCAACGTAACAATTTTTTGAATCGAGTGCAGTAACAAGGGCAACCGCGTGGCCACTCGAAGAGATGGGGCACGATGTGCGAGCGAAAGTGGAAAGCTTGTCCCCTAAATCGGCACAAATTATTGAATTTTATATATTACTTTAGTGTAAGTCGAAGAGCCGAGCCGATCTATCGATAACGAGATTATTCACAATTAGTTAGCACCCTTTGGCCAACCTGCTCCAGCTTTTCATATTCTCCGCCCAGCAAGGTATGTAATGTCACAGCATAGCTTGTGATGGCCATCACATAACTGGTGTGATAACCATCACATCTGCTAACTCAACCGCGTCTTCGTGAGATACCGAGAAACTCCATCGGCAAGGGCTGCGACCTCGGAGCGGGTCGCGCATCTCTCAGTGTGGAAAAATGAAGGTTAAGGATGCCTCAACGAGGAGGCCACAATGAATGCTCTCAAAACGACTTTTCTGCTGACGGCGTTGACGCTGCTCCTGGTTCTCATTGGCAGCCGATGGGGGGAGCACGGCGCCATCCTCGCGTTTGTGCTCGCGGCGGGAATGAACTTCTTCAGCTACTTCTACTCGGACAAGCTGGCGCTGGCCATGTATCGGGCGCAGCCGGCGAGCCGGGAAGAGCTGCCCCGCGCCTATCAGGTGGTGGAGCGGATGACGCAGAAGATGGGGATTCCGATGCCGAAGATCTATGTGATCCCCACGGATTCGCCGAACGCGTTTGCGACGGGGCGAAATCCCAGGCATGCCTCGGTGGCGGTGACGCACGGGATTCTGCAGCTGCTGAACGATGACGAACTGGAAGGCGTGCTGGCGCATGAGCTGGGACACGTGCGCAACCGCGACATTCTGACCAGCTCGATTGCGGCGACGCTGGCCGGGGCGATTACGCTGCTGGCGCGCATGGGCTGGTGGGCAGAGATGTTCGGCGGCATGGGCGGCGGCGACCGCGATCGCCGGGGCGGCGGCATCAGCGCGCTGTTTATGCTGATTCTGGCGCCGATTGCGGCGATGCTGATCCAGCTGGCGGTTTCGCGGTCGCGGGAGTACGAGGCGGATGCGACGGGCGCGAAGATTACCGGGAATCCTTATGCCCTGGCGAGTGCCCTCGAGAAGCTGGATGCGTATTCGAAGCGGCTGCCGATGCCGGGATCGCCGACAACCGCGCACCTGTTTATTGTGGAGCCGCTGCTGAGCCGCGAGATGTTTGCGAATCTGTTCTCGACGCATCCGCCGATAGCGAAGCGGATCGAGCGGCTCATCGGGCGGCCGAGCATTTACGGCGCGCCGCAGCGCTAGTAGAAGACGATGGCCACGCGATAGGTGGTGAAAGCTGCCTGGCTGGCGGTGGGGGCGCAGGCTCCCACAGCGGCTTTGTGCAGGTCGTGGGTGTGGATTACCTGAACGATCTGGCTGGGAAGCTGGCTGAGGTCGGGCGTCTGGAAACGCACGATGGAGCGGGTGCCGGCGGGCATAGCGGTCGTTGAGGAACAGGCGGCTTCGGCGGGCGCCGCGGGAGCCGAAGCGTCGACGCCCTGGTCGTGCAGGAGGGAGCGGAGACGCTGCTCCACCTGGGCAGGGCTCAGGGCTTCGTTGGCCTGGGCGAAATCCTCGACAGCGTAAAGGTCAGGACCGCGGCGCAGGACGGCGACGCCGAGGGCGTTCATCTTTGGATCGAGGATATTGGTGCGATGCGGGGTGGAATGCATCCACTGGTTTTCGAGCGAATCGGGGGTGGGGCCGAGGGCGAGGTTTTCGGCGACGGCGCGGAAATGGGCGCCGGCATGGGCGGCGCGGGTCATCAGATCGGGCTCGCCGGGATATTGATGGGAGAGGTTCGGCTCGCGGAGCATCCACTGGCCGTGGCCTGCGGCAGCGTCGGCCAGGGCTTGATTCCAGGCGAGTGGGGGCAGTCCCTGCTGCTGGCGGTCCTGGTTCGTCAGGGTGAAGACGCGGCGGGCATCGGAGTCCGTTTGCGCGCGCAGGGCGGGCAGGGTGGCGAAGAGAAGAGTCACGGCGACTGCCAATCTGATTCGAAAATGCATATCACTTCCCTGTCCTGCCCGCTTACCGGGCAAAGTCTTCGGGGCGGTCGCGTTGCCAGTCGAGGAACGCCTCTTCGAGAGTGTAGTGCCAGACGTAGCCCAGTTGCCGCAGGCCGGCGGGGTCGATGGAAGTCGAGCGGAAGAGCTTGCGCACGCGGACCGGGCTGACGGGCTGGCGGATGCCGAAGGTGCGGGCGATGGCGTCAATGGGGTACGCCATGCCCAGCAGCAGGGAGCGCGGCACACTCATGGGAGTGTGGCGGATGCCGGCAACTTTGCGGATCGCATTGACATAGCTTTCGACGGTAGCCGGGGGGTCCATGGAGAGATTGAGCAGGGTGACGGTTTCGCCGGTACGGTCCTGATGATCGAGGCCAAAGCGGACGACGTGATAAAGCTCTTTGACATAGCCGCCGGCCTTGCGGGTCTGGCGGTTGCCCATGTAGACGAAATAGCCTTTGACGACGCTGCGGAGCAGGCGGGTGACGTTGCCGCCTTCGCCGGGTCCGAAGACGACTCCGGGACGCAGGATGAGCAGGCGGCGGCAGCGACAGCCGGACTGCCATCCGATATGAATTTTCTCCGCCGCGAGTTTGGAGCTGCCGTAGGGCGTTTCCGGAACCGGGAGGGAGGATTCGTTCTTCAGGTCTTCAGACGGACCGTAGGGCGCGATGCTGCTGGTAAAGACGATGCGCGAGCAGCCGACCGAGGAGGCCCAGGCGCAGACGTTCTCCGCGCCGAGGAGGTTCGTCTCGAAGTACTCGTGCGCGGCATGGCCGGGCTCGCGATGAATGGCGGCGAGGTTGAAGATGAGGTTGGCTTTGGGCAGGAGAGAGTGGGGAATGGGCTGGCGAACATCCCAGGGGACGAACTCGATGCGGCCGTCGGACAAGCCCTTCTGCAGCTCAGCGCAATACGGCTCATTGCGGGGCGGCAGCAGGTCGACGAGAACGATCTTCTTCGTTGCGCCGGAGTGCAGCCACTCCTGAGCAAGATGGGTGCCGATGAAGCCGGTGCCGCCGAAGAGGACGACTGTGCTTTCTTCCGGGATCGGTCCTGAAGACGCGACGGTTGGGTCGTTGCTTACCAACGCGCGGTTTCTCCGGATGCGAGTTCCGGGGGAAGCCCGGGAGCGGCGAGGGCAGGAGAGGCTGGCTGGCCGAGAACGGAGAGGAAGCGATCGGCGATGGCCTGGATGGAGAAGTGGGCTTCAGCGTAAGCGCGTCCGCTGGCGCCGTAACGAGGGCCCAGAGCGGGGTCGGCGAGGAGACGCGCGGCTGCGGCGATGAGGCCGGCAGAATCGTCGGGCGAGACGACGAGGCCGGCGCCGGCGCGTTCGACCACCCGGGCCGCTTCGTTCTCCTCCGGGGCGGCGACGATGAGAGCACGGCCGGCACAGAGATAGGAGAGCGTTTTCGAGGGTACGGCGAAAGCGCCCGCTTCGGAGTCCAGCAGAGTGATGAGTACGTCGGCCGAGGCGAAAGCGTCAGCAACGCGCTCGTAGGGCTGGAAGGGCAACAGCTTGAGAACGTCGGAGCGGACCTCGTGTTTTTTGGAGGCGATCCAGTCGGCGCCGGCTCCGCCGGCAATCACAATGAGACACGCATTGCCGGTGGTCTCCAGGCGTTTGGCGAGCGCGAGCAGCAGCTCGGGGCGGTGCTTCATGCCGAGGGTTCCGGAATACATGAAGCAGAATTTGTCGGCAGTGCCGTTTTCGCGCGCCCAGGCATTTTCGCGGGGCATGGGCACGATTTCATGGAGGGGAGCCCAGTTGGGGATGACGGCAATTTTCTCCGCCGGCACGCCCCAGCGCTTCACGAAATCGGCAAAGCCGGGAGCAATGCAGACGATGGCATCGGAGCGCTGCAGAAGTTTCTTCTCCAGGCGCTCGAAATAGAAGCCACCGAGGGAAGCCAGGAGACGCGCCTTCTTTTGCAGAACGAAACGGGCGGCGACGCTGTAGACGTCCTGGAGCCAGAAGACGAAGCGGGCCTTGTGAGCGCGGGCCGCCTTCTGCAGGAGGTTCTGCGCATCGAGCGGCATGTTGGCGGAGATGACGACATCGGGGCGGAAGCGGCCGAGGCGCTCCGCCGCGACACGTCCGTATTCGAGGTCGGCCTGGCGGCGCGTGAGCAGAGAGTGCTTTTCGAAGGTGCGCGCGATGTGGAGACCTTCGATTTCAAGGCCAGGGACCGCGGCGGAGGTGGGTCCTTTGGGGGTGGAGTGATTGTCGGCGAAGTATGTGTGCAGGACCTGATGGCCGCGACGCGCCAGCTCGCGGCTTAGCTCGATCTGAAAAGCATGGCCGCAGAATTCATTGACAAAGATGCGCATGCGGCCTCAGAGGGAACGGGCGCCGACCATCATCTGGCTTTCGATCCACTCATAGGTTTTGGCCATGCCGTCGCGGAGGCGAATGGAGGGCTCCCAGCCGAGTTTTTCGAGGATCAGCGTGTTATCGCTGTTGCGGCCGTTGACGCCTTTGGGGGCGCTGAGGTTGTAGCGACGCTTGAGCTTCACGCCGGCGATTTCCTCGACGATGTCGACGAGCTGGTTGATGGTGACCAGCTCGCTCGACCCCAGGTTGATGGGCTCGTCGATGTCGCTTTCCATAATGCCGAGGCTGCCTTTGGTACAGTCGTCGATGTACATGAAGCTGCGGGTTTGGTGGCCGTCACCCCAGATTTCGATATCGTTGCTGCCGGAAGCCCTGGCCTGGATGACTTTGCGGCAGATGGCAGCAGGCGCTTTCTCGCGGCCGCCGTCCCAGGTGCCCCAGGGGCCGTAGACGTTGTGATAGCGAGCGACTCGGCAGACCATGCCGAAGTCTTCCTCGAAGTGTCGGCACATGCGCTCGCTGAAGAGCTTCTCCCATCCATAGCCGTCTTCGGGCAGGGCAGGATAGGCGTCGGCTTCCTTCAGGGGGATAACGTCGGGGTTCTTCTGCTTTTCACCGTTGTAGACACAGGCGGAGGAGGAGTAAAAGAAGCGCCGGACGCCGGAGTCGCGGGCGGCCATGAGCATGTGGGTGTTGATGAGCACGCTCAGCATGCAGAGGGCTTTGTTGTTCTCGATGAAGCCCATGCCGCCCATGTCGGCGGCGAGCTGGAAGACGGCGGTGACGCCCTGGGCGGCCTGGTAGCAGCTGTCCTTTTCCTTGAGGTCGAGAACGAGGTTTTCGACGCCGTCGGTGACCTGATACCAGTCGTCCAGAGGCTTCTGATCGATGCCGCGAACGACCTCAATTCCATGGGAAAGCAGGTATTTGACGAGGTGGCCGCCGATAAAGCCGCCGGCGCCGCATATGGCGACTTTCTCACCTTTGAGATTCACTCAGAAGCTCCTAAGCGTTTGGAAAAACGATTGTGGCTGCGCATTCAATACCAGCCCCGGCAGGTGCAGAACACCAGTGGGAAAAATGCGATACCGCCGCAATGGGCTGTCAAAAGAAAGGGACACGAAACCGGCGGCGTAGGTTCATTGTCGGGACGGTTACTATGGTTGTCAAGCCGGGCAGAGGCGTGGGAATCGCGCCAGTTCCCTGCTGTCTGAGAGTTCAACCAGGTGGGATCGAGCACACTGAATATAGCTGGGGTACCTGCCGGCGCGCGGAGCCGGTGGGCCGGAATGGGCGAGCGGCTGCGCCGGGAACCGCTGGCGTTCGTGGGCGTGGCGCTGATCGTGCTGTTCGCGGTGATGGCGGTGTTTGCGCCGGTGCTGGCGCCGTACAATCCCGCGGCGCTGGATCTGCTGCATCGTCTGGCCGGGCCGAGCCGGGTGCACTGGCTGGGAACCGATGAGCTGGGGCGCGATGTTCTGTCGCGTGTGATCTTTGGGGCGCGGCTGTCGCTGACGGTGGCCATTTCGGTGGTGAGCCTGTCGCTGTTTGTGGGGCTGGTGTTCGGCGGAATCGCCGGCTACTACGGGCGCTGGACGGACGTGGTGATTAACACATTTTTGATGAATGCCTTTCTGGCGCTGCCGGGAATCCTGCTGGCGATTGCGTTTGTCGCGTTTCTGGGACCGGGGCTGCTGAACCTGATTCTGGCGCTCTCGATTGGGGGGTGGGTGGGGTACGCGCGGCTGGTGCGGGCGCAGGTGCTGGCGGTGCGGGAGCGGGAGTTTGTGGAGGCGGCGCGGGCGCTGGGGGCGAGCGATCTGCGCATCTTTGTGCGACACATTCTGCCCAACATTCTGCAGCCGCTGATTGTGCAGGCGGCGATTGGGATGGCGGGAGCGGTACTGGCCGAGGCGACCCTGAGCTTTCTGGGGCTGGGCGTGCCGCCGCCGGCGGCCAGCTGGGGATCGATGCTGAACGATGCTCGGCCGTTCCTGTTTGAGGCGCCGCATCTGGTGGTCTTCCCGGCAATCGCGGTGGCGCTGTGCGTGCTGTGCTTTAACTTCCTGGGCGACGCGCTGCGGGACTATCTGGATCCGCGGACGCGGATCGCGATTGGGTTGTAGATGCGGATCGGGGTGATTTCCGATACGCACGGGTTGCTGCGGCCGGAGGCTTTGCGGACGCTGGCCGACGTCGAGGCAATTCTGCATGCGGGCGATGTGGGCGATTCCGCGATTTTGGAGGCGCTGGGGAAGATTGCGCCGGTGACGGCGATTCGGGGGAATATCGACCAGGCCGGAGCCTGCGCACAACTGCCGGCAAGAGAGTGGGTGGAGCTGGGCGGGGTCGTTTTCTACCTTCTTCATGATTTGAAGGAGCTGGACCTGGATCCGGGGTCGGCAGGGATTGCGATGGTGGTCAGTGGGCATACGCATCAGGCGAAGGTGGAGCGGCGGAAGAGTGTGCTGTATCTGAATCCAGGAAGCGCGGGACCGCGGCGATTTCGGCTGCCGGTGACGGTGGCGCGGGTGACGGTGGAGGATGGGCGGGTGGAGGCAGAGATCGTGGAAGTGGAGCCGTAGGGGACAGGGCACAGGGCACAGGGCACAGGGCACAGGGCACAGGGCACAGGGCACAGGGCACAGGGCACAGGGCACAGGGCACAGGGCACAGGGCACAGGGCACAGAAAGGCTCGTTCATTTTGGCCGGGAAAAGACATTTTTTTGATGGACTTCCACTGGATCATCTCGTTCATTCCATTGGGGCGCATTGGTAACCTCCCAGGGCGGGGAGATGCCGGTCCACAGTCCACAGTCCACAGTCCACAGTCCACAGTGCCGATTTGCCAGTCGCGGTTCCGGGTTGCCAGTGCGTCGTTGAGGCCTGGTTTCGGGGTTCGGCTCGGATAGAAAAAGCCCGCACGCGGCGGGCTTTTTCTTTTTTTACTCTATAAGTTCAGAATACCAAGTTCGGACGAGTTTACTGCCAGATTTTGGCGGGTATTTTGGCGGGGAAGTGGTTTTATATCAGTGGTTGTTACTTTCGTCAGGGCGCGAGGGGGTTGACAGGGTTTCCAGAAAGAGGGGGAGAAGCGCGTATTGCAGGGCGGCGCGGTACTTAGGTCATGCGCGAGTCGCTGGACGCCGACGGCCTGCGGCAGCAAGGAAGGCGCTTCGCGCCGTTTTCATTTCCCCGGCCTGAAGGCCGGGGCTTTCTCCGTCGCGCCGCGTTGCGACGCCGCTTTGCTCAACTGATGCAGCCCATTTGGGGGGGAACGCTGGTCCATTCGACTCGCGGCTGGATTTGTTGTTGCGCCGAAAAGCACGGCGCAACGAATTCGGAAGGCTCCCTCAGGATGACGGATCTTTCGTAAAATCCGTCATTTTCACAGAGCTGCAGGTTGGGATTTCTTAGTAGCGTTTGATGGTGGCGGGAGGGGCGGGGCCGGAGCGGTGGCTGAGGAGCCAGTCGACGGTGGCTTGGACGTCTGCGTTGCGGGCTTCGCCCTGGATGCGGGTGACGATGTTGCCGTCCGGGTCGAGGATGACGGTGCCGGGGACGACTCCGCCGAGGCCGAAGCTGGCGAGGGCGTAGGTGCTGGCGCCGGTCCAGACTGAGAAGTTGGCGGCGGGCACGATGTGGAGCCGGTCGAGGTCGGGGCGGATTTTGGACTGATCTTTAACGTCGTCGATGGAGACGGCGACGAAGCGGACATCTTTGCCGGCGTATTGCTGCGCGAGTTGGGCGAGGCGGGGGAGCTCTTCCTGGCAGGGACCGCACCAGGTGGCCCAGAAATTGACGACGACGACGTGCCCGCGGAGGGCGCTGAGCTTCTGGCTGGATCCGCTGAGGTCTTTGAGGGAGAGATTGGGGGCACGGGCGGCGAGGAGCGGTTGCGTCCCGGCGAAGACGAGAAGCGCGAGAGCGGTTGTGAGGACTGAATTTCGCAGGCGCATCCGATTCCCTCAGGAAACACGAGCAGGGTGGAAGGCAGCAAGCCGGGTCCACCCTGCACTCTACTAGAAGCGATAGGTCCAGGTGGCGAGCCAGAGGGTGGTGGCGAAGGCGGCGTCGCCGTGGGTGCCGTAAACCTCGTCGGGGTGGCTGACGGTGCGGTCGCGGTGGATGGCCTTATCGACATTGGCGGAGAGGATGCTGTTGCCGTGCGCATACTGGAGGCCGGGTCCGGCGGAGACGGCAAAGCCGGGGCGACGGAAGCCATCGTTGGTATTGGGGAAGAGATTGTGGGCGGGGACGCCTTCGTCGCGGGGGCCGATGGTGAGGGCGAGTCCGCGGAGGGAGGAGATGGGGACAGCGACGCCGGCTTCGAGGAGGTACTGGTCGGAGCGGGCGACGTAGTTATTGAGGGGCTGGGTGGTGCTGAAGCTGGCGCCGCGCCGGATGCCGTTGGTGTCGCCCTGGGAGGCAATGTAGTCGCCGTCGGTGTAGAGGATCATGCGGTTGCCGAGTTGGCGGAAGCCCTGCCACTGGGTGGCCATGCCCCATCCACCATTGCCGGGCTGGATGGAGTAGTCGACGGGGGCAGTGGTGCGGACGACGGGTCCGGCGCCCGTACTGGTGGTGGTGTTCTGGACGTCGTCGTTGCCGGTGGGCATCATGATGCCGATGCCGAGGGAAAGATTGCCCTTGTGCTGGGCGGCGGGCGAGAAGATCCAGCTGTTAACGGCGAGGATGATGTCGCCAAAGCCCTGGGCCTGGTATTCGATGGGAGAGTTCTGCGACTTGCGGGAGGCGAAGAGGAGCGGTGCGTTGAATTCGAAGCTGATGCGGGGCGAGAACTGATAGAGCAGGTCGAAGTTGAGAAGGTTGATGCGGTTCTGAACCTGGGTGCGCTGCTGGGTGCGGTACTCCTGATAGACGTCGCCGACGTAGTGCTCGTAGGAGAACTGGTGGCGCTCGCCGATGGTGACCTGGAAGTGGCCGGGAAGCAGATAGCCTCCCTGATTGGTGGGCAGCTCGCCTTCGATGCCAGGGATGACCTGCTCGGGGGAGCGGGCGACGATGCAGCCCTGAGCGTGGAGGCAGGGCGCGGAGAGGAGGGTGAGGAGGAAGATGGCGAGAAAGAATGCGGAGTGAGCGATGGCGCGCGGGCAGGGCGCACCGGAGCGGATGCGGTTGGTCATGGACCTCTCGAAAAAAGGCCGCTCTGGGGTTGGATCGGGAGTGCGCAGCGCCTGGGAAATCCGGAGCTAGGTGGCCGATCCGGCGGCAGAACCACTGTAATGAGCGGCGTGGAGGCTGCGCATGGGGCCACGGATGGAATTTGGGGTCCACCCTGGGGTTGATTGGGTGTGGGAGGTTCGCTGGGGGCGGTGCAGGAGCCGCTTCGCTCGGGATGACATTTTTTTTATTCGGCCGCTGCGCGACCGACTCCCGGCTGTTGATCGAGCCGAGAACTCATCGCTTGAGAGCTTGTCGCCGGCTCACCGCTTGAGAGCTTTTCGGCCGCTCCGCGACCGATCCCTCCGCGTTAAGAGCTGTTATGGCGCGTGCTGCTCGTTTCGCTGCGGGGGTCCACTCGGCTGCGCGCCGGCTGGGGTCCTGCACCGCTGGGGAGATCCTTCCCGGCGCTTCGCTCGGGATGACATTTTTTTAAGTTGGGCGCTGCGCTTCGTTGGGATGACATTTCTTTGATGGCAAAGACAAGGGGCTCCGCGAGGGAGCCTCTTGTCTTTGCCATTTGTATTTGCGCCGAAGGCGCGGCTGCCTGAACGGCCAGTTCAGTCGTAGTATTCGAGGCCGAGGTGGGTGATGAGCTCTTCGCCCATGATGTGGCGCAGGGTGTTTTTCAGCTTCATGGACTGGATGAAGAGGTCGTGCTCGGGGTAGAGGCCGGGAGCGGATTGCGGGCTCTTGAAGTAAAAGCTGAGCCACTCCTGGATACCGAGGTGGCGGAGCTCGGGGGTGCGCTGGGCGAGGTCGAGGAAGAGGACCAGGTCAAGCGCGATGGGTGCGGCGAGGATGGAGTCGCGGCAGAGGAAGTCGACTTTGATCTGCATCGGGTAGCCGAGCCATCCGAAGATGTCGATGTTGTCCCAGCCTTCTTTGTTGTCGCCGCGGGGCGGGTAATAGTTGATCCGGACCTTGTGGTAGATGTTGCCGTAAAGGTCGGGGTACTTGTCGGGCTGGAGGATGTAGTCGAGGACGCCGAGCTTGGATTCTTCCTTGGTCTTGAAGGATTCGGGGTCGTCGAGGACTTCGCCGTCGCGGTTGCCGAGGATGTTGGTGGAATACCAGCCGGCGACGCCGAGCATGCGGGCCTTGAAGGTGGGCGCGAGGACGGTCTTGAGGAGCGTCTGGCCGGTCTTGAAGTCTTTGCCGCAGATGGGCGCTCCTGTGAGTCGCGACAGCTCGATCATGCAGGGCAGGTCGACGGTGAGGTTGGGTGCGCCGTTGGCGAAGGGCACGCCTTCTTTGAGGGCGGCGTAGGCATAGATCTGCGAGGGGGCGATGGCGGGGTCGTTGTCGGTGAGGGCTTTTTCAAAGGCGGCGAGGGACTGGTGACAGGGGGCGGGCTCCATGAAGATTTCGGTGGAGCCGCACCAGATGACGACGACGCGATCAACCTGGGACTTGAATTTCTGAATGTCGGAGCGGAGCTGCTGGGCGAGGTCGCACTTGCTCTTGCCGGTCTTGACGTGGGTGCCGTTGAGGCGCTTGACGTAGTACTGGTCAAAGACGGCGGGCATGGGCTTGATGGAGTGGAGGAAGGGCTTGATGGACTCGAGGTGATCCTTGTCGAGGACGGCGGCGTGGGCGGCGGCCTCATACATGTCCTCGGGAAAGATATCCCAGCCGGTGAAGACGATGTCGTTGAGGTCGGCGAGGGGGACGAATTCTTTGACGAGGGGAGTGCGATTGTCGGTGCGCTTGCCGAGGCGGATGGTGCCCATCTGGGTCACGGAGCCGATGGGTTTGGCGAGGCCCTTGCGGACGGCTTCGACGCCGGCGATGAGGGTGGTGGCGACGGCGCCCATGCCGACGGTCATGACCCCGAGCTTGCCCGTGGCCGGCTGAATGGCAGGCTTTTTGTTTTCAGTCATAGGAATGCCTTTCTGTTTTCGGGGGAGAAAAAATGATGGAGTCCAAACAGGTAGTGTCTCGCGGGGGCGGAGGAATGGCAAATGCCGTTGGTGATGGGGGCAGGCGGCCGGGCCTAAAGGCCTGTTCTTCTCATGATCCCTATTCCACGGCCTGAAGGCCGTGGCTTTCTCCGTCGCCGTGCTGCGCGCGGCCCCCCTGGGTCGCTGATCCTGTTGATCTGGCCGCCGCCGGCGCTGCGCGCGCCGATCACCGATGAATATCCTTTTGCGACGGAGCTTGCGCCGGTCGATTCTCCGCTTCGCTCAGGATGACACGGGGGTTTCGCGGATGCGGTGACGCCAGTGGGTCCAGAGGAACCAGAGGATGGCGGCGACGACGAGGATTTCTACGCCCAGGTGGAAGCGGTGGAAGGCGGCTTTGAAGCGGGGGTCGGTATCCCAGGCCTGGCCGAGCTTCATGCCGACCCAGGCGAGGACGAAACACCAGGGCCAGGAGCCGAGGAAGGTGTAGAGGTGGAAGCGCCACTGCGGCATGCGGGCGATGCCGGCGGGCAGGGCGATGAAGGTACGGACGATGGGGAGGAGGCGTCCGAGGAAGACGGTGATGCCGCCGTACTTGCCGAAGAAGTGCTCGGCGCGCGCGAGGTCGTGGGGATTGAGGAGGACGAAGCGGCCGTAGCGGGTGATGAAGGGGCGTCCGCCATACGCGCCGATCCAGTAAGCGACGAGGGAGCCGAGGTTGCAGCCGAGGGCGCCGGCGGTGGCGACGCCGATGAGGGAGAGGCGGCCGGTGTGCACGAGATAGCCGGCGAAGGGCATGATGATCTCGCTGGGGAGCGGGATGCAGGCCGATTCGATGGCCATGAGGAGGAGGACACCGCCGTATCCGGCGGCGGAGATGAAGCTCTGGATGAAGTGCGCCACGGAGGCGACGATGGAGTGCATGCAGAGTCAGGGTACAGGGGATAGGGGGTGGGGTACAGAGCTCAGGGCTCAGGGCTCAGGTTACGGAAACTTCCTTCACCGCCTGGGATCTCTTTCGGTCGCTTTGCGACCGTTTCCTTCCGCGCCGAGAGTTGTCATGGTGCACACCTCTCGTTTCGCTACGGGGGTCCCTCCACTGCGCGCCGGGAGGCATGGTGCACCGCTGGAAAGATCTCGGCGGGGCTTCGGTCGGGATGACATTGGTTGGTGGCGGGGCTTCGGTCGGGATGACAGCTCTTATCGCAGGGTGCGGCGTTCGATTCGCTTTTCGTAATGCGGGCCATGGAGGATGCGCTGGACGAAGATGCCGGGGGTGTGGACGTGGTCGGGATCCAGCGAGCCGGTGGGGAGGAGCTCTTCGACTTCGGCGATGGTGATGCGGGCGGCGGTGGCCATGACGGGATTGAAATTGCGGGCGGTGTGGCGATAGACGAGATTGCCGGCGTGGTCGCCTTTCCAGGCTTTGACGAGGGCGAAGTCGGCGCGGAGCCATGATTCGAGGAGGTAGGGGCGGCCCTCGAAGTTGCGGGTTTCTTTGCCTTCGGCGACGAGGGTGCCGGCTCCGGCGGGAGTGAAGAAGGCGGGGATGCCGGCGCCGCCGGCGCGAATTCTTTCCGCCAGGGTTCCCTGGGGGATGAGGCGGAGGTCGAGTTCGCCTTTGAGGACTTTTTCTTCGAGCAGCTTGTTTTCGCCGACGTAGGAGCCGGTGTGGGAGGCGATCATGCCGGCTTCGAGCATGAGGCCCATGCCGAAGCCGTCGACGCCGACGTTATTGGCGATGGTGTGGAGGGCGGAAAGGCCGCGGCGGCGATGCTCGTCGACGAGGGCGGCGATGAGATTTTCGGGGATGCCGCAGAGGCCGAATCCGCCGATCATGAGGGTGGAGCCGGAGGGGATGTCGGCGACGGCGGCAGCAACGGAAGGGACGACCTTATTCACGGGATACAGGGTACAGGGTGCGGGTGACAGGTTGCAGGTTTACGGGTTACAGGTTGCGGGTTGCAGGGGAGCGCGCAGGATGCGGGGGACAGAGGTGGCAACGAATACGGGAGGGCGGCGCAGGGCTCGTCTTCCCCAGGGGACACAGGGAGATTCCGGCGCCTGCGGATCGCAGTCAGAGGGGCTCGTGGGGGAGGAGGTCGCGGTCGCGGACGCCGATGAGGTAGAGCAGGCCGTCGAGTCCGAGAGCGGAGACGGAGTGCGGAGCGCTTTGGCGCACCAGCGGCTTGGCGCGATAGGCAATGCCCATGCCGGCGAGCTTGAGCATGGGAATGTCATTGGCGCCGTCGCCGACGGCGACCACCTGTTCAAGGGAGATGTCTTCGCGCTGGGCGATCTCACGAAGGAGCGCGGCCTTGCTTTCTCCGTTGACGATGGGGGGAACGACGCGGCCGGTGACTGCGCCATCGGCGACTTCCAGCTCATTCGCGTGGACGTAATCGATGCCGAGCTGCTGCTGGAGATGGCGGGCGAAGAAGGTGAATCCGCCGGAGAGGATGGCGGTTTTGTAGCCGAGCAGGCGGAGGGTGCGGATGAGGCGCTCGGCGCCGTCGGC
>DASXFH010000095.1:0-10053 GCA_036489655.1 Acidobacteriaceae bacterium | reverse complement strand
GCGAGCGCCTCTGCCACCTCGTCAGCCTCGGCCGGGCAAAAATCGCCGCCGCGCTTGAACTCACCGCGCCCTTCGTCCCCATGCTCTTCCAGGGTGAGGAATGGGCCGCCTCATCGCCCTTCCAGTACTTCACCGATCATGACAAGGAACTGGGCAAGCTCATCTCCGAAGGCCGCAACAAAGAATTCGCCGCCTTCGGATGGGACCCCGGCGAAATCCCCGATCCGCAGGCCCCCGCCACCTTCGAGCGCTCGAAGCTCAACTGGGACGAGCGCGCCCAGCCGCCCCACTCTGAAATGCTGGCGTGGTATCGGCAGTTGATCGCCCTGCGCAAAAGCCTGCCCCAGCTCACTGACGGCGACCTCTCCCAGGTGCGCGTTCACGCGAACGAACAGGACCAAACGCTGGTGATGGAGCGCGGCCGCTGCACCGTCGCCTTCTCTCTCGCGGCAAAGCCCGTGACCCTGGCCGTGCGCGCCGGATCGCAGATCGTCCTCGCCTCGAGTCCGGAAGCGGCTCTGCACCAGGACCGACTGACGTTACCGCCGGATTCCATCGCCGTCCTGTTGTGCGGCGAAATTCCCCCCGGCATCGTACAGTAGGTACGAATGGATGCAAGCTGGCTTTCTCTCATTCTGCTGCTCACGTCTCTCGGCGCGGGATTGCTGGGAGCTCTGAGCGGCCTGGGTGGCGGCGTGGTCATTGTGCCGGTGCTTACCATCCTGTTTCACGTTGATATTCACTACGCCATTGGCGCCTCATTGGTCTCAGTCATCGCCACTTCGTCCGGCGCCGCGGCTGCCTATGTCCGCGAAGGCTTTTCCAACATCCGCGTCGGCATGTTTCTGGAAATCGCAACCACCCTGGGAGCCCTGGTTGGCGCATGGCTCACCACCCAGGTGCCCACACACGCCATCGGCTTCATCTTTGGCCTGGTGCTGCTCTATTCGGCCTACGTTTCTCTGAAGGCCAAGCGCGAGGAGATCACGACCCAGCCCGATGCCATGGCTTTGCGCCTCCGCCTGCAGGGCACTCTGCCGCTGGGCGATGGCAGGGAACAACCTTATGTTGCGCAGCACGTCCCCGCCGGGTTTGGATTGATGTGGCTCGCCGGCGTGCTCTCCGGCCTGCTCGGCATCGGCTCCGGCGCCGTGAAAGTAATCGCCATGGACCAGGCGATGCGCCTGCCTTTCAAAGTCTCAACCACCACCAGCAACTTCATGATCGGCGTCACTGCCGTAGCCAGCGCCGGGCTCTACCTGAAAAGCGGCTATCTCGCTCCGGCACTGGTGATGCCGGTGATGCTCGGCGTTCTCGCCGGTTCGCTGATTGGTTCGCGGCTTCTGGTGCGCGCGCACGTTCGCACTCTCAAAGTAGTCTTCTCACTGCTCATCATCGCGATGGGCGCCGAGATGATTGTCAACAGCGTGATGGGGAAATAGAGATGAGCTGGAACGACCAACGCGTCGAGAACTGGGTTGGTTACATGCTGCGCACCGGCGTGCTGCTGGCCGCGGCCATTGTGCTCATTGGCGGCGCCATGTACATGGCGAAGAATCACGCGGAGCGGCCGGACTATTCCCACTTCCACGGCGAGACCGTGCAGCTGATGACCGTGCATGGCATTGTGCGCGGCGTTGGCTCCGGCGACCCGCGCAGCATCATCATGCTCGGGCTGCTGGTTCTCATCGCCACACCGGTGGCGCGCGTGGGCATGTGCCTTGTCGGCTTCTTCCTGGAGCGCGACCGCCTGTACGTCGCGGTGAGCGGCGCAGTGCTGCTGATCCTGCTCTACAGCCTGTTCTTCCACAAGTGAAGACTTACACCGGCGCCAGCAGCCGCACCACGATAAAGATTCCCACCCCCAGGAAGAACACCAGCGCCATGCGGATCCCCGGCTCCCGGTTCACCTCCGGCACCAGATCCGTGGCCGCCACATAGATCGCCACGCCCGCGGAAAGCGGCAGCCCCGCCAGCACCCAGTGCGGCAGCAATCCGATAATCAGCACGCCCGCAATCGTGGCCGCCGCCAGCCCAATGGCCGCCCACAGAGCCGTGCGCCGCGAGCGCCCCGACGCCAGCATCACCGACGCCATCGTGAAACCCTCAGGCACCTTGTGCAGAAGGATGGCCACGAAGATCAGCCAGCCCAGCGTCCGCGAAAGAACAAACCCCGAAGCAATGGCCACCCCGTCGAAGAACGAATGCGTGGCCAGCCCGCACAGAATCGACCATCCCGTATGGGCGTGCAGCAGTTCGTGCCCGTGGGTCTCCTCGCCGAAGTGGAAATGCGGCGTGATCGTGTGCTCCAGCAGGTGGATGATGCAGTAGCCCGCCAGCACCAGCGCCGCGCCCCACACCGGCGAGAAGCGGATGCTCTCCGGCACCATATCCAGCATGGCCACCGCCATCATGAACCCCGCGCCCAGAGCGATGAAGTAGCGCAGGTAATGCAGCGGCCAGCTGCGGCGCACCAGAACCACTCCGCCGATAATGTCGGCGACCGCGGCAAGCGTTCCGAGAATGAGGGACAAGAGCATAGCGTTTACGGGTTACGGTTCACGGGATAGAAACGCAGCGGATAGCGTGTAGCGTACAGCGTACAGGCAGAGTTTAGGGTTTGGAGTTTAGCGTACCGCCCTGAGCCCCGCACCCCTGTGCTCCTTTCACCCGCTGTGCCTTATATGCATCACGTCCCCGTCCTGCACCAGATAGTCCTTGCCCTCCAGACGCAGCGTGCCCTGCGACCGCGCCACCGCCTCCGAGCCCGCCGTCAGCAGCGTGTCCCAGTGGATCGTCTCCGCGCGGATGAAATGCTTTTCCAGATCCGTGTGGATCGCTCCCGCCGCTTCCTGCGCCCGCGAGTTCGCCGGCACCGTCCAGGCGCGGCATTCGTCCTCGCCCACCGTGAAGAAGCTGATCAGCCCCTGCAGCTCGTAGCTGCGCCGAATCAGCCGCACCAGGCCGCTCTCCTGCAATCCATACGACGACAGGAATTCCTTCGCCTCCTCGTCCTCCATCTCCGCCAGCTCGGCTTCCACCTTGCCGCAGAAGGCGGTCGCTCCCGCATTCGGCCGCGCCGCCAGCTCCTTCAGTCCATACTTCTCCGGAGCCTTTTCCAGATCGGCGCCCAGCGTCATGCTCTCCGACACGTTCACCGCGTACAGCACCGGCTTCTGCGACAGGAACATGAAGCCGCGGATCAGCTTCTTCTCCTCCGCCGACATCTCCAGCTCGCGCAGCGGCATCTCCGCTTCGAGCGCCGGCTTGCAGCGCAGCAGCAGCGCGTGCTCCTTTTCCAGTTCCGCGGTCTTCATCTTCTTCAGATCTTTTTCCAGCCGCTCCAGCCGCTTTTCAATCTGGGTCAGGTCCGAGAGCATCAGCTCGAATTCCAGGGTCTTCGCGTCGCGTGTCGGATCGACAGAGCCGACGTGCGGAATCGACTCATCCTCGAAGCCGCGCAGCACGTGAATCAGCGCGTCCACATTGCGCAGGCTGGCCAGGAAGGCGGTCTCCTTCAGCGCCTCCTGGCTGATGGCGGCCACGTCCGCGTACTCCACCGTGGCGTGGATCAGCTTTTTGGGGTTGAAGAGCGCGGCCAGCCGGTCCAGCCGGTCGTCCGGCACGGTGGCCACGCCAATGTGCGCTTCGCGCGAGTAGCCGCGGTCTTCGACCCTGGCTTTGGTCAGGATTTTGAATAACGAAGTCTTGCCCACCTGCGGCAGGCCGATAATGCCGGTTTTCATGATGATCCTAAGAAAGATTCCAGCGCAGAGCGCCAGCTTTCGATGATAAAGCAGCGCGCAGCCGGCAGCAGGCAAGTGGCGATGGAAGAAGAAGAGCGGAACGACGCTCGACGCGGCTTGAACGCTACAGGCTACCGGCTCGCTCCCGGCCCCCGGCTACGGGCTACCGGCTACAGGCTACCGGCTACAGGCTCGCTCCAGCCCCCAGCTGCGATGGGCCAGACGCCTGCGCCAGCCTGCTGCTGCGCAACCGCGTGATCTGGCTCTGCAGATCGGTGAGCGCGGAACGCACTTCGGAGACCAGCAATGCGTTCGATTCACGCAGCATCAGAGCCGTGGCCACGCCGGCCGCGAGCGAACTCCGGATCGACATCAGCCGCTGAGTATCGTAGACCTCCCCGTCGGTAAGGCGATCGGGCAGGCGGCGCGTCGAGCAGCGCATCGCGATCCACACATCCAGATCGCGGGTGCGCGCGATGATCGCGCTCTTATCCGAGCCAACCGGCCGCCGCACCGGAAGTCCAAAGTCTTTTTCCCACCGCTGGACGGTGCGGACTCCCTTTCCCAGATAGGCAGCAATTTCTTTCCAGGACGTCAGAACACGATTTTGAATCCCAATGTCGCCATCTTGCATGACGATCCTCCGCGCGTCGGGGGCGAGATCAGAAAACTTCCGAATTCTCGGATGCGCGCGCATATTGGGCCGGTTGCCGGGTGGTGCGACTTGTATAGTGCCTGGTTGCGTGCATTGTCAACGCCTGGCCGGTCGCGGAGAGAGGCTTCTGCTGTCGGCAGTGCCGTCGATCTCGAACCCGGAGCAGGCTCTGAGTTTGAGATTCTGCGCAAGCCGGCTCCACCGGGACAAACTCCTGGCCTGCCCCACCAGGGACGGCGCGCGGGACAGCCAAGCCAGGGAACGCGGGATAAGCAGAAAGTGAGCCGCCAGCCCGAAAGCGTCGGCCGCCGGCAACCCCCAATGACTCGGCATTGCTCTCGGGTCGCTCTTCGAGTGGGTCGGAGAGTGGACCCACCGCGCGCCCGCTAACGGGAAAGACGCGAGGCAGCGCCTGAAAGGCGAGGCCCGTCCGGAAGCGTCGATTGCCAGCGCGTGCCACTGCGGTGCAGCTCTGCTTCCGAAGAGGCGAATTCAGCGTAGCGCGAAGAATCGGCAGGTGCGTGGGATTTAAGACGGGACACAAAATAATTCCCGGCGATTCATCCCCGAGGAGTTCGGAAGCCTGCGCCCGCGCTAACCGGATGATTTCACTGGCCAGGCGCTGAGGCGCGGGCGGCGGGCCGGAACCAGGCGCGGCTGTCCGGGCGCAGAAACAGCAGGTAAAGGATCAGGACGAAGAAGCCGGAGTGGACCAGGCCCGGGACCCGTCCGTTGAGCCAGCCGACCCAGACGTGGAAGGCCATCCACACAATGGCCAGCCAGCGGGACCAGTCCGCGCCGCGAAGCAGGAAGGCTCCGGCGACGACCCCAAGGGCGCGGACGACGTCGATCCAGAGGTTTTCCCTGGGGTGAGGAGGCAGGACGTCGCCGTAATGCAGGGCGAGGCCGACGACATTGACGACCAGATAGAGCCAGCCGACGAACGTGACGGAGAGCGGACGGCGGGTCATGGTGGGTGCCAGTGTAGCGCGAGTTGTGGAAGAAGTTGCCGGGGGAGTTCGAGGGGACTCAAAGATGCCTGGGGGCCTGGGCGCGGGCCCTTCCCGCAGCGTGCGGAAAGCCTGGCTGGCAGGGGCGATGCGACAAAGCGCGTCGCGAAACGAAAAATGGCAACGCGTCCCGGCAGCTGACGTTCCTATTAAGCCAGCGAGAATCCGGGGGGGGCCGCCCCGGTCCGCGGCCACCATACCGGTCTTTCGTGTCATGAAAGTCGGTGGTTATGGCGCGCGGCATGCTCGGCGTGCTTGAATTCTGGCGAAAAGGGGCCCATGCTGTTCGTGTTGGCTCCAACCTCAAAGGGGGCCTTATGTCGAGGTCCAGACGAACCGGCCACCTGACGTCTCCGGTGGTGGTGTGGATGCCGCTGCTGGTGCTGGCGGCGCTGCCTGCGGCGGCGCAGGTATTCGTGGTTCAGCCGGAGCACGTGGAGAAGCGCTACTCGGAGTTTGCTCCCACCGATGTGAAGCTCTCGACCGAGCCCATGACGAAGCTCACGCGCGAACAGCTGATCCGGTTTATGGAGCGGGAGCAGGGCTTCGCGATGCGTCCGCTGCCCGTCGCCGTGCTGGCCCTGCGCGCCAACGGCGGAATGAACCCGGCCGGCGAAAAGTACATCGATATGCTGCACAGCAAGGGAACCTCCGCCAAACCCGGCGATCGCGTGGTGGTAACGAACATCCAGATCGATAAAGATTCGATCGTCCTGGACCTGAACGGAGGGCCGTTCCACAAGCACCGTTTTATGCGGCATGTTTCCATCGGGATGGATCCGTATAACACTGTGCCCATGGCGCAGGACGACGGGCAGCAGCCCACCGGCACGCGTCTGAAGGTGGAGTTCAGAGAGCACGTGCCGGACATTACAGGCGAGCAGCTGGAGGCGCTGCTGAAGCCGATGATCGACTTCGGCGTGAAGTCCCCGGCCGAGGCGTATGCGGAGACACTGCCGGATTTCCTGCGCGACGCGATCAAGCAGCACCGCGTCCTGGTGGGGATGAACCACGACATGGTGAACTACGCCAAGGGGCAACCGATCCGCAAGATGCGGGAAACGGACAAGGACGGCCAGCCGTTCGAGACCTGGATTTATGGCGAGGCGCCGGAGCCGGTGGAGTTTGTGCGCTTCGTCGGAAGTTACGTGGTGCGGGTAGAGATTGCCAAAGTCGGCGAGCCGGTCCTGGTGCACGCAACCAACCAGATGGGCGACTACTGGGGCAATCAGCCGGTGGTGGCCACCAATCAGCATGAGGTCCAGCTGGGGGATCAGTCGGAACAGGCGCGTCGGGAAGAGAGCGCCCCGCGTACAGCGCCGTCGCTGCGTCTGCCCACCGACCCGGCACCCACGAACGACAAAACAAATCCGCAGCCGGTCGTGGCTCCGGTGAATTTCCCCAAAGATCAGCAGCGGCCCGGCGATCCAGGATATACGCCAACCGTGTCGGCGCACCCCGCGGCGCCGCCGAGCGGGACCCCGGCCCAGCCCAACAGCAGCCAGCCCAATAACACGCAGCCCAGCCCTGGACAGCAGGGCAGCACCCAACAGAGCGCGCCCGCCCAGACTCCGCAGTAGCCGAGCTGCCGTCACCCCGCAGGAGCGCTCACATCCCGTCATACTGAGCCGTGGACTACCATGGCCCGGGAGGATTTTCGGGTGATGCGCCTTCATATTCTTTGGGTTGGAATCGTCTGCTTCGGATTGAGTGGAGTGCTGGCAGCACAGAGCACGGGCTACGGATGGCCGCCCTCCTCCGGTCATGCGCAGATGCAGCTCTGGCCGCAGGGCGTGCCGAATCCTCAGAATCAGCCCTCCGCCGAGGGGCCGAGCCCCATGGCTGCGCCGCCTTCGGGGCCTGAACAGGACACCACCACCCCGCAGATGCCGCTGATTGCAGGCCGGCGTCTGGTGCGGCTCGGCAATGTGTCGCAGCCGACCATCGCTCTCTACAAAGCGCCGCAGGCAAAGAACACGCACGCGGCAGTGGTGGTGTTTCCCGGCGGCGGCTATTCCATTCTGGCCATCGATCTTGAAGGCACCGAAGTCTGCCAGTGGCTCAACCGGATCGGCGTGAACTGCGTGCTGCTGAAGTACCGGGTGCCGGCCTCAGGACCCTATCCGAAGTCGGCAGCGGCGCTCCAGGATGCCCAGCGCGCCATGGGCATCGTGCGTGAGCATGCAGCGGCCTGGGGCATCGATCCCCACAAGCTTGGAGTGCTCGGCTTCTCGGCAGGCGCACATCTGGCCGCCGCGCTGAGCACGCACGATGAGAAGCGTCTGTATCCCCACGTCGACGCTGCCGACAACCTCAGCTGCAAGCCGGACTTCGCCATCGTCATTTACCCCGGCTATCTCGCGATTGCGGAGAAGGGGATGACCTTCAATCCCGACATTCCCGTAACCGCCGAGACGCCGCCCACGTTCCTCGTCCAGGCCGAGGACGATCCGGTGCACGTGGAGAACGCAATCGAGTACTTCATGGCGCTCAAGAAGGCCGGCGTCCCCGCGGAGTTGCATGTCTACACAAAAGGCGGTCACGGATACGGCCTGCGTCCCACGAACCTGCCCATCACCCACTGGCCCACCCTGGCGGCAACATGGCTGCGGACCATCGGGGTGCTGAACTGAGACCCAGAGAGCAGGCGCCGTCCCGAGGCGTTACCGCGGATAGCGCCCGATGAGCTGCCCCGCGGCGAGGATATGTCCGTGGAGGGCATGGAGCAGCTCCTGCTTTGTAGCGCGCGGCGGCAGCGGCAGCGTGGCGTCGAGGGCGTAAACGTCGAAGACGTACCGATGGGCGGAGCTGCCAGGCGGGCAAGGTCCTCCATACCCGATTGAGCCGAAGTCGTTGCGCCCCTGTCGAGCGCCGCTCGGCAGCTGCGGCTGCGTAGCGATGGATTCGGGAAGCGAGCGTGTGTCGGCCGGCAGGTTCCACAGCAGCCAGTGGGTGAACGGGCCCTCGGGCGCGTCCGGGTCGGTGACAATCACGGCCAGGCTGTGTGTGCCGGCAGGCGGCCGCGTCCAGGTGAGCGCGGGCGAAATATTCGCCTGTCCCGGGCACGAGGCGTAGCGCCCAGGGATGGTCCCGGAGAAGCTGGGGCTGCTCAGATGCAGCGGCTGCGCCTCATTCTCAGCAGCACAAGCATGCCGGTCGCAGGCCACAGCCAGGAGGGCGAGCATGCAGGCCATCCGATGGAGACGGAGGATGCGACGCGCAGGCATGGTGAGTGTTGCGGGTATTGTACGGCCAAATTTTTGAAAGCATATATCCACGTCCCGACATCAGGGACGCGCGTCCCGCCAAATCACAGCCGAATGTTGACCAGGCCTTCCGCGTTGCCGGCGGCCGAAGGCGGAGTCGGCCGCTGCGGAGATCGCCAGTAGTCGATGTGGCTGATCTGGTGGACGCAGCTCACGGTGCAGTTCGGAGCGCAGCCTTTCTCCGTCAGGTACTCGCGCGCGAGGTCGTCTTTGGTGTACTCGGCCAGTGGCACGCCCGGGTATCCCCGCTGCTGCGAGCAGTAGTGCACCAGCCCGTTCTCGCAGATGTAGAGGTAGCGCGAACCGGCGCGGCAACGCCAGTCATTAGGCTGGCCGTTGGCAATCTGCTCCTGAAACTGGTTGAACCGCGAGTAGTTCTTCTTCTTCCAGGACCGCATCTCGTTCCACACGGTGCGCTCTTCCTCGCCCAGCGGTTTTAACTGCCCGCTGCCGTCGTGGATGATGCCGATCGTCGAGGTGAATCCCAGTCCAACCGCGCGCCGTCCGATCGTGAGAGCGTCCTGCGGATGCTTGATGCCGCCGCCGACCACGGAGTTGATGTTCACGTGGAAATCGGCGTGCTCGGCGAGAAACTCCAGCTTCTTGTCCAGCACCTTGAGGGATTTTTTCGACACCTCGTCGGGCTGCACGTTATCGATCGAAATCTGCATATGGTCGAGCCCGGCGCGGTTCAGGCGCTGGATGCGATCGGGCATCAGCAGATAGCCGTTGGTGATCATGCCCGCCATTTTGCCGTGGTGGCGAATGCGGGCGATGATCGCGTCCAGCTCGGGATGCAGCAGCGGCTCGCCGCCGGAGATGGTGACGATCGAGGTGCCGAGCCGGGCCAGGTGGTCGATCCGGCGCAGCATCTCGTCCAGCGGAACCGGCTGGGAAACGTCGTCGTACTCGTTGCAGTACGCGCAGGAGAGATTGCAGCGTCGCATGGGCACAATCTGCGCCATCACGGCGTGGCGCGTCGAGGCCAGCGCGTGGCCGATCAGGGCGAGTTCGCGGACCTTGCGCGAGGCGGCTTTGAGCCGGCGGGCAGCCATAAATACAGGTTACAGGTTACACGCCGCAGGGTAAACGGGATGCGCCGCCGACAGCGGACTGGCAGAGCGTATAGCGATCAGCGTGAGGAGCCAGGGTGCCCTTTGGGGCCTGTGGACTGGAGACTGTGGACTGGAAACTGAGGACTGGAAACTGTGGACTGTGGACTGTGGACCGTGCCCCCTCACCCCTTGCTCTTCGGCCGCCCGGCCATCATGGGAACGGTGTTCTCCCTGCGGTCGCGCATGACCGTGATCTGCACCTGCTTGCCGCGGTTGGCGTGGATCGTCTTGAACCACTGGCTGGTGGTGGCCATCACCTGG
>DASXFH010000067.1:0-2188 GCA_036489655.1 Acidobacteriaceae bacterium | reverse complement strand
GCGGACATCCGCGGTGACGGTGGGGGTGAAGTCGCGGCCCGGGGTCACGTTGCGGAAGTGATAGTCGAGCTCGTTGGCGCCGGCGACCATGTTGGTGCGGCCTTCGAGGGCTTTATCGAGCACGATGGTGAAGCCGTCTCCAAGCACATCTTTCGATGCGGTGAGCCCAACCGGTCCCAGATAGCCTGCCGGACCCTTGAACCAGGCCTCAAGCTCCTCCGCGCCCATGTAGCGCAGCTCGCGTGCTCCGGTGATGCCCAGCAATTTGGCCTCGTTCACCGAGTGGTCGCCACGCAAAAAGACCGCGAGCGGCTTCCACTTGCCGTCCTTCGCGAGCGCCATATAGGCCAATGCCTTGATGTCGTGCTGGGGCAGCATGTTGAGGAAAGCGACGATGTCCGCGATAGCGGCCTTGCCCAGGGTGTGGATGCGCTCCGGCTTGCCGTCCCCGGTGGGAGCGAGGTCTTCGACCGGCGCGAGACGGGATGTGGCCTTTTCGATGTTGGCTGCGTAGTGGCACTCGGCACAAGAGGCGATCAGGTCCTCGCCGGCGTCGGTGTAGACCATGAACTCCTGCGATCCGGAGCCGCCCATCGCGCCGGAGTCAGCCTCGACCACGACAAAGGACAACCCGCAGCGAGTGAAGATGGCGCGGTAGGTCTGATCGTGTTTGCGATAACTCTGATCTAGGCCGGCAGCGTCGATGTCGAAGGAATAGGCGTCCTTCATGGTGAACTGGCGTACCCGCAGCAGGCCACCTTTGGGGCGCGGTTCGTCGCGGAACTTGGTCTGGATCTGGTACCAGATCTGCGGAAGCTGCTTGTAGCTGCGCAGCTCATTGCGAGCGATGGAGGTCATGACCTCTTCGTGGGTCATGCCCAGGCCGAGTTCGGCGCCCTTACGGTCCTTCAGGCGGAAGAGGTTGTCGCCGAAGATGGTCCATCGGCCGCTCTCTTCCAGCAGATCGCGCGGCAGCAGAGCCGGCAGGAAGAACTCCTGGCCAATCTTGTCCATCTCCTGGCGGACGATGGCGATGATCTTGTTCAGCGACCGCTGGCCGAGGAAAAGATAGGAATAGGTACCGGCGCTGAGCTGCCGGATGTAGCCGGAGCGGAGCAAAAATTTGTGGCTGGCGACTTCAGCATCGGCGGGCGCTTCACGGAGCGTAGGGATAAAAAGCTGGGACCAACGGTGCATGCGGGTAGGGTCTCGTCTTCTTTCGGCGCCTGGGCGCATTTTCGGCTGTCCCCACAGTGTATCGAAGCAGCGGTTTGAAGCCCGTTCCCTGGCTCCGAGGCGGCGCTTATGATGGGCTGGGCGGTGCGGCATCTTAGTGGGCAGACAAAGTGCGGGAGGGGATATCAGACGAATGCTTGGTCGGGAGCGAAGGCGCGGTCGATGGATTTCGCTGGTGACGGCTGTGATGTGCGTTTTCCCGCTGACCCTGACCGGTTGCGGCAACAACGCTCCACCGGACTTTACCCTGTCGCTGGCGAGCGGACAGATGACAAAGGCGACCATCGCGCAGGGCGGCACAACGCCGATCAGTTTCCAGGTGACTGCCGTACATGGCTCAACGGGGAGCATCACGCTGGTATTGAGCGGGCTGCCGGCGAAGGTCGGGGTTGCGCCGGGCTCGGCGACAGTCGGGATCGGATCGCCGCAGACTTTCATACTGAGCGCGGCGTCCAATGCTGCCGTCACCAGTGCGCCGGTCACGCTGACGGCCACCGGTGTCTCGGGGAGTTCGCTTGATTCGAATTCGATCACCCACACGCAGACGTTGACGCTATCGGTGACCGCATCCGCCACGCCCTGAAAACGGCCCAGTGAGCCGGGATGTCAGTGAGCCGGAATGGTGGTATCCGTATCCGGGATCGGTAGGTACTTGCCGTCGCGGAAGCGCAGGCGCTCCACGCTGGTGTAGGGAATCGCCGTGAGCACGGCTGGCGGCTCGGGTTTCGGCCTGCCGTGGCCTTGGGAAAACTTCCCACGCTTCGCCTTCGACGGAGTATCGAGATCCGGCGGCGGCTGAGTTCCACTGCCCGTGAGGACCAGATCGTCGTAGTCCTGACCGGGAATCGGGACAAAGGTGTCGGTGCGCTGCCACGCATAGCAGGGGTCGCGCAGTGGACTCTCGGGGCCGCAGGCGTCGCGGTTGCTATAGCCAGTCTCCCCGCTGAAGACG
>DASXFH010000416.1:0-7811 GCA_036489655.1 Acidobacteriaceae bacterium | reverse complement strand
TTTCGCGACGTGCTCGCCCTGCAGAACCGCATGAACTCGCTGTTCCAGGACTACAACCGCGCCCAGGGCGAGGGCGATACCCTCGCGACAGCGGCCTTCGTGCCCCCGGTTGACGTTTATGAAGACGAGCACAACATTGTGCTCAAGCTCGAGGTCCCCGGCATGAAAGAGAGCGACCTCGATATTCAGCTCGAGAACAACCTGCTCACCGTGAGAGGCGAGCGCAAATTCGAAAAGGAAGAGAAGGAAGAAAACTTCCATCGCATCGAGCGCCGCTACGGCAACTTCTATCGCTCGTTCACCATTCCCAACACGGTGAATGCGGAGAACGTGAAAGCCAGCTACGATGCCGGCGTGCTGCGCATCGAGCTGGAGAAACGCGCCGAGGCCAAGCCGAAGCAGATCAAAGTGGAAGTCGGCAAGGGCCAGATCGATGCCGGCAAAAAGGAAGTCAAGCCGGCTGCCTGAGTCCCGGCCGGACGCGCCCGACACTCATGGCGCTGATCCACTCGAAGCATTTCGGATGTCACCGGGCGGGAGGGGAAGTTCCTCCCGCCGCTTTTCAGGCGCAGAATTGAAATAACCCGTCATGCCGGCTGCCCCTCCCGGCTCCGGGCTCCGAGCTAAGTACCGAGGTTTCCATGGCAATTCGTTGGGATAAGTTCACAGTCAAATCGCAGGAAGCCGTCCAGAGCGCCAGCCAGCTCGCCGGCGAAAACGGCAATCCCGAGATCCTCCCCCTGCACCTGCTCGCCGTGCTGCTCGCGGACAAAGAGGGCGTGATTCCTGCCGTCCTCGAAAAAATCGGCGTCGCGACTGAGCTGCTTGAATCGCGCGCGCTCGACGCTGTGAGTCAGCTGCCGAAAGTCAGCGGCGCCTCCGCGCAGCCCGGCGCCTCCAACGCGCTGAACCAGGTCTTCGACCAGGCATTCAAAGAGGCCGAAAATTTCAAGGATGACTACGTCTCCACCGAGCACCTGCTCCTCGCGCTGACCCGCCAAAAAAATGACGGCGGCCAGCTCCTGCTCGCCTCTGTCGGCGCAACGCACGAAGCAGTGCTCAAAAGCCTCGCCAGCGTGCGCGGCAGCCAGCGTGTCACCGACCAAAATCCCGAAGCGAAATATCAGTCTCTTGAAAAATACGGCAAGGACCTGAACGAGCTCGCCCGCCGCGGCAAGCTCGACCCGGTCATCGGCCGCGATGAGGAGATCCGCCGCGTCATCCAGGTCCTCTCCCGCCGCACCAAGAACAACCCCGTGCTGATCGGGGAGCCCGGCGTCGGCAAAACCGCCATCGTCGAAGGCCTCGCCCGCCGCATCGTCCACGGCGACGTGCCCGACATTCTCCGCGACAAGCGCGTCATCGCCCTCGACCTGGGCGCCATGCTGGCCGGCGCCAAATATCGCGGTGAGTTTGAGGACCGCCTCAAAGCCGTCCTCAAAGAGATCGAGGAATCCAACGGCCAGATCATCCTCTTCATCGACGAGCTGCACACGCTGGTCGGCGCCGGAGCCGCCGAAGGCGCCATCGATGCCTCCAACATGCTCAAGCCGGCCCTCGCGCGCGGCGAGTTGCGGGCCATCGGCGCAACAACGCTCAACGAGTACAAGAAGTACATCGAGAAGGACGCGGCCCTCGAGCGCCGCTTCCAGATCGTCTACGTCGGCGAGCCCAACGTCGAAGACACCATCGCCATTCTGCGCGGCCTCAAGGAGCGCTACGAGGCGCATCACAAGGTCCGCATCCGCGACTCGGCCATCGTTGCCGCGGCCACGCTCTCGCACCGCTACATCTCCGACCGCTTCCTGCCCGACAAGGCCATCGATCTGGTCGATGAAGCCGCCGCCTCGCTCGCCATCCAGATCGGCTCCGTGCCAACCGAGATCGACGAGCTGGAGCGCGAAGCGACCTCGCTTGAAATCGAACGCGAAGCCCTCAAGCGCGAGAGCGACGCCAATTCCAAAGAGCGCCTGCAGCAGGTGGAGCGCGAAGTCGCCCAGCTGCGCGAGAAATCCACGGCTCTGCGCGCGCGCTGGCAGAAGGAGCGCGAGGCCATCACCCGCATCAGCGACCTCAAACAGCGGATCGAGACGCTGCGCTTCGAAGCCGACGAGCAAACCCGCCGCGGCAATCTGGAGCGCGCGGCGCAGATCCAGTATGGCGAGCTGCCGAAAATGGAAGCCGAGCTGAAGCAGCTGAACGCACTCCAGGACGGCACCAGCGTCACGCCGCGCATGCTGAAAGAAGAAGTCGACGAGGAGGACATCGCCCGCATCGTCAGCAAGTGGACCGGCATCCCCGTCTCCCGCATGCTCGAAGGCGAGGTGAAGAAGCTCGTTCAGATGGAAGACCGCCTGCGCGAGCGCGTGGTCGGCCAGGACGCCGCTCTGTCCATCGTCGCCAACGCCATCCGCCGCTCGCGCGCCGGATTGAGCGACCCGAAAAAACCGATTGGCTCCTTCATCTTTCTCGGACCCACCGGTGTGGGCAAAACCGAAACCGCCCGCGCCCTCGCCGAGTTCCTCTTCGACGACGAGCAGGCCATGATCCGCCTCGACATGTCGGAGTACATGGAGAAGCACGCTGTCGCCCGCATGATCGGCGCGCCCCCCGGCTACATCGGCTACGACGAGGGCGGCCAGCTCACCGAGGCCGTACGGCGGCGCCCCTACTCCGTCATCCTGCTCGACGAGATCGAGAAGGCGCATCCCGATGTGTTCAACGTGCTGTTACAGGTTCTCGACGACGGCCGCCTCACCGATTCCAAAGGCCGTGTCGTGGACTTCAAGAACACGGTCCTCATCATGACCTCGAACCTGGGCGCGGCGTTCCTCCAGGGCGAGTCACTCAAAGATGAAACCGCCTTCGGCCACGCCACCGAAAGCGTCATGCGCGTGCTCCGCGAGCACTTCCGTCCTGAATTCCTCAACCGCCTGGACGACGTCGTGATCTTCCGGCCGCTGCAGGAGGAGCAGCTGCAGCACATCGTCGATCTGCGGCTGAAGGACCTCGAAAAGCTGCTCGCCGACCGTCACATCACCATCGAGCTCACGCCGGCGGCGCGCCACCAGATCTTCACCTCCGGGTACGATCGGGCCTATGGGGCGCGTCCGCTCAAGCGCGCCATCCAGCGTCTCATCCAGGATCCCCTGGCCATGAAGATTCTCGACGGCGAGGTACTCCACGGCGATCATGTCCGCGTCGACGCCAACAAATCCGGCGCGCTGCGCTTCGAAGTCGTCAGCCGCGCCGGCATTCCTCTGGAAGGCGCAACTGTAGGCAAAGCCTAAGTCTTTTAATACCATAGACATGATGATTTTGCGTAGGCTTTTGGCTTGCAGACAGAATTGACTGGTCGTTCCGACTGGTCGATACTATGCCTATGACCGAGATTCAGGCCTCTGAAGCCAAAACTCGATTCCTCCGGCTCCTCACTCAGGTCGAACGCGGGCAGAGCTTCGTGATCACCCGGCACGGAAAACCCATCGCGCGACTCACCCCGGAGGCCGAGCACCGCAGTGCGGAGCGCCAGGCGGAAATCGATGCAGCCATAGCTGAGATCCGTGAGCTGGGCCGCCGCAACGGCCCCATTACGGTTGCCGAAATTCTTTCCGCGCGGGATGAGGGACGAAAATAGCGATGCCCTTCGTCGTCGATGCCTCGATTGCCGCATCCTGGGCCTTTTCCGACGAATCGTCTCCCGACGCGGCAGCCGCCCTGGCTGCTCTCGGTCGCGACACAGCATGGGTCCCGGCCCTGTGGTGGTTCGAGATCCGGAATGCTCTCGTGGTCAACGAGCGGCGAGGCCGGCTCACACCGGCCACAACCGCTGAGTTTCTGCGACGCCTTTCCCATTTGCGGATCACGGAGAAGCGAGACCCGAACGAATCCGAGATTCTGCGTCTCACCCGCACCTATCGCCTCACCGTCTACGACGCCGCATACCTCGAATTGGCGCAGGGCAATGAAGTCCCATTAGCCACGCTCGACAAGGCTCTCAAGGATGCAGCGCAGGCCGAAGGCGTCCCGCTCCTCGGACCTACCTCTTCCATTTAATGTTGCAGCCAATGCTCGGCCGCTGGTCCTGGCTGATCGCCTCCCCCGCCAGCAGCGCTTTCATCGCCGCGCGCAGATCGCGTCCCGTCACCGGCACGTCGTTGCCGGGGCGGCTGGAGTCCAGCTGGCCGCGGTAAACCAGCTTCCCCGCCGCGTCGAAGAGAAAGAAGTCCGGCGTGCAGGTGGCGTCGTAAGCGCGGGCCACCTCCTGCGTCTCGTCGTAGAGGTAGGGAAAGGTGAAGCCATTCGCCAGAGCCTGCCGGGCGAGCCCCGAAGGCGCGTCGCCGGGGTAGTTCTCCCCGTCGTTGCTGCTGATCGCGGCCATCCCGATCCCGGACTCGCGGAAGTCCACGCCCAGCTTGCCCAGCTCTTTTTCCACGTGCCGCACGAACGGGCAGTGCGCACAGATAAACATGACCAGCAGCCCTTTGGATCCCTGGAGCGAAGCCGTCGAGTGTTCCCGTCCGTCGCGAACATCTTTCAATGTAAAAACCGGCGCCGAAGTACCCAGCGCGAGCATAGCGGATGCGGTTTCAGCCATAAGAAAACCTCCTGCTCTTCCAGGATAAACCCAGGAGAAACACGGCGAAGAGTGAGGATCAGTGCCCGTCCGCCCGCCAGTTCAGAACCACGTTCCTGAACCTGCAGGGCGAACACATCCGCCCCGGTTCCCGGACCGATCTGCGTATAAAGCAGAAAACGCCCATCTTGCGACCAGCTCTTGGGAAACACCAGCTTCGTCCGCGGCAGGAGATCTTCGGAGCCGGCTCCGTTGGCGGGTTTCGCACGGATGCCGGAGTCATTGTGGTCCCCTGCCTCGAACCTTTGGTTCCGGTCGACGCCCGCAATGGGGAACTGGCCAGGAATCCTTCGAGGCGATCATGCTCCTCGAGCAGCGCCTGCACCTGGCTCCGCAGCGCCGGCTGTCCCTGGCAGGCCCGGTCCAGAAACGCCCGCCGCTCGGCGCCTTCCAGCTCGAGAGCCTCTCCAAAAAGCTGCTCCGCGGCTTGCTCAGGCCTCTCCATACGGCGTCTTCCCGAGAACGATTCCTTACTCCCTGCATCAGCGACGAAAGGGGTGGCACCACACTACCACCGCGCTCACCGCTGGAGCGTATCGGTCTCAAAAAAAGCAGCAGGAGTTCCCCGGAGGCATGGGGGAACTCCTGCTGGCTGGAGCCCGAACCGAGCGTTACCTGCCAAAGGTGCTTGCGGGCAGCAGCGCCAGGGCCACCTGGCTCGCTTCTGTGCCGCGCGAAGCCAGCTCGCGAGCCGCCTGCCGTTCCGCCTTTGGGTCCCGCGCGGAAACGCTGTTTTCACGGCCGGCCAGCGTGAACGATTCGAGGAACCAGCGGTCCCCGACCTTCCTGAACAAGACCTGGCTGGCTTGCGCCATATCCGGGCTGTATTCCACTCTGGCGATCACCATCGCTGACTGCTGGGTGGCGCGGTTGCGAACCACGAGGGCGTGTTCCCCATCCATGGCGATGATGTAGGTTCCCTGTCCGAAGTGGGTCGTCCCGTAGTCGAACGAGAAGGGCACATCCACCAGGATGCGAAGGGTGTTCTGAGCGTGCAGCGCCGGCGTCAGAGACGCGATGGCGACGAGGGCGGCAAGAGCGATGGTGCGAATCTGAGATGTCATGGCGGTTCTCCTGGGGAAGGCGCTCAACAACCGCCTTCACTGGAGAACGCGCTCGCGCCCGTTAAAAGGGGCAACGCAATCCAAGATTATTTTGGCCCGTCGCCTTTTGCCGGCCCGCTCCTTTCCGGACCGCCGCTTTCCCTGCCTTCCTCGTCCGGCACCGGCTCGCCGGGCCGCAAATAGCGGTACAGCCAGATTCGGGCCAGGGACCAGTCCCGCTTCACCGACCGCGGAGAGACGTCGAGGATCCTCGCAATCTCCTCCACCGACAGGCCGCCGAAGTAGCGCAGCTCGACCACCTGCGCCTGCCGGGCGTTTTCCGCAGCCAGGCGCTCCAGAGCCTCATCCAGCCAGACCACCTCGTCCAGTCGCTCGGGAGCGATGGCCAGGTGGTCCTCCATCTCGACGCGCTGCATTCCGCCGGCTCGGCGCTGGGCGGCATGCGCCCGGGCGTAGTCGACCAGAACCTGGCGCATGACATGGGCGGACAGGCCGATGAAGTGGGCGCGGCTGTTCCAGTCGATGTCCTCGCCGACCAGGCGCAGGTAGGCTTCGTTGATCAGAGCAGTCGCCTGCAGAGTGTGGTCGGGCCGCTCGCGCCGCATGTAGGCCTGAGCCAGCCGGTGCAGCTCGTTGTAGACCAGAGGCAGCAGATGCTCGGCGGCCGTGGGATCGCCGCCGTGCATGGCTTTCAGCAGTTGGGTCACTTCGCCGGAGTTTGGGTCCATAAACCTCCACGCTGCAGTGCCAGCAGGATAACTCTCAAAGGCAGCCGGGAGCCGGGAGCCGGGAGCTGGCCGTTTGCTTTGAAAAAATTCTTCGCAAATGTGCAAGTGTGTGCAAACAGGGCGGTTGGTCTCGACAGAGATTCAAGTGTGCGACAACAAAGCACTTGCATGGGACCTCCTCTATAAGTACCGGAAAACACGCAGTTTGCTTTTGAGCGAACCAGGACTGCCGATCCTGACCTTGAGACGAGCGTTGGCTGTCGGTTCCGGGTGCCGGGCTCATGCGCGCTCCTGTTGATGCCAATGGAAAAAGCCCGCACGCGCGGGCTTTCTTCTTTTTTCACTCTATAAGTTCAGTATGACATTTTGCGGCGGATTTCCTGTCAGATTTGCGCTGGAAATTTGGCGTCGAAGTGGTTTTGTATCAGCGATTGTTACTTTAGGAACGATGCCAGGGGGCTTGACAAAATTTCCACAGAGCGGGGGAAAAGTGCATACTCGGCGATTCCGCAGTTACGAGTTGCCAGTCGCCAGTCCCCGGAAAGGGCAAAACGGGTGTTGAGCCCTGGGGTAACGTGACCGAGTCGCCTGCGTTCGTTCCTCACTGCGCCGACGGCCTGCGGCAGCAAGGAAGGCGCTTCGCGCCGGGTCATTATTCCACGCCCTGAAGGGCATGGCTTTCTCCGTCGCGCCGCGTTGCGACGCCGCTGCCGCGGACTCTATTGAGCGTTATATGAGGAAGTTCACCCAGGAACAGAGGCGCCAGATCGCAGCCGTGGCCGCCAAAAAAGACGCTGACCTTGATGTGACCGAGATGCCGGAGGTCGTGGACTGGAGCGGAGCGGAGCGGAAATGGGCCGGTTCTATCGGCCTCCCAAAAAGCCGGTGACGATGCGGCTGGACCAGGATGTTGTGGAGTGGCTGAAAAGCTACGGGCGCGGCTATCAGACGCGGGTCAATGCTCTGCTGCGCCACGCTATGGAAAACACGCAGGCGGCTTCGCCAAAGAGGCGTAAGTCGGCGTAGGGCGGGGCTCCACGCGCCCAACCATCCGGAGTTTTGTCTTTGGGGTGAGAGTTGTGGGTATGTCAGCGGCCCTCAGGGGAGGAGTGGGGGTACCCGGCGCTAAACTGACGGCATGGGCGAGCTGGGGCGGGTTTTGATCGGCATTGGGCTGCTGATTGCCGCTGTTGGCGTGGCGGTGCTGCTGCTCGGCAAAGGTGGATTGCCGCTGGGGCGTCTGCCAGGCGACATCGCCTGGCACGGGAAGCACACGACCTTCTACTTTCCTCTGGTGACCTGCATCGTCATCAGCGTCGTTCTGAGCTTCGTGGTCTGGCTCATGCGAAGATAGCCGGAAGCAGATCCCAATTTGTTTGCGGA
>DASXFH010000415.1:0-4965 GCA_036489655.1 Acidobacteriaceae bacterium | reverse complement strand
GTGCCATGCCCACAGCAATAGGCACTATGCCACAGAGTCCTGTGGTACCGCCACAGGACCATACGCAAAGTCTTCCCCGCCGGTTCCAAATCGCGCCACCGCAGCTACTAGCTACCGGCTACAGGCTACCGGCTACAGGCTACCGGCTACAGGCTCTCGGCGGCCAAGAGCCGCCGAGTATGCACTTTTCCCCCTCGTTGTGGAAATCTTGTCAAGCCCCACCCCGCCATTACTAAAGTGCATCTCTTTGAATACAGACAGTTTATAGTCGTTCAAAATTGGCAGTAAACCCATCCGGACTTGGTATTCTAAGAATAGAGGGTAAAAAAAGAAAAAAGGCCCGCTCCGGGCTCCTGGGACCAGATGCCGACACCGGCGCTCCCAGGGAAATCCGGGCGGGCCTTTTTGCGTCTGCCCTCCCATTCCGCACGTGCAAAGGAACCTTATGAACATCTTTCAGAAACTGGGTGTCAAAGTCGCCGACTTCGGCAAGTGGTTCGCCGGCGCCGTCAAGTCCATCATCGGGCTCGCCGTCCGCGTTGAGCGCATTCTGAAGTCCGAAAAGCCTCTGGAGCAGCCCTTCATTACCGGCCTCTCCACGGTCGTCTCCGATGTCGAAGCCCTCATCTCCGCCTCCGAAGGCGCCCTCAACTCCGACGGCCTCAACTTCGCCGCCGACTCGAAGGTCTACTCCGGCTTCATCACCCTGATCGACGACTTCAAAAAGCTCGCTCCCGTCGTCGAGCAGGCCCTCGCCATCCTCGAAGCGAAATAGCAGCTGTCATCCTGAGGGCCGCCCCGGCGGCCCGAAGGACCTCGTGTTTCGTCGGTTCCACTGAGCCCCAGGGAGGTCCCTCTGGAAACAGAGAAAGAGCTGGCGATGGCAGACAGAGAGGACCGATTCGGAGGAGCCCCATGCCAAGTGATCCGGAATCAATCAACTACAGCCCAGAGGCCCCCTCGCCTCCGTGCAACTGTCACAAAATAAGCGGTTTACAAAATGGTTGACATCGAAACGGCGATGAAATTTTCGCGTCAGATCCCCGCGTACCACGCGTATCCGCCCGCCGGCGCAGGCGATCCTCGCCCGTCCCCGAAGCGCTTCACGCTGTCCGTCACCGTCACCCGGTGGATGTACTTGACGCTCTTGTACCCCAGCTGCCGGGGCACCCGCATGCGCAGCGGCCCGCCAAACCCAACCGGCAAATCGCCGTCGTTCATCCCCCACGTCAGCAGCGTCTGGGGATGCTGCGCCTCGCTCATGTCCAGGCTGTCCCACTGGTCAGGATCGGGCGACAAATACACGGCGTACCGCGCCTGCGGCAGCGCGCCCACCTCTCGCAGTACCGCCGACAGCGGCGTCCCAATCCACTCCGCGATGTACGACCAGCCCTCCTCGCACATCACCTCCGTGATCTGGCTTCCCCGCCCCAGCGCCTGCAAATCCGCCACCGAGAACGACGTCGGCCGCGCCACCATCCCGTCCACCGACAGCCGCCAGCTCCGGAACCCTTCCGCCTGCGCCTCCTTAAACCAGGCGCCGTGCCGCGAAACCTCATTCAGGAAAGGAGTCTTCGAAATCATGCCCCGCGGAAACTCCCGCGCCAGAGCATGCCGCGCCAGCAGCCGCTGCGTCGCATAGTTCAGCGTCTCGCCCGCGCCATACAACATTCCATGGTCGGGAGGAATCAGCCCATACCGCTCGGCGATCCGCCCTGCCGCCGCCACGCCCGACAGACCTACGGCGGCCGTCACCGCGCCGCCCGTAATCAGCTTCCGCCTCGAGATCGGACTCATGGTTGCTCCTCGTCACCGGAT
This sequence comes from Acidobacteriaceae bacterium, assembly GCA_036489655.1. Lineage (GTDB taxonomy): Bacteria > Acidobacteriota > Terriglobia > Terriglobales > Acidobacteriaceae > Palsa-343. The sequence continues at coordinate 3,147 of DASXFH010000415.1, read as the reverse complement.
TCAACTCCGTGGCCCGTGATCATCCCCCGCATCCTGCTCCGGAACCCCGACATCGCCACCATCGTCACATGCACCGCCAGAAAGAGAGTCAGAGCGATCGTGATGAAGAAGTGCAGAGTCCGCGCCGACTGCCGCCCGCCCAGCACATCCACAAACCAGGGAAACGCCGCATTGAACGTCGGCGACAGCGCCAGCCCCGTCCATATCACCATGGGGAACAGCACAAAGATGACTCCGAAATACGCCGCCCTCTGCACCACGTTATACGTCGCCGATCCGGATTTGCCCCGCGGCGATCGCCACAGATCGCGCCAGAAGGCCCGCGCGTTCCAGTCGCCTCGCTCGGGCAGCAGATTCCTGCGGAAATGCCCGGTCCACAACCCCCAGGCACCGTATACCAGCGCCGTAAACGCCAGCAGCCACGCGGCTTCGAAATGCAGCGCCCGGCCCCAGCCATTCTCATCCGGCAAAACATAGTTGTAGCCCGTCGGCACCGTGTCCCGCGACGACGGAATGGGAAGCTTAAACAGCGGCTTCATCGTGACGTTCCCGGTTTCGCCCCAATAAAACCGCGGGTGAGTCAGGATGATCTCGCAGCCCGTGAACAGCAGAAGCGCAAAGGCCACCACGGTCAGCCAGTGCGTCACCCGCACCACGGCAGCATGGCGCGGCGCTTTCTGTTGGACAGGAACAGCCGTCGTGGCGGACACGCCGGGAGCATAGCACAACCGAGCGAAGGAAGGAGCCTGGAGCAGCCTGTAGCCCGTAGCCTGTGGCCTGTAGCTCGGAGCCGGAAGCTGGGAGCGAGGGAGCCCGGCTACAGGCTACAGGCTACCGGCTACCGGCTAGCCCTTCAGCGCTCGTAGCCCAATGTCCCGCCGGAACACCATGCCTTCAAAGGAGATTCGCCCCATGGCTTCATACGCCGAGTCCAGCGCTTCCCTGAGCGAATCGCCCGTCGCCATCACGCCCAGCACCCGGCCGCCCGCCGTCCAATACTCCTGGCCGTCGAACGTCGTTCCGGCATGGAAGACTTCCACGCCCGGCACGCGCGCCGCTTCCGCCAGGCCCGTGATCGCCTTGCCCGTCGCGTACTTCCCCGGATACCCTCCCGAGGCCGCCACCACGCACGCCGACGCTCCCGTCTTCCAGCGAAACTCGGTCTCGCTCAGCCGCTCTTCCACACAGGCCTCCAGCGCCTCCACCAGGTCGCTCTCCAGCCGCGGCAGAATCGCCTGGGTCTCCGGATCGCCGAAGCGCGCGTTGTACTCCAGCACCATGGGCCCCTTCGCTGTCATCATCAGCCCGCAGTACAGCACGCCCACAAACGGAGTCTCCTCCGCCGCCATGCCGTCCACCGTCTTCTGCGCAATGTGTTCGAGGATCCACGCCCGCATCGGTGTGTCCAGCATCGCGTCCGTCGAGTACACGCCCATACCGCCCGTGTTCGGACCCGTGTCGCCGTCGCCCAGCCGCTTGTGGTCCTGCGCAGGAACCAGAGGCACCGCATGCTTCCCGTCGCACAGCACCAGGAACGACAGTTCCTCGCCGGTCAGGAACTCTTCGACCAGCACGCTGCTTTCCGCCGATCCCAGCAGCTCGCCGCTGAACAAACCGAGAACCGCCTGCTCCGCCTCCGCCTTCGTCTCGCAGATCAGCACGCCTTTGCCGGCCGCCAGCCCATCTGCCTTGATCACCACGGGCAGGTGGAAGAGATCGATGGCCGCCAGCGCCTCCTGCCGCGACGTACAAGCCGCAAAGTTGGCCGTGGGAATGGTATGCCGCTGCATAAACCGCTTCGCGTGGCCCTTGCTCGTCTCCAGCAGAGCCGCTTCGCGCGTTGGACCAAACACCTTCAATCCGCGCTCCAGCAGCGCATCCGCCAGGCCCAGAGACAACGGCAGCTCCGGCCCCACCACCGTCAGGTCAGGCTGTTCTTCGCTCACAACCCGCAGCAGGTCGCCCAGATCGCTCTGGTTTACCGGCACGCACCGAGCCACCTGGGCAATACCGCCGTTGCCCGGCGCGCACACCACTTCGCTCACGCGAGGCGACCTGCGAATCGACGCGCACAGCGCGTGCTCGCGCCCGCCTCCCCCAATCACCAGAACTTTCATCCTGCTTTCGAGCCTACCAGCAGAGAAGGCTGAAGCGCCTGCATCACTTTGCCCGGAGCAGCAGCACCGGCACATCGACGCTGTGCCGCACCTGGCTGACGGTGGTGCCCAGAAATACATCCTTCACAAACCGGTGGCCGTGGGTGCTCATCGCCACCAGGTCGCAGCCCTTCTTCTGGATCCAGTTAATGATCTCGCTGGCGGGATCGCCGAAGGCCAACTCCGATTCAGTGGGGATACCGGCAGACTGAAACTCTTCGCGGACCGCTGCCAGATACGACGTGTCTTCGGCAATCTCCGGGCTGACGGCGTCCGATCCGTACTGCCGCGCCGCCCAGCCATCGGCCACGTGGAGCAGCACGACGCGGCTTCCTGCAAGCCGGGCCAGTTCCTTCACGTGCTCAATAATGGCACGGTCCGTGGGGGTGCCTTCCAATGTCACCAGAATCGTGCCGTACACGTTGTCTCCGTTTTATCTACCCACAATAACCCGCCATGCGGTGTTGAGAGAATCCGGCAGGCCATAGATGTCCATGGCGGTAATCAGCATGGCGCTGGCCCAGCCGGCAATCAGGAGGAACCAGCCGTTTTTCCAGCGTCCCATGCGCCTGCGCGAACTGGTGAACTGCAGCAGTGGAAACATGGCGAAGGGAAGCTGCAGAGCAAGGATCACCTGGCTCAGCGTCAGCAGATCGGTGACGCTGCTGTTGCCCCGGATACCGATAACGAACACCGCGGGCAGAATGGCCAGGGTGCGGGTGATGAGGCGGCGCACCCATGGTTGAATGCGCCAGTGCATAAAGCCTTCCATCACCACCTGGCCGGCCAGCGTTCCGGTGATGGTGCTGCTCTGGCCGCTGGCCAGCAGCGCCACAGCAAACAGCGTGCTCGCCGCCGCAGTCCCCAGCAGCGGCGCCAGGGTGAGGTAAGCAATCCGAATCCAGTCGGCGTCGGCGCTGAAGTGGACCAGTTGCCCGCTCGGAAGCGTCACGCTCGCCTTACCGAAGAACACCGTCGCCGCCAGCACCAG
>DASXFH010000371.1:0-9056 GCA_036489655.1 Acidobacteriaceae bacterium | reverse complement strand
GATAGCGGGCGATATGGCATCGGCGGCTGAGATGGCAGGCATCGAAGGCCCCTTTCGGTGGGAAGTGTACTGCAAAACAGAGCCACGGCAAGCGAATTCGCGTTCCGCGGTTGAGCGGTGCGGTCGAAATGGCTGTTCGTCCGCCACCCGAGAAAAACAAGGCCCAAAACAGCACCCTTGACGATATCACAAATTGTGATATATTGATTGCGATTTGCAATATACACCATGAAACTCGGCGAAAAACTCAAATATCTGCGGGAAGCCGAAGGCGAACTGCGAGGGCTGGGACGCGCCATCACCCAGCAGGAGATGGTGCGGGCGCTGAGGGCCGAAACCGGCGCGGCGTTCAGCCAGAGCTACCTGTCCCAGATCGAGAGCGGCGCGCGTCCGCATTTGACCAACACCACGCGCCAGGTTCTGGCCAGGTTCTTCAAGGTGCATCCCGGATATCTGGTCGACGACCCGGAGGGCTATCACGCGGAGCTGCTGAGCGACGCGCGCACGCTGGAGGACAAGCTGGATCTGTGGCTGGTCAGCGGGGCGGAGCGCTTCCGGCGCGATCCGGAGCTGCGGCGGGCACTGCTGGCGGTATCGCGGCACGACGATTCGCGGCGGTGTTTGCTCCTGCTGCAGTCCGTCATTGAAACGCCGGGGCTGGTGGATCGCCTGTTTGAGGTACTGGGATCCCCCGCGGTTCCCGAAGCCGGACCGGCGGCCACAACGCAGCGAAGACCTCGAACCACCGGCGCCCCTCGGCGCAGGGAGGGCCAGTCATGACCACCTTCTATCTGATTTGCTTCACGCTGGGGCTGTCGCTGACTGTGCTGTCGGCCATGGGGGCATTCACCCACCTGCACATCGGGCACGTGCACCTGCATCTGCACCCGGGACACGGCGCCGGGCACACGCACGTGCACATCTCCGGAGCCCGCGGCGTGAGCAAGGCGAGCGTCAGCCCGGTCAACGGATTCACCCTCGCAGCCTTTCTGTGCTGGTTCGGCGGATGCGGTTATCTGCTGGCGCGCAGCCACGATTTCGGCATGTGGGTGGTGCTGTCGCTGTCCACGATCACCGGCCTGGCCGGCGGTGCGCTGCTCTTCTGGTTCCTGGTGCGCGTGTTGCTGCCGCATGAGAAGGAGCTGACGGCGGCGGACACCGATATCCTCGGCGTTCTTGGACTGGTGACCGGGCCGATCCGCGAGGGCGGCACCGGAGAGATTCAGTTTTCGCAGAACGGCGCTCGCCGTTTTGCGCCCGCGCGCAGTGAGGCAGGCGTAGCGCTTCCGCGCGGAATCGAAGTGGTGGTTATGCGCTACGAACAAGGCATCGCGTACGTACGTCCCTGGGACGAGCTGTCGGGCGAGATATCCGACGCCCCGGGAACGATCCCCTCCGCGTCTGCCGCAACCCCAACCCCAGTTAGCCCCGATGGAAAGGATCGGGCGTTATGACGAACACGATCATTGTCATTGTTGGACTGAGCCTGCTGGCGTTCATCATTCTCACCGGCATGCTGGCCAGGATGTTTCGCAAGGCGGGGCCGAATGAGGCGCTCATTGTGTACGGATTCCGCGGCCCCCGCGTCATCAAGGGCCACGGAACGATCATCTTTCCCATGGTCGAGAGCTGCCGCGAGCTTTCGCTGGAGCTGATGTCGTTTGACGTCGCTCCGCAGCAGGACCTCTATACGAAGCAGGGCGTCGCGGTCACGGTGGAGGCCGTGGCGCAGATCAAGGTGCGCAGCGACCAGGAGTCGATCCTGACGGCGGCCGAGCAGTTCCTCACCAAGACGCCTCCACAGCGCGAAGGGCTGATTCGTCTGGTGATGGAGGGCCATCTGCGCGGCATCATCGGCCAGCTCACGGTGGAGCAAATTGTGAAAGAGCCGGAGATGGTGGCCGACCGCATGCGCGGCACCTGCGCGGACGATATGAGCAAGATGGGGCTCGAGGTGGTGTCGTTCACGATTAAGGAAGTCCGCGACAAGAATGAGTACATCACCAACATGGGGCGTCCGGACATTGTGCGCATCAAGCGGGACGCGGAGATTGCGACGGCGGAGGCTGAGCGCGACACCGCGATTCGCCGGGCGGTGGCCAGCCGCGAGGCCGCAGTAGCCAAGGCGGCCGCCGATCAGGAGCGCGTGATTGCCGAGACGGCTTCGCTCACCAATCAGGCTCTGGCGCAGCGCGATCTCGATATTCAGAAGGCGCAGTTCGCCGAACAGAGCCGCAAGCAGCAGGCGCAGGCGGACAAGTCCTATGAATTGCAGACGAACATCACGCAGCAGCAGGTGATCGTTGAGCAGGTGAAGGTGCAGCAGGTGGAAAAAGAACAGCAGATCAAGGTGCAGGAAGCAGAAATTCTGCGCCACGAGAAGGAACTGATCTCCACTGTGCTGAAGGCCGCCGAGATCGAGCGCCAGCGCATCGAAACGCTGGCCGGCGCGCAGCGCATCAAGCTCACCACTGAGGCGGACGGCACGGCCGCCGCGATCCGCGCCCAGGGCGAGGCCGAGGCCGCCGTCATCTTCCAGAAGGGCGAGGCCGAGGCGAAAGCGATGAACGTTAAGGCCCAGGCCTATCAGGAATACAACCAGGCCGCCGTCGTCGACCGCCTCATCACCAGCCTTCCGGAGGTGGTGCGTGCCATGTCGGAGCCGCTGTCCAAAGTGGATCGAATCACGGTGGTCTCCACCGGCGGAGATGCGGCGGGCGCCAACAAGGTCACCGGCGACATGGCCAAAATAGCCGCTCAGGTGCCGGCGCTCTTCGAAGCCCTGTCCGGCATGGATCTGCGCGAACTGATGGCGAACATTACGAGTATCCGGCCGCGCAGCAACGGCAATGGGGCCGTCGTCACGCCGGTGGTGCCTGTGGCGCCGGCCGGCACCCTGGTGGACGCAAAGTAACGGACGCGGGCGGGGAGCGGCGTCTCTCCGCCCCAATTTCTGACGGAGGTTAAGGTCATGGCACTTCTCGAACGTGTGAGCACATTGCTTCGGGCCAATCTGAACGATCTGATCGACAAGGCCGAAGATCCGGAAAAGCTTCTCAAGCAGCTGACCCTCGATATGGAAAATCAGCTTATGCAGGTGAAGACGCAGGTGGCGATTGCGCTTGCGGATGCACACCTGCTGGAAAAGAAGCGGATGGAACACCAAACCTCGGAAGCCGAGTGGAAGCGCAAAGCAGAGCTGGCCGTGCGCAAGGGCGACGATGCTCTGGCGCGGGCAGCGCTGGAGCGCTCGCTGAGCGCTCAACATATGGAAACGGGCTTCACGCAGCAGCTCGAAGATCAGAAGAGCGAGGTCGAAACGCTGAAGCAGGCGTTACGCAGCCTGCAGCAGAAGCTGCAGGAAACGCGCAGCCGCTGCGAGCTGATGATTGCCGAGCACCGGCGGGCGCGGGTGGTGGGGCGGGCGCAAAAGGCGCGGGAGGTGATCGCGAAGAAGGAAGGCAGCTCGAGTATCGCCCGGATGAAAAGTAAGATCGCCGGCGCCGAGGCGAACAACAGTGCCTCGCGCGAGCTGCTGCAGGACGAGTCGCTCGACGATCGTTTTGCCGCGCTCGAGCGTGAGGAGCAGGTGGAAGCGCTGCTCCGCAACCTGAAGGAGCAGCACGCCAAAACGGCATAGAGGGGGCGCGGTGAGCGATACGCCGCGCCGTGACTCCGCCGGTGACAGGGAAAAAGACCAGGCTCAGGCGGCCTGGGATTTCCCCCTGACCTCCAGCCAGCGCTCGTATTCGGGGTTTATCTGTCCCAGCTCATAGATCGTGTTGCGGGTTTCGACGAGGCCGCTGTGGCGATCGATGTTCTGGATGGCGGACGTGTAAATGAGGCCGTTGCGAAGCTGGCTGTGGGCCAGGACATCGCCTGTGAGGCGTCGTCCCGGCTCCAGCTCGCAATAGCCGTCATAAATCACGCTGCTGACAACGGACCAGTTCTCAATGCGCACTATTTTTTTCTGCATAGTCGTGACCTGTGATGCGCCCGCGGTCGCGATCTTCCGGGATCCGTGGCCGAATTGACTCACCTTGTTGTGATGAGAGTGCAATCGCAATGCCACGACCGGACCGTGAAAATTCGCCGAATTGCAGCTGTTTCGTGCCCGTTGACCAGAACTTTTTACCGCTTGCGCGTCAGCTTTATCCGGTCCCGCTGACGGAGGGTACACGAAAGTAGCCGGAAGCAACCTGCGCTGCGTTCCCCGCATCCCGACCGGGTTTTTATATACTTGCGCATGCCTTCGCCCCGTGTTTTCCCTGCACTCTGCGCCCTTGGTGTTTTGAGTCTGCTCGCTGGTTCCTCAACTGCGTCTGCACAGACGCCCGCCCCAGGCCCGGCAGCCGCACCGCATCCCGTCACGCTGAACGATTTGTTTCGCTTCCACGATGTGGGCAGTCCCGAGCTCTCGCCCGACGGCCAGTGGGTCGCGTATACCGTATCAACGGTGGATACAAAAGCGGACAAGCGCACCACCGATATATGGATGGCCTCGTGGGACGGCAAAGAAAATATCCGCCTGACGTACGGATCCGATTCCGCCGGGGACGCGAACGGGCTCGGCTCCTCGAGCGCACCGCGCTGGAGCCCCGACGGCCGCTATCTGTCGTTTATGGCGGGAAGGCCGGGCGAGGCGAAAGGCGAGCAGGTGTGGGTGCTCGACCGGCGCGGTGGCGAAGCGCATCAGCTCACCGATGTGAAGGGCCACCTCTCCTCGTATGCATGGTCACCGGACTCAAAGACGCTGCTGCTGGCTGTCCAGCCCGATGAGGACCAGAACAAGGACAAATCAAAAGAGACTGACAAGGAGAAAGAGAAGCCCAAGCCGATCGTCATCGACCGCTACCACTTCAAGGAAGACGTCGAAGGCTATCTGAAGGACAACGAACGCACACAGCTTTATCTGTGGGATGTGGCGACGCGCAAGCTCGACAAGCTGACCACCGACACCAAGGTTGACGAGGCAGATGCTGTATGGTCGCCGGACGGCACGCGCATCGCCTATGTCAGCAACCACGATGCCGACCCGGACCGCTCCATCAACACCGATGTATGGGTGGTGGATGCGAAGCCGAATTCGGCCCCGCGCCGGCTCACCAGCTACGACGGACCGGATGGCGGCCGCATCCAGTGGAGCCCGGACGGCAAGTCGATTGCGTTCCTGCGCGGCGCCCCGCTGAAGCTGTGGCAATACAGCGAGCCGCATCTGGGAATCGTTGCCGCTGACGGCAGCTCCGCGCCGCGCATGGTCACGGAGTCGCTCGACCGCGCCGTCTCCTCGCCTTACTACTCGACCGACGGCAAATCCATCGATGTGCTCGAAGAAGACGACCGCAACGAGTATCCGGCAACGGTGGATGTCGCTACAGGCCAGGCGCATCGGGACGTGGCGGAGCCCGGCACCGCGCGCGGCCTGAATGAAGCCGGCGGCCATGCGGTCATCCTGTGGTCGACCGACAGCCATCCCGGCGAAGTGTACGCGCTGGAAGACGGCCGCCTGCGCGCGCTCACGCATCAGAACGACGCTCTGATGGCGGAGCTGAAGCTGGCCACCACGCAGGATGTTTCCGCAACAACGCCGGATGGCACCGACGTGCATGGCCTGCTGACCTTACCCGTGGATGCGCAGCCCGGCGTGAAATACCCGATGCTGCTGTTTATTCACGGTGGGCCGAATGGGCAGGATGCGCATGGATGGGATATTCACCGGCAGCTCTACGCCGGCCGTGGATGGGCCGAGCTGAACGTCAACTATCGCGGCGGCTCAGGAAGGGGCAGCGCCTGGCAGAAGGTCATTGCCGGCGACTGGGGCGACCATGAAATCCAGGATCTGATGGCGATGGTCGATCAGGTGGTAAAGGAAGGCCGGGTTGATCCCGACAAGCTGGCAGTGGGCGGATGGAGTTACGGCGGCATCCTCACCGACTACACCATCGCCAGCACAACCCGCTTCAAGGCAGCCAGCAGCGGTGCGGGCATGGGTAATCCGCTGGGCCTCTACGGTATCGATGAGTACATCAATCAGTACAACTACGAGCTGGGCCCGCCGTGGAAAGACCTGCAGACCTATATCAAGCTCGGCTATCCGCTCTTCCACGCAGACCGTATCCACACGCCCACCCAGTTCATGGGCGGGACGTCGGACTTCAACGTGCCGCTGAACGGCGGCGAGCAGATGTACGAGGCGCTGAAAACCCTCAACGTGCCCGCGCAGCTGATTGTCTATCCCAACCAGTTTCACGGATTCACGCGCCCCAGTTTCATCCGGGATCGCTACGAACGCTGGTTTGCGTGGTATGACAAGTGGACGCTGGGCAAGACGACCCCGCCTCCGCCGGCCCCCGCCAAGACGGCAGGAGAATAACCGACCGCCTGCCTGCAGAAACACGAAAGCGCGCCGCCACATTCGCAGTGAGGCGCGCTTCCTTCTGGAGAAGGTCGGCTGTTGTTTAGCCCTGAGCCGCCAGCGATGCGGGCGAGCCATAGGGCGCGACCGGCTTGCGGCGATCCTGGATGAAGGCCGCGAGGATTGCATGCCGCGGCACAGCCGTTTCGGTCTGCTCCGCTTCCCACCGCTCCCATTCCTCATCCACCTGACCCAGCTGGTAGACGGCGTTCCCGGTCTCCACCAGTCCTTTGCCGAGATCGATGGACTGGATCACCGACGTGTAGACAACCCCTTTGGGAAGCTCGGTGGTCGCAAGGATCGTGCCGGTCAGACGCTGCCCAGGTTCGAGCTCGCGATATCCATGGAAAATCAGGTCGTCGACGACGGCCCAGTTTTCAATGCGTACCCAGGATTTTTCCATGACGGGTAGCCTGATCTTTCCGCCAGCGGGCCGTGGGAACGGCTCGTTGGCTGCTGGAATCTTGCTCTGACAGTGGCAATCCGCTTGCCAATGCTGGTGAATGCAATATCTTGCTGGTACCAGACGACTTGCGTATTTGTACCGGCTTAATCAACGGGTAATTCTTACCACTGTGCCCGATCTTTTGTGCGTATTTTCATCCCATCCACAGGGCTGGCGCGGGCTTGGCGGCGCCGGGAAGATTCTCTTTTTCTTCACCTCAAAATGTAGATTGTGCGCCGTGTCGCGGCGAGCGAACCCTCTGCAGTCGCAGCCCAGTTTCTGAACGAGGCGTAATGAACGGCTGAAGGCGAGTCAGCAACAACTGGCGGAGGGAGAGGGATTCGAGCTTGAGCCGCATTGCGGGCGTCTAAGCCCGCAGGCGAAATCCTGAACAGCGTGAAGGACCTCAGACTTGCTGGCGGAGGGAGAGGGATTCGAACCCCCGGTACCCTTGCGGGCACAGCGGTTTTCAAGACCGCCTGTTTCAACCGCTCACACATCCCTCCGCGTCTGAGGGGCTCTGGGCTGGGTTCATTGTACGATGCTGGCTCCGCACCGATCCGGCTCCTGCTGCCGGAGACCGGCGCTGCAATTTACGATGAAGCTGCCGGGCCCTGGCCTTCAACCTCGCGCCGGCGCTCAGCCATGTGTGGCCGCTACTATCGCCGATCCGACAAGCAGCGCATCGCCGAAGCCTTCCGCATCGGCATCCCGCCGTCGTTCGACATCCTGCCCGACTACAACGTCGCGCCGCAGTCGATGCAGCCAGTCATCGTCGAAGATCGCGACACCGCGGAGCGCTCGCTCCACCTCATGCGTTGGGGGCTGACCCCCTCCTGGTGCGAAGACCCAAAGACGCTGGGCTTGAGCACCATCAACGCTCAGGCGGAGAGCCTGCTGAAGAAGCCGGTCTGGCGCGAAGCCTTTCTCCGCCACCGTTGCCTCGTCCCCGCCGACGGCTTTTACGAGTGGCAGAAGCTGGATGCGAAGACGAAGCAGCCCTGGGCGTACGCGCTGGCCAGCGGGGAGCCGCTCGCCTTCGCCGGACTCTGGGAGCGCTGGAGAAACCCCGACCACCGCGAGGAGATCGAGACCTTCTCCATCGTCACGACAGAAGCCAACGAGCTGACCGCGCCCGCGCACAATCGCATGCCGGTGATCCTGGAACCGCGCGATTACGACCGCTGGCTGCACCGCGAGGATTCGGAAAGGCCCCCCATCGATCTGCTGCGACCGCTGGACGCGGAGCGCATGCGCGGCTGGAAGATCGGCACCGCCGTCGGCAACGTGCGCAATAACGAGCCCGCTCTCCTGGAGCCGGCGCCGGATCAGCCTCCAACGCCCGCCCAGCCGTCGCTGTTTTAAGGATTCTCCTGCTCCGCCAGCCCCGAAGTGATCATCGGCAGCCCGGTCGCCGGCCAGTGGCTCACCTGCGCATCGACATTCGGCGACAGCGCGCAATCGGCGTTCGTCACCGGCGTCACATCCGTGTTCCAGCCGTCGAGAACCACCAGCGGAACATCGCCCTTCAGATCGGCCTTCGCCGCATCGATCGTGATTGTCCGGCTCTCGCCCGGTGACAGCCAAACATAATTGTCGGAGTAGAACACCGGCAGAATTCGCTCCCCGGTTGACTTGCGCCGCAGCTGCAGGTGCGCCATCAGCGCCAGTGCGGATCCTGGGTTCTTCAGGGTCACGGTGAGCCGCAGCCGGTCGCCATCATCATGGCGCGTGATGGTGCCATTCAGCGTGACCTTTGGCAGCGAATCCAGCGGCGTCAGGTCCTGGCCATTGGCTGGGCCGGGCTTCCAGTAAAGGTTGCGCGAAACAACCTTCCCATCGGCATCGCGCAATTCGAGCTTCACGAAGTAGAGCCACGGCAAGTGCTCCGGCAGCGGCGTTGGGCCCAGGTCAATCGCCGTATCCGCCGGTCCGCTGACAGGAATATCTTTCGCCAGCATCGGAGGTCCCGCAGCTCCGTCCTCAATGTTCAGAATCTCGACATGCGCGGTGTACCCCGACAGCGCCTCCGGCTTGTTATTGATGACCTGCAGTTGCTTGTTGGCCTCATCCATCTGGATGTGCACCATCTCCGACGCGTGCATCACGGCGAACAACGAAGAGTTCGGCTCCAGATCGTAGTGGTACAGCTGCCAGGTGAAGCTCGGCTGCGCGGGATTGCTCATCCACGTGATC
>DASXFH010000306.1:0-15705 GCA_036489655.1 Acidobacteriaceae bacterium | reverse complement strand
GCTGACAGGATCGACATCGACGATGAGGTTGGCGCGGGGGATACCCGCCAGCTCCGCATGGGCGAGGAGGCCACGGAGCGCGTGTTGCAGGGCACGGCGGTTTTCTCCCTTCATCAGCAGATGAAATCTGTAGGTGCGTTTGATTTTTGCAATGGGCGCGCTGGCCGGCCCCAGGATGCGCACCTGTTTGAGGGTCGTTTCGCGGCACCAGCGGCCGAGGGTGGAGGCCCAGCCTGCCGCCTCCTCCAGGCGCTGGCTCTGCAGGAGGATGTTCGCCAGCGAGGCATAGGGCGGGAAGTGCATGAGGCGGCGGAAGCGCAGCTCCTTTTCGACGAAAGCGGCGTAATCGTGATGGGCCGAGCACTGGATGGCGTAGTGCTCGGGGTGCCAGGTCTGCACGATGACCTGACCGGGCAACTCGCCGCGGCCGGCGCGCCCCGAGACCTGGGTGAGCAGCTGGAAGACGCGCTCCGCGGCGCGAAAATCGGGCAGGCCGAGGGCGTAATCGCAGCCGGCCACGCCGACCAGGGTTACGCCGTGAATGTCGTGGCCCTTGGCGATCATCTGGGTGCCGACGAGCAGATTGACTTCCCCGGAATGGAGGCGGATGAGCATCCGCTCCATATCGTTGCGCCCGCGAACCGTGTCGCGATCCATGCGGCCGATGCGCGCGGAGGGAAAGATTCCCTGCAGGCGTTCTTCGCCCTGCTGCGAGCCCGCGCCGAGGAAAAAGAGGTATTCACTGTCGCAGGCCGGGCAGCGCTTCGGCACCGTCTTTTTGTAACCGCAATAGTGGCATTCGAGACGGGCGCCGGCCGCCTGCCATTCTCCTTCCGGTGCAGATTTGTGGTAGGTGAGCGCAATGGAGCAGTTTTCGCACTCGAGTTTGGCGCCACAGGCCCTGCAGATCACGACGAAAGAATAGCCACGGCGGTTGAGCAGGATCATGGCCTGTTCGCCACGGTCGAGGGTCGCCTGCGTCTCCTGGACCAGGGCGCGGGAGAAGAGGTTTTCGGCGTTGGTTTCCTGAAATTCGGCACGCATATCGATGAGGCGCACCTCGGGAAGGGGACGGTCCCTGACGCGCTCGGCCATGGAAATGCGCTGATATTTTCCGGTTGTGGCGTTGTGCCAGGTTTCCAGAGAGGGTGTGGCGGAGCCGAGGACGACCGCGGCGCCGGCGAATTTGGCGCGCATCACCGCGACATCACGCGCGTGGTAGCGCGGCATGGACTCCTGCTTGTAGCTGCCGTCGTGTTCTTCGTCGACGACGACGAGGCCCAGATTTTCGACCGGAGCGAAGATGGCGGAGCGTGTGCCGACGACGACCCGGGCTTCGCCCTTGCGGATACGGTGCCATTGCTCGCCGCGTTCTTCGGGCGTCAGGGCGGAGTGGAGCAGCGCCACTTCCGCGCCGAAGGCATGATGCAGCTGGGCGGCCATGGCAGGAGTGAGGCCGATTTCGGGAACGAGCAGGATCGAGGAGCGACCGGCATCCAGGGTGCGGCGCATCGCGGCGAGATAGACGGCGGTTTTGCCGGAACCCGTGACGCCGTGGAGCAGAAAGGGCCGGAAGGTACGCGCCAGGACGGCGCTGGTGATGGTGGCGAGCGCTGCCTGCTGGACCTCGTTCAGATCATGATCGGGCGTGGCAAAGGCATGGTGCGTGAGGTGGAAGTCCGCCGGGCGCTCCTCGATTCGGACCAGCTCGCGGCGAACGAGCGTGGCCAGCGTCGAGCCTGGGATTTCCAGACGGCGCAGCTCCGCGACGGGCAGTTCGCCGTCGGCGGCGGCCAGTTCGGCCAGGATGGCCTGCTGATTCTCATTGAGTTTGGGCAGACGGATGCCCTCGACGAGAACGGCATAGCGGACGGTACGCCGGGCGTCGCGTGCCTGGGCGGCCGTTTCGCGGGCGATCCACTTTTTCCGGACCATGCCCGCCAGCAGGCGTGCTGAGGCTCCGGTCTGGCTGCGCAGTTTCGTATCCCGAAGGGCTTCGCCGGATTCGAGCGCATTGAGAATCGCGTATTCGAGGTCCTGCTCTTCCGGAGTGAGCTTCGAGCGGCGCGAAGAGCCCTGCTCGGCTCCGGCAAAGAGCACCTGGCGACCGGTGTCTGTGATGCGGTAGAGCACCTGGCGGCGAACTTCACCGGTGAGAGGCAGCATCGAACGAAACACTTCTCCGGCGGGCGCGAGGTAATACTGCGCGATCCACTGGCCGAGTTCGAGGAGCTGTGGAGAGAGGACCGGCTCGGTATCGAGAATGGCCAACAGAGGTTTCGCTTCCACCGGGGGCGCTTCATCGTGCAGGCGCAGGACGATGCCGGCCAGCTTCTCATTGCGAAACGGGACGAGCACACGCGCGCCAATCGCCGGAGACCCTTCTCCGACGGAATAGGTGAAGAGACGATCCAGAGGGATCGGGACGGCGACGTCGCAAAAAGCGGGCATGGCTTCTTTCTCGGAGGGTAACAGAAGCGATTCTGAATCCTCGGGAGGCGGTGGGAATCTGATGGAGGACCGAGGAGGGTCTTCATGGCAGCAGAGAAGGTTGCATTCATTACGGGTGGGAATAAGGGGTTGGGCCTGGAAACCGCACGGCAGCTGGGGCAACTTGGCATCACGGTCGTGATCGGATCGCGCAGTCTCGAGAAGGGCAAGGCGGCTGTGGAAAAGCTGAAGGCCGACGGCGTGCATGCGGAGGCCGTTCGCTTCGACATCACGAACGCCGCCGATTATCAGGAGGTCTACAGCTATTTTGAAAAGAAGTATGGACGGCTTGACATCCTGATCAACAACGCCGGTATTTCAAAGGAAGAATTCATGGCCGGCAACCGGACCAGCAGCACCAGCGCGGAAGTGCTGCACGAGACGTTCGACACAAATTTCTTTGGCGCCGTGCAGCTGACGCAGACCCTGCTGCCGCTGATCCGGAAATCACCGGCAGGACGGATTGTGAACCTGTCCAGCATTCTCGGCTCGCTGACGCTGCATGCGGATCCGAATTCGCCGATCTACAATGCCAAGGCGTTTGCCTATGACGCGTCGAAGGCGGCCCTGAATGCCTTCACGATTCACCTGGCGCATGAGGTGAAGGACACTAAGATTAAGATCAACTCAGCGCATCCGGGATGGGTAAAGACGGATATGGGTACAGATGCCGCGCCGATGGAGATTCCTGACGGAGCGAAGACCAGCGTAGCGCTGGCAACGCTGCCGGAGGACGGGCCGACGGGCGCCTACATCCATCTGGGTGAGACGCTGCCGTGGTGACAGAGGCAGCCGGTAACCTAGTGCTGCGGTGAAGCTGGGTCGCAAGCAGAAATGGAATGGGCTACATGGCGGTGAACGACACATCTGCAACGCAGGCTGTCAAGGGTGAAAGGTTTCGCAGCCTGCACCAGGGCGACAGGGCCTTCGTCATTCCTAATCCCTGGGACGCGGGCAGCGCGCGCCTGCTCGCTTCCATGGGTTTTGAAGCGCTCGCCACCACCAGCATGGGCTACGCTTTCTCGTGCGGGCGCGCGGACATGACTCTTACCCGGGAAGAGACGCTGGCCTCTGCCGCCGAGATCGTCGCTGCCTCGCCGCTGCCCGTCAGCGCCGATCTGGAGAATGGTTTTGGCGACGAAGTCGAGCGTGTTGCCGACACGATCAGGCTCGCCGCCGATGCCGGGCTGGTGGGTGGTTCCATCGAGGACGCCACCGGGAGGGGCGACAGTCCTATCTACGAAATGTCCCTGGCCGTTGACCGGGTACGGGCGGCTGTGGAACAGGCTCGGCGTCTCCCATTTGCTTTCACTCTGACCGCTCGCTCCGAGAATTTTCTCTGGGGCCGGCCTGATCTGGCGGATACGATCGCGCGTCTTCAGGCATTTCAGGAAGCCGGCGCGGATGTTTTGTATGCTCCTGGCCTGCGTACGCGCGAGGATATCGCGGCTGTGGTGCGCTCCGTAGATCGTCCGGTCAATGTGCTCATGGGACTCCAGGGCGTACAGCTCAGCGTCGATGATCTTTCGGCGGTTGGGGTCCGGCGTATCAGTGTGGGGAGCGCTCTTTGCCGCGCCGCCTTCGGCGCTGTTCTCCGCGCGGCTCGCGAGATGAAGGAAACAGGAACATTTCGCTGGGCAACCGACGCGGCGAGCCCTCAGGAGCTAACCGAAATTTTCGCCCGGTGGGAGAACTAGCTACCGGCTTTGGCTGGCGCTTTGAGGCCGAGCTCGGCCATGGCGAGCTGCAAATCGGCCCAGGCTTCCTTCTTCTGACGTGGATCGCGCAACAGGTAGGCGGGGTGATAGCTGACGATGAGCTTGATGCCGCGGGCGTGATGGAGGCGTCCGCGCAACGCACTGAGGGGGCTCTTCGCACCGAGCAGGTAGGTCGCTGCCGTTGAGCCGAGGGCAACGATGACCTCAGGGCGGATGACGTCGATCTGGCGGAAGAGGAACGGCGCGCAGGTGTTGGCCTCGTCGGGCTCAGGAACGCGGTTCTGCGGCGGACGGCATTTCACGATATTGGCGATGTAAACCTGGTCGCGGCGCAGGCCCATGGCGGCAATCATGTTGTTGAGCAGCTGGCCGGCGCGGCCGACGAAGGGCAGGCCCTGCGCGTCCTCGTCCGCACCCGGACCTTCACCGACGAACATGAGGCGCGCGTGGGGATCGCCGTCGCCGAAGACCAGCTTGTTGCGGCCTTTGTGGAGGGCGCAGCGGGTGCAGTCGCCAATGTCCTGCCGGATGGCGTGCAAAGCGGCGGCATGATCGTTCGGAGCAGCGGGCGGTGCCGGTTCTGTAAGGACGGGGAGGGAGCGCGTGCGGGGCATCGAGGGCGGATTCTCCAGATCAGGCTGACGGGCGGAGGTTCCCGCCAGTTCGTTCACTGCGGTGGCCGCAGGCGATTCAGGAACGGCTGGGCCTTCGCGACGGTAAAAATCAAAAATCCCCAGATCGCGGAAGTAGGCGATGCGGGCGCGAATGGCTTCCTGTTTGGCGGGAGCGAGCCGCTCGGTCAAGCGTGTTCTCCCAAGCTCAGGATATGGTCGGTATCGGACTCGGCGAGCAGCTGGCGCGGACGGCGGAGCGTGAGCACCTCATTGAGAATCTCATCCGCCAGCTCGCGCTTGCTCATCTCCGGCAATTCGATAGCGCGGTCGCGGGTGAGGAAGGTGACGGCGTT
Organism: Acidobacteriaceae bacterium; assembly: GCA_036489655.1. GTDB lineage: Bacteria > Acidobacteriota > Terriglobia > Terriglobales > Acidobacteriaceae > Palsa-343. The sequence continues at coordinate 10,530 of DASXFH010000306.1, read as the reverse complement.
GCGATCGGAATCGAAGCCGACACCTTCGCGTGAGACGTCGTTCAGGACGATGGCGTCGGCGCCCTTGCGCAGGAGCTTATCGCGGCCATGGGCGACGGCGTCCTGGGTTTCGGCGGCGAAACCGATGATGAGCATGCCGGGACGGCGGCGCTCGACGACTTCGGCGAGGATGTCCTGGGTGGGCTCGAGATCGAGCGTCAGCGTGCCGCTGCGGCGCAGCTTCTGATCGGCCTGCACGCGCGGCCGGTAGTCGGCGACGGCTGCCGCTTTGACGACGATGGTGGCCTGATCGAGGCGGCTCATGACGGCTGCGCGCATCTCGGCTGTCGTGGTGACGGGGAGGACCTCGCAGCTGGCCGGAGCCCGCAGCGCGGTCGGGGCGGTGATCAAAATAACGCGGGCTCCGCGGTTCTGTGCGGCCTCCGCCACCGCATAGCCCATCTTGCCGCTGGAGCGGTTGCCGAGAAAGCGGACCGGGTCGAGCGCTTCGCGCGTGCCTCCGGCAGTGACGAGAACGGTTTCTCCGGCCAGATCGTTGCGGCGGTGCAGGACGCTGAGGACAGCGTCCACAATGGCCTGGTTTTCGGCAAGACGCCCGGCGCCGACCATGCCGCAGGCCAGGTAGCCGCTGTCGGGCGCGACGATGCGGACATTGCGTTTTGCCAGAACTTCGAGGTTGGCCCGGGTGGCTGGATGCTGCCACATGTTCACGTTCATGGCGGGAGCGACAATCACGGGGACCGTGGTGGCCAGGTACATGGTGGTCAGAAAATCATCGGCGAGGCCATGCGCGAATTTGGCGAGGATGTCGGCGGTCGCGGGTGCGACGACCAATACATCGGTATTCTGTGCGGCGTCGATGTGCTCGATGGCGGACGCGGCGTCGCCCGGATCGTCGCCTTCGGCGGCCCACAGGCTGGTAATGACTTTGTGCCCGGTCAGCGCGGCGAAGGTCAGCGGCTGGATGAAGCGCTGGGCGGCCTGGGTCATGACGACGTGAACATCCAGGGCCTGCTTTTGCAGATCGCGCACCAGTTCTGCGGCTTTATAGGCAGCAATGCCCCCGGAGACACCGACGGTCACTTTCATAGGAACAGTCTAAACGCAGCCGAGCCGGGAGGCAGGAGCTGGGAGCCGGGAGCGCAGAGTCAGGTAGTGCGCAGGTGTCGGCAGATAAGGTTTGCCGGCAACGAAGCCGACAACGGCATAGCCGCTTCTCAGCCCCCCAACCGACCGGCCCTTCGACCGTCTGCTGCGCTTCGTTGGGCACGCGAGCAGGCTTCAGGGGGCGAACTTCGGGATGTCGGGAGCTTCGACTTCGGGCTTGAGCACCTGAGCGTCCTCGGGTTTCACATAGGTGATCTTGCCGGCCGCAATCTCTTCCTGCGCCACCCGGCATGCCTTGCGGGAATGGCTGGGAACCAGGGGCTCGGCGCCATTCTGTAACTGGCGTGCACGTCGAGCGGCCACCAGCACGTATCGGAAATTGCTGTCGTATTCGTGCTCGATACTCATCCAGTCCTCCGCGAGAAGGATCTCGCAAAACCTATTTCGACGCCGGCTCCGGGACGCCAAAAGCCTGGAGCACGGGCCGGATCTTCGCCTCGGAGTCGGCCTGGCGGCAGCTCTCGGCGATCTGCAGCACCCGTTCCCGATCCGCCGGAACGCCATCGCTCGATCCGTGATGCCAGATTCGCTCGGCATCGACGATGGCGGCCATCTCCTCTACGGCGCGGTCCAGAATATCGTTGACGAGAATATAACCATAATCGCGGTAATTCTCAATCTCCTGGCGAGCCTGAGCCAGGCGGCGGGCAATGATCCCCTCCTGGATGCTGCCTTCGGCGCGGCTGCGATTGCGCAGGCGGGTGGCGAGGATCTCCGGGGAGGGCGGCATCAGGAAGATGGAAACGGCATCGGGCATGCTGGTGCGAACCTGAGCTGCCCCCTGAACGTCGATGTCGAGGAGCAGATCGCGGCCCTGGGAAAAGGCCTGGTCCAGGGCAGAGCGGGGCGTGCCGTAGTAGTTCCCGAAAACCTGAGCGAACTCGAGGAACTCGCCGCGGCGCACCATCTCTTCGAAATGATCTCGCGTGGTGAAGTGGTATTCCCGCGATTCCTGCTCGGAGCCGCGCGGACCGCGCGTAGTCCAGGAGACGGAAAAGTCCAGCCCCGGCACCAGGGAGCGCAGCTGGTTCACGAGGGTCGATTTGCCCGATCCCGAGGGCGCCGAAATGATAAAGAGAATTCCTGCCAAGTGTCTTTCTTCCCCTGGTACCGAAGATGCTGCCGGCGATATTTGCCGGAGGCCCGTCATTCGAGGTTCTGGATCTGCTCCCGTGCCTTCTCGATTTCCGACTTCATGCCCAGGCCGGATTCGGTGATGCGGGTGCCGTTACCGGCGACGCCGCTGGTTTTCGAAAGGAGCGTGTTCGCCTCGCGATTCATCTCCTGGAGGAGGAAGTCGAGCTTCTTGCCGACTTCCCCGCCCTGATCCAGCAGCCCGACGAAGTGATCGATGTGGGTACGAAGGCGCGTGACCTCCTCCTCCACATCGCTGCGCTCGGCGATGAGGGCCGCTTCCTGCAGGATCCGGTCCTGATCGAAGCCGCCGTCGAGAATGGTCTTCATGCGCTGGTTCAGACGCTCCTGATAGGCTTGCTGGACGTTTTCGCGGAGCGTCGCGGCTTCGTCGACGAGGGTGCGCAACCGTTCCATTCCGGCGCGGAGCTCATTGGCAAGAAGCGAGCCTTCCTGGGCGCGCATGGTTTGCAGGCCGGCGACCAGGGAGTCCACTTCGCGCAGAACGGCTTCCTCCAGCTTCTGCAGATCGTCGTCGCTGGTGCGGGCCTCGGCGACGAGCACGCCGGGCAGGCGAAAGACCGCGTTGAGGTCGGGCTCTGCTTTGAGCTTGTGCTCGGCAGCGGCTGCACGGAAGGCCTCGATGTAGGCGGCGACGAGCGCGTGATCGTAACCGGCTTCAGCTTTCTGGCTGCGCTCCAGATTCAGCGTGACCTCCACGTGGCCACGGCGCAGCTTTTCTTTCAGCAGGCGGCGCAGCTGCATTTCGATGCCCTCGGTACCCTGGGGCAGCCGCATATGCAGATCGAGAAAACGATGGTTGACGCTCTTGAGGCTGAGATTGAATCCGAGGGTTTCCGAGACGCGCCCGGCAACGCGGGCAAATCCGGTCATGGAATACACCGGGGGCTGTGCTTCGCTCATCGTGGGGTCTTTCCTGTGAGAACGGGTTCGCTGACGGCGTCAGGGTCGACAATTTCGGGCTCGTTGCCGCCGATCTGGTGACCGTTGCCGTTGCTGTCGGCCAGATCCATGAACTGCAGGCGGTAAAGCTTATGGTAGGTCGGGGAGGTCTGCAGCAGCTCTTCGTGCGAACCGATGGCGGTGATGCGTCCATGCTCGAGAACAGCAATGCGGTTCGCGCGGCGCACGGTGGAGAGGCGATGGGCGATGACGATGACGGTGCGGCTGGCCATGAGATTGCCGAGGGCGGCCTGGACCAGCGATTCGCTCTCGGCGTCCAGGGCGGAGGTGGCTTCATCGAGGATGAGGATCGGCGCGTTCTTGAGGATGGCGCGGGCGATGGCCAGGCGCTGGCGCTCGCCGCCGGAGAGGCGGAAGCCCTTTTCGCCGATGACGGTGTCGTACTTTTCCGGCATGGCTTCGATGAACTCGTGGGCGAGGGCGGCTTTGGCCGCATCGACGACGCGGGAAACCGGAACGTCCGGCTGGCCGTAGGCGATGTTGTTGCGCACCGAATCGTTGAAGAGGATGGTGTCCTGCGTAACTTTGCCGATCTGGGCGCGCAGAGACGAGAGGCTGGCGTCCCGCACATCGACGCCGTCGATGAGGATGCGGCCGCCGGTGACATCGAAGAAACGCGGGATCAGATTGACGAGCGTGGATTTTCCGCCGCCGCTGGGCCCGACCAGAGCGACGACCTCACCCTGCTGGATGGTCAGGTCGATGTCGTCGAGCACGATGCGCGGCACGTCGCTCTCCTGATCCTTATAAGAGAAGCTGACCTTATCCAGAACGATCCTGTCTCTGAATTCCTTCAGGACCCTGGGGTGTTTCGCTTCCGGCACTTCATCCTGATCGTTCATGAAGCTGAAGATTGCGGCGGAGGCTCCGGAGGCCTGCTGGAAATTGTTGTAGTAGGTGCCGAAACGGCGAATGGGATCGTAGAGCTTGAACAGTGCGACGATGAAGGCCAGGAAGGTGCCCACCTGCATCGCCCCGTGCCCGATCTCGTTGCGGCCCACCCACAGCAGCAGGGCGATGGCCACGGCGCCGATGAAGTCCATGAGCGGCGAAGTAATGGCCTGCGCCCGCACCAGGCGCAAATTGGCCCGGAAGAGGCGCTTCGCCGCCTGGCGGAAGCGCAGCAGCTCCCAGAACTCCATGTTGAAGGCCTTGACGATGCGGTTCCCGGTGATCGTTTCATGCAGAATGTTCTGAATGTCCGCCAGCTTGTCCTGGCCGCGGCGCGTTGTGCGCCGAACATCGCGGCCGATGCGGGCAATGGATCCGATGGCGATGGGAATAAAGATCACCAGCACCCAGGCCAGACGCCCGCCCAATCCGACGACCAGGATAATCATGAACACCAGCGTGCAAAGCTGCTGGAGGAAGTCGGAGAGGACCGTCGACATCGCGTACTGCACGCGTTCGATGTCGGTAATCAGCGCGGAAAGGAGCGAGCCGGTCGTGTGCTTTTGAAAGAAAGACACCGAGCGGCGCAGGATGGCCTCGTAGAGGTCGTCGCGCATGTCGGTGATCATGCCGTAGCCGGCGTAATTGGCAAGATAGGTGCCGACGTAGTCGCAGATGCCCTTCAGCAGGGTGGCTGCGACAAAAGCAAAGGCGATCACGCCCCAGTCATTCTTAATATGCAGAAAATGCGGAACCAGCAGTTGCGGGGTGACATTGATGTGCCAGCGCTTCCCCAGCTCGCCCAGCAGCTGCGTCTGGTTGGCTCGCCGGGTGGCGGCGCCCGGGTTCAGCACGTTGTCGAAGATCGGACCGATCAGCAGGACGCGGTACGCGTCCAGCGCACCGACACCGGCGGCCAGAACCACCGCCGAGAGCGCCTGCAGCGCATAGCGGCGGGTGTAGTACAGCAGGCGCCAGGTACGCCTCATGCGCGGCCGACTCCCGGCGTTGCCATACAAACCATCTGTCTATTTTAGACTGCGAGCGTGCCGTTTCCCTCCATGATTCGCGGGGGGAACGTGACCTCCGGAACATGGGAAGCCAATCGCTACAATGCGGTTATATGGCTACTTTCACCTCCGCTGATGCCGCGGAGCGGGCTCGGCGCATTCGGCTGATCATCTTCGACGTGGATGGCGTGCTGACCGACGGCGGCATCTGGATCTTCCCTGCTTCCGGGCCGAGCGCCACTACGGCCGGCCATGCGGACACAATGAAGGACAAAGGCGGCTACGGCATCTCCTCGCAAAGCATGGTGGAAGCCAAAGGCTTCAACGCCCATGACGGGACCGGCATCTCTCTGGGTCGTCTGGGCGGGATCAAGTTTGCGATTATCACCAAACGCATTTCGGAAACCGTAGCGCTGCGAGCCCGCGACCTGCGCATCGAGCACGTTTACATGGGCCAGGCCTGCAAGATGCAGGCCACGCGCGAGCTGATGGAAAAGGAGAAAATCGGGCTGCAGGAAATCTGCTACGTGGGCGACGATGTCATCGACCTGCCGGTGATGAGGGTCTGCGGGCTGGCCATCGCCGTGGCCAATGCGCGAGAGCAGGTGAAAGCCGCTGCGCATTACGTCACGCCGCATGAGGGTGGGCAGGGCGCCGGACGCGATGCCATCGAATTCGTTCTCGACGCGCAGGGACTGCTGGAGAGGACCATCGAGCAATACATCGACGAGCGGAATCCGCTGCCGGCGGATATGGACATCGGAAAGGGCGGATTCTGAAAGGCAGCGCACAGAGCTCAGAGCGCAGAGCTCAGGCGGACGGATCGCCGCGCAAGTATCCATGGCGGCTGGCGATTACCGGCGGCATAACGCTGCTCACGGCCATTGCTTCCGGCTGGTTTATCGTTCATTCGCCAGCCATATACTGCGACTCGCTGGCGCCGCTGACGGTTCTCGCCACGCTGGCTGCGTTTCTCATATCCATCTGCTTTCGGCTGATGGGCCGCTTTCCCGCAAAGCGCGACCGCTGGTTTCTCTTCGCCTGCGTACTGATCGCGGGAGCCACGCTGTTTGTGAACTTCCGGTACGTGCGCAAGTATCGGACGTTCTGCGATCAGCTTCGCCAGCAGATCCTGCAGTCAGAGCCAAGGCACTAAACCACGCCCGGTAAGCCACCACAGAGGACACGGAGCGCACCGCGGATTGCGCTTCAAACGCGACGCTACCGCGTCTTCCCGATTTCGGCGGTTTGGCCGGGGATTGGCGCTCGCTCGTCTAAAAAGCCACGCACCACGGGGCCGACCTGGGCCGCGCACTGCGCTGCGGCGAGATGACCGCAGCCCTCGAAGATCTCCAGCTCCGACTGCGGAATGTCGCGGTGAATTTCCTCGCCGACAGAGACGGGGATCAGATGGTCTTCCTTGCCCCAGACGATCAGCGTCGGCATCTTCAGCGCACCCAGCTTGCCATCGAGCAGGGCGCTGCCGGTGAGCAGGGAGTCCAGATTGCGGTGGACGACCCAGCCGTGTTTCTTCACAAATCGAAAGATGGCATGCTGGATGAACCCGGGAATGTGGGGAGCGCCATTCGGCATCAGCAAATCGTCCATCTTCTCGAGCTTCTGCGGCGTGTCCGGCTCGAAGATCGAAGGATCCCAGTTGAGAGAGAAGCGGGTACCGGCGCTGTCAAAGAGCATCAGCCGGCGAATGCGCTGCGGCTGGTCGAGAGCGACGCGCATGGCAATCCAGCCGCCCATCGACCATCCCCCGAGATCGGTCCGCTCCAGATGGCGATTGTCGATGAAGGCTTCAACGGCGTCCGATTCCTCGCGGATTGAGTAGGTGGCGTTCGCCGGCCAGTCGGAGCGTCCATAGCCAGGCAGATCAAGCGCATAGACGCGGTGATGATCGTGGACCAGCTGCGGCATGAGGCGAGCCCAGTCCTCAGCTCGGCCACCGAGGCCATGCACCAGCACAACCGGACCGCCGGTCCCCCCGGCGTAATAGTGAATGCGCACTCGTCCGACGCCAGGCAACTCGATGGAGGTGAAGTCGCTGTGGATTCCGGCAAACCGCAGCCGAAGCTGGGCGCCATACCAGAGCAGCGTCAGGGGACGGATAAGCGCAAAGGCGATGAGAGCCACGATCGGCGCGAGGAGCGCGAAAAGCCCCAGCCGGAAATTGCGCCAGCGCCTTCTGCGAACGGATTGCGGCGGCGCCGTCGTGGTGGCCATCCCCTCAGCACCCTGCCTTTAGGATGCCATTCGCCAGGCTTTGTGGATCACCTCGACGGTGAGGGGCGTCAAACCGGCCAGATCGTCGGGCCCGGCCCAGCGCGCTTCGAGGGCATCGGTGGCGCAGGCGATGGTTTCCGGCACCTGCGATCCGCCTCTCATGCGGCAGAGAAAATCGACGAGCACGTAGTGATAGCGGACGCGGCCTTCGGCGTCGCGGGAGATTCGGTCGAAGGCCTGGACGACATCGACGGTTCCGACGAAGAGACCGGTTTCTTCGAGAACCTCGCGGCAAACTGCCTCTTCCAGAGTTTCGCCCAGCTCGACAGCGCCGCCGGGCAGCGACCACTCGCCCTTCAGCGGCTCCTGGCCGCGGCGGATGAGCAGGACCTGCTGGCCCGCGGGCGCCTTGCGGACGATCACCGCTCCGACGCCGGCAATGGGCGCGTCGGGATATTCACGCCTCATGGCAGGGCGGCCGGCCGCAGGTCTTCATCGGATATCGTTCCTTTTACGGCTTGAACGGCCTGGGGTATTCGCCGTCAAAGACGGTCCGGTGCATGCTGAAGCGACCGCCGTCGAATTTGTCCGGGCCCTTCAGGTAGCCGATGCTCAGCAGCGTCACCGGAACATAGCTCAGGGGCAGCTTCAGGACTTCGCAGACCTTTTCCGGCTCGAAGCCTTCGGTAAGCGCGGTGTCGTAGCCCATGACCTCGGCCATCCACATCATGGTGGTGACCGCGACCATTACCTGGCGGTTGAGCCACGCGGGGAGATTCGGATGATCGCCCAGGTATTCGCGAATACTGACGCGGGCGGATTCGGCGTAATTCTCCGTCATGCCTCGTTCCAGGCCCATGCGGATCATCTCTTCGGTGTCCGTGCGCCAGCCGTCCTTGTCTCCACAGGCCGCGATGACGACGGAAGCCTCCTCCACATTGGCCTGATTGAAGGCGGCCGCGCGCAGACGGCGGAGCTGCTCCGGCGTACGCACCACAATCAGGCGCCACGGCTGCAGATTGAAGCCGCTGGGCGAATTCACTCCGGCATCGAGGATCGTATCCAGGTCGGCATCCGGGATCGGTCTGCCATCAAAACTGGGCGTAGACCGCCGTTCTTCCATTGCTTCGCTGAGGGTCTTTTCCAGTCCTCTCCCAATACCAGGGTTCGTGCTGCATGGCTTTCCGGTTGAACGACGTAGCTAGCTGCGCTCTCCGGGGGCGGGAGCTGAATTCTGAATCTGACTCATGGGCAATTCCAAAGCAAATGGGGTCTGGCCTCCGGGAGCCGAGGCATGGACCCACATGCCGTGGAAGGCGGTGGCAAGTCCGGGATGGTGATCGAGAAGGGCTTTCATCAGGGCCATCACCTGCTCGCGCCCCTGAACGGGACTTAGGTTGGAAGGAGCATTGTAGGTGACGATCAGGTCCATCTGATTGTTGAAATCACCAACATGGACATCGGTTAGCTGGAGTCTGCCGGCGGTTGTGTCCAGGTACTCGGGCTGGGTGCTGCTCGGAATTCCGGAAGGCTGCGTCTCTTCGGTTTCCTTTTGCAGCTTCTGCAGGTTGGGACTGGAGATAAAGTCCACCGGCTGCAGCAGGAGCTGGGCCTGTTTGTAGAAGAACCAGGCCGTCCAGTCGTTCTTTTTGGCGGAATAAGTTCGGGCCTGGTCCCAGAACCAAAGCCCGTCGTGGCCGTCGATGGTCATCGGCTTGGTGAAGAAGCCGGCCAGTTTCCAGACGGCGCTGTTGGGCGGGTCGTTCTGCAGGATCATGGACAACTGCTGGGGGTGCTCCACACCAGTGGCGTGCAGAACCGCCAGCGCGTACTTGCCGGGAGGCAGGCCGGGAATCGTAACCTCCACGGTCAGTGGCGAGCCCGTCACGCCACAGAAGAACTGGGCATCCTGCGCCGCCTTCATGTCGGTAGCATCGAGCAGATACAGCAGATCCACAGTGAGCGTTGCGCGCTGAATGGAGGCATTCATCGCCTGAATAGTGTTCGCGATGCCGCCGAAATTCGAAGCGACGGCTGGAATGGTCTGCGCCCGCACGCCTTCGGCATTGCCATTCTTCACGTTGGCGGCCAGCATCTGAGCGGACTGGGCGAGAATGGTCCGCTGGTCCGGCTTCATCTGCGACTGTGTGGTGCAGGAGACGGCAAAAGCCGGAGCGGCCAGTCCCAGAGGCAGGAGACACGCGAGGAACTTTGGCCCGAGCGAGCGATGACGGCAAAACATGAAACACGTCCCTTTCGATTTGAACCTGAGCGAATTCAAATCACTGCTAGTCTAGTACACAGAAGCGCGAGCTTTGCGCCTGCGCGCTGCCCCGCCGGTACACAGGACTTCGATGCGGTCCATACGTCTAATGCGATGCCTTGCCTGGCTTTCCGCGGCCTTTTTAGCGGCGTCCTGTGCCGGGCAGGTGATGCAGCGTCCGGGTATTCTACCCGGACAGGCGCCGGCCCGCGAGCCTGTCCACCACCCGGCCATTCATCATGCGGCGGCAGCTCCGCAGGCACGGGCCAGCGATCAGGCTACGGTCTCGACGGAAACCGCTAAACCGGCCGCAAACGGGCCCGCGCGGCCACCTTCCCTGATGGACAAGCCCGCTGAACCGGCCAAAATCAGGCTCGACGGCGGACTTTTGACGATTCGGGCCGATAACTCCAGTCTTTCCTCGATTCTGCAGCATCTGACCTCCTCCGGCGGCATGAAGGTGGATGGCTTCCGGCAGGATCAGAGGGTTTTTGGCATTTACGGGCCTGGCGATCCGCGCGATGTTCTGTCCTCTCTGCTGCAGGGCGCGGGCTATAACTTCCTGATGGTGGGCGCTACCGAGCAGGGCACGCCTAAAGAGATCGTGCTGACGGCTCGCACTGGCGGTGGCGCCACGACTGGCCCGGCTCAGCCGGAGTCGTCGGACGACCAGTCGGACGACAACGATGACAACGGCGACAACAGTTTCACCCCGCCACAGCCACCTCCTGTGGTTGAGCGGCCAGACCCAATCCCTGGAGCCTCGACTGCGCCTGCCAATCCTGAAAGCCGGGTGAAGACTCCGGCTGAGATTATTCAGGAGCTGCAGCGGCTGCGGCAGCAGCAGCA